>CAZVJA010000229.1:0-8148 GCA_964626885.1 uncultured Planctomycetaceae bacterium | reverse complement strand
GGCCGAACATCACAATCGTCCGCGAGTCCGCCAGCACCGCGACGATCGACGGCGACTCCGGACTCGGCCTGGTGGTCGGTCCGCGCGCGAATGCCATCGCCATGGACAAGGCCGACGCGGCCGGCTCCGGTTGGGTGGCGGTGCGGAATACAAATCATTACGGCATCGCGGGATATTATCCGCTGCAAGCGCTCGAGCGCGACCAGATCGGCATGTCGATGACGAACACCACCAGCGTCGTCGCGCCATTGTGGGGAGCGGAACGCCGGCTGGGAACGAATCCATTCGCGATTGCCTTTCCCGGGCACGAAGAACCGCCCATCGTGATCGACATGGCCACCACCTCCGCGACGTTTGGGCGTATCGAGAACGCACTGCGTCGCGGCGAGTCAATCCCCGAAGGCTGGGCGGTCAACTCCGAGGGACTCCCGACAACCGACCCGCGACAGATGGTCGAAGGGGGCGCGCTCTTGCCGATGGGAGGAGACCGGCTGCGCGGCGCGCACAAAGGGTACTGCCTGTCGGCCATGGTCGATATCCTCTCTGGTCCGCTCTCCGGAGCGAACTGGGGGCCGTTCACTCCGGCCTTTGCATTGATGTGCGCCGATCCGCCGCGCTGGGTCGGCAAAGGGATCGGACACTTCTTCGGGGCGCTGCGGATCTCCGCCTTCATCGACGTTGACGAATTCAAGCGGCAAATCGACGACTGGATTCGCACCTTCCGCGCGACAAAGGCCGCCCCGGGAACAGAGGGGGTGTTGATCCCCGGCGATCCGGAACGCCTGGCGGAGGCGGATCGTCGCAAGAACGGCATTCCGTTGCTGCAGCCGGTCGTGGAGGATCTACGCAGGCTGTCAAAAAGTACAGGTGTGGCGTTCGATTAGTCTGCGGAATTTCCCTCCGCGGGTGTCACACGATTTGCATCCCGACAGATCGCGTTTCTCCAGGATGCGGCTTGCGACCCTGGAGAATTCCGCTTAAGTTGCTAGTGACACCTCTTTTTCTCGTTGCGTTTCGCGACGATGGAATCGCTCTGCGGAGAAGACATCCATGAACCGCGCTCTGCGTGCCGGCTACGTTTGTGCAGGCTTCGTTTCAATCTCGACATTTTTGAGCGGCTGCGCCGATTCCGCGGCCTCGACTCCGGTGACTCCACCGCCGCCGAAGGTCACCGTGCAACGGCCCGAAGTGCGGGAACTGGTCGACTATGACCCGTTCAACGGCTGGCTGCAGGCCTCACAGACGGTTGAAGTGCGCGCGCGGGTGCGCGGGCACATTCAGAAGGTGCATTTCACCGACGGGCAGATAGTGAAAAAAGGAGACTTGCTGTTCGAACTCGATCCTCGGCCTTTTCAGTCGGAGATCGATCGGGCGCGGGAGCAGGTCAACATTTACGATGCCCAGCGCGATCGAGCCGCGAAGGAGGAAATCCGGTACCAGGAGTTGTTCAAGAAAGGGGCCACCACGCAGAATCAGTTGGATGAGATGATCGCCGCGACGAAGACGTTCGAGGCGCAATTGCTCTCGGCCAAGGAGGAAGTCAAGCGCCGTCAGCTGGATCTCGAATATTCGCGGATCGATGCACCGATCGACGGAAGAGTCAGCCGGGCCTATCTCACGGAAGGAAACCTTGTCAACGCGGGTGGGAGCGATCCGGTGTTGACCACCATTGTGGCCTCCGACCCGATCCAGATCTACTTGTACGTCGATGAGCGGTCGTTACAACGGTACCAGCAGCGCCGCCGCAAGACCGAAGCAGACGGTCAGCGTCCCAACGTGTTAAAAGAAGCCCGGATTCCCATCGAATTTGGCCGCGAACTCGATGAAGGATACCCGCACAAGGGTATTCTCGATTTCGCCGAGAATCGGATCGACTCCGGGACCGGCACGATACAGCTTCGAGGCGAAGCAGCTAATGACAAGGGATTGTTCGTGTCGGGGGAGCGTGTGCGGGTGCGCATTCCGACCAGTGAGCCGTATCAGGGGCTGTTGGTGCCCGAATCCGCGATTTTGACCGATCAGGACAAAAAGTATCTGCTCTGCCTCAACGAACAGAACGTCGTCATTCGCAAGAATATCGTCCCCGGGCGGCTGCTCGACGATGGGATGCGAGTCGTGCTTGCGGGGGAGAAAGGGCAGCCGGCGCTCGGGCCGAACGATTGGGTTGTCGTGCTGGGGCTGCAAAGAGCTCGCGTGAATGACCCGGTTGAGCCGGTGGATGGGTCGGGGCACCCCGTCATGACGAATGCCAAGCCTGCTGCAAAGTAGGTTGCTCGATACATGCCACGCTCCGTGCACGAGGTGGACGAGATAAATTCAGCATACAAACCGAGAATTGTGACTGATCGGAAGACATACGGATGATCTCGCATTTCTTTATCGACCGGCCGATCTTCGCCAGTGTGTTGTCGATCGTGATTGTGATCGTCGGCGGCGTTGCCTATTCGCAGTTGCCGATCGCGCAGTATCCCGACGTTGCCCCGCCGACCGTGCAGGTCTCGGCCAATTATCCCGGAGCAAACGCAGTGACGGTCGCCGAGACCGTTGCCACGCCGATAGAACAGGAAATCAACGGCGTCGAGCGGATGCTGTACATGTCGTCGAAGTGCACGAACGAC
The DNA here is from genome assembly GCA_964626885.1 of uncultured Planctomycetaceae bacterium. Classification (GTDB taxonomy): domain Bacteria; phylum Planctomycetota; class Planctomycetia; order Planctomycetales; family Planctomycetaceae; genus CAZVJA01. Next base: position 5,530 of record CAZVJA010000229.1, on the reverse strand, counting down.
GGGCAGATGATGCTCGACGTGACCTTCGAATTGGGCACGAATCTCGATACGGCGCAGGTGCTGGTGCAAAACCGCGTGTCGGTGGCACAAGCCAAACTTCCGGAAGAAGTGAAGCGGACCGGAGTGACGACCAAGAAAAAATCCCCCAGCATCCTGATGTGCGTGAACCTCATCTCACCCGGCGGAGTGTATGACCAGCTCTATTTGAGCAACTTCGCAACGCTGAGCGTGAAGGACGAACTGGCCCGCATCAAAGGGGTGGGGGACGTCTCGTTCCTCGGGCCGCGCGACTACAGCATGCGGGTCTGGATTGACCCGAACAAACTTGCGGCGCGGCAGATGACAGCCAGCGACGTGGTTCGCGCCATCAAAGAGCAGAACGTGCAGGTGGCCGCCGGGCGCATCGGCCAGCCGCCGGTTCCCCAGGGGGCCGACGTCCCTTTTCAACTACCGATCAACACGCAGGGGCGGCTCTCGACGGAACAACAGTTCGAGAACATCATGCTCAAGACCGGCGAGGCGGGGCAGGTGGTCTACTTGCGGGACGTCGTCCGAGATACCGTCCAGGACGAGCGGGGTCGGCTGCTCGTGAAAGGGATCGAACTCGGCGCGAAGAATTACGACGTCAACAGCTACCTCGACGGCCAGTCCTCGGTCACGATCGCCGTGTTTCAATTGCCCGGCTCGAACGCGCTCGAAACGGCCGAAGCAATCCGTGCGAAGATGGAGGAGTTGAAGTCGAAGTTTCCGGAAGGAGTCGACTATCGCATCGAGTACGACACCACGGTGTTCGTCGAGGAATCGATCGCCAGCGTCTTCCATACGCTGATTGAAGCTTTCGTGTTGGTGTTCATCGTCGTGCTCATTTTCTTGCAGAATTGGCGGGCGACGATCATTCCGATGGTGGCTGTTCCCGTGTCGCTGATCGGCACGCTGGGGGTGATGGCGCTGCTCGGGTTTTCGCTCAATAATCTCTCGCTGTTCGGGCTGGTGCTGGCGATCGGTATCGTTGTCGACGATGCGATCGTGGTTGTGGAGAACGTCGAGCGCTGGATGTCCCAAGGGCTTTCGCCGCGCGACGCCAGCCGCAAGGCGATGGACGAAGTGACCGCTCCGGTCGTCGCTATCAGCCTCGTATTGTGCGCCGTGTTCGTGCCGACCGCTTTTATGGCGGGGATCAGCGGGCAATTCTACAAGCAGTTCGCGCTGACCATTGCGGCCTCGACGGCGATTTCCGCATTCAATTCCCTCACTCTCAGCCCGGCGCTGTGCGCGTTGTTGCTCAAGGCGCACGGTCATGGGGACGCGGCACATGGCGAGGGAAAGCACGATCATCGTGAAGCGCTTCCCGCACTCGGAATAGCGGTCATTGGCGGGTTGGTGGCCTATGTGTTTCTGACAGGCGTCGTGGCGCACCTGCTCGGGTTCGACGCTCCAGCCGCGGGAGAACATGCGGGCGGACATGGGCCGACAGCGCCCCTCTGGCTGCGCGGAGTCGTGTTTGCCGTCGGAGCGATTGCCGGCTGGCTTGTCAGCCATCCTGTCAACTGGGGACTGCTGAAGTTCTTCGATCTGTTCAACTGGATCTTTGACGTCACGATCAAAACGTATGGCGCCGTGGTGGGGCTGCTGCTGAGGACGGCAGTGATCGCGCTCGTGGTCTACGGCGGGCTGATGTGGTTGACCTATTATACGTTCACGGTCGTGCCGGTCGGTTTCATTCCCGAGCAGGACAAAGGGTACTTGGTGCTCAATGCACAGTTGCCCGAAGGGGCGAGCCTTGAGCGCTCCGATGAGTTGGTTCGCAAATTGAGCAAGGTCGTGCGCGACACTCCTGGAGTCGGGCACACGATCGACATTGCGGGGTACTCGACGATTCTCGGTACGAATCTCAGCAACTCGGCCGGCATGTTCATCATTCTGTCGCCGTTCGAGGAGCGGGCGGGCAAGCCGGAAGTGAGCGCTCCTCAGGTTGCAGCCGCGCTGCGAAAGAAATTCGCGGAGTTCCAGGAAGCACAAATCGCGGTGTTCGGCGCGCCGCCGGTGGAAGGTTTGGGAAGCACCGGCGGTTTCAAGCTGCAAGTGAAGGATCGGCGCGGGGCCGGGCTGCGATCGTTGCAGGGGGCGGTGCAAAATTTTGCCGAAGAGGGGCGCGCGCAGCCGGGGTTGACCGGTTTGTTCTCCACCTTCAGCGTGGCACAGCCTCAGATCTTCGTCGATATCGACCGTGAGAAGGCCAAAGCGCAGACCGTGATGATCGATGAAATTCACACAACGCTGCAAACGTATCTCGGGTCGGCCTACGTCAACGATTTCTCGCTGCTGAATCGCAACTGGCAGGTGAATGTGCAAGCTGACCCCAAGTATCGAATGCGGTCGGACGACATCGGACGACTTGAGGTCCGCAACGGGTCCGGCGAACGCGTGCCGCTGCAGACTTTGATCGAAGTGAAGGACACCAGCGGTCCGGCGATCGTCAATCACTACAACATGTTCCCCTCCGCGGAACTTTCGGGAAACACGGCGCCGGGGGTCAGCTCGGGTCAGGCGATTGCACTGATGGACGGCCTGGCAACGACGGCGCTCCCATCGACCATGGAGCACGAATGGACTGAGCTGACTTACCAGCAGATTCTTGCCTCCAAGGACGTTCTTACGAAGTTGGCGTTTCCGCTGGGGGTGGTCTTTGTGTTTCTGGTGCTCGCGGCCCAGTACGAAAGCTGGTCGCTTCCTTTCTCGATCATTCTGATCGTCCCAATGTGCATCCTCGCGGCTTTGGTCGGCGTCTGGCTCGTGAAGCTCGACAACAACATCTTCGTGCAGATCGGCCTCGTGGTGTTAATCGGCCTCGCGGCGAAGAATGCGATTCTGATCGTCGAGTTCGCCAAGCAACTGCGCACGGAAGGAAAGCCGCGGTTCGAAGCGACGGTCGACGCCTGCCGGTTGCGGTTGCGTCCGATTTTGATGACCGCGTTCGCATTCATCCTCGGTGTCGTGCCGCTGGTGCTGGCCACGGGAGCGGGCTATGAGATGCGGTTCACGCTCGGCACGGCGGTTTTCAGCGGTATGCTTGGCGTGACGGTGTTCGGCATCTTCCTGACGCCGGTCTTCTTCTATGTCGTCGATTGGGCCACCACGCGGAAGGGGGATGCACAGCACGCGGCTGCAGTGTCCACACCCACTGGAGATGACTCCTCCAAGAAGTGACGGGCGTCACTTCGCGACCTGTTCCGGAAAGTCCTTCTTGTACCGCGCGACCAGTGCGTCGACGTCGGCATCGACAATGTAGATCCTACCAAGGATTTGTTTGGTCTCACCCGGCTTCAGCCCGCCGATGCGAAAATCGGAGTGCAGGCAGACGATGACTCCCTGGAACAATTCCTGATACGGCTCCCAGGCCATCGCGAGAATTTTGGATTCGTCGGTCGAAAAGCAGCCGATTAGCCCGTTGGACGGCACGTCATCGGAAAGCGGCCGGGGGTTTACATCGTTGCGATCAACCCCTTTGGGGCACCAGACCTGTCCCGGTACGTAGCGGGCTTTCATCGCCCAGCGCGGTGTCGGCATTCGTGACAGCTTGCCGTCGAGAAACACAAACGACTTGTCGAGGTATGTCTGCTGTGTCCGGCCGGTGAACTTGTCGACCCGCATGCAGGGTTGTGCCCAGTGCGCGAGTGAAGATTTGTCGGTCGGGTTGGTCGCGACGAGATCGAACCGGACCTCGTCGTGCGTCGATGTGATTGTATGGTGGACGATCACGCCGTCCTTGAGCTTGCATTCCAGTTCGATACGTCGTCCGTCTGGCGAGGCGGAAATCAACCGTGTCGTGTGGCCGATGGTTGTTTCGCGCCAATCGCGGTCGGTCGAGCCGGGCCGACAGTATGCTTCGAGATAATTCACCAGCACCGCGCCGCCGGGGACCTGCTCGCCGGAGATGGAGAGAATGTTCTTCTCCCATTTCAATTTGAGTGGAGCAGCCGGGCCCGCTGCGAACGCGAAGGATGCGGCCGACGCGAGCGATACGAATGCAAGCAGAGTCTTGAGCAGTGGCATGAGGAAATACCTGAAATGCGAATTGGTTCGAGTTTGTTCAATCACGAAACTGTTTGGCGACGGCGGCGGTAATATCTCTCGCAGATCTGTAAATCAGTCAAGTCGCCGCGCGGATGATGGTTGACTTCGCGGAACTCCGGTCCGATGATTCTACAGCCCTCGGCCGCGCAATACAGCCATTCGAACCGAGAAACGGAGCCCTGTTGCATCCATGACACTCGAACAGTTTGTTTTGATCACCGGCTGGGGGCTGTTCGGGTTATGGTTTCTGCTGCTGGTTCCCTGTGCGAGCGTGATGATCCGGCGGACACTCGTCCGCATGTCGAACGGCTTGCCCGAACCCGCCGCTTGGCCGGTTGTCTCGATGATCATCCCCGCCCGCGATGAAGGGGCGAACATCGAGGCGGCGCTCCGCTCAGTACTCGCGATCGATTATCCCAACCTGGAAATCATTGCGATTGACGATCGCTCGCGCGACGAGACCGGCCGCGTAATGGATCGACTCGCGGCGGAAGATCCGCGGCTCCGCGTCACGCATGTGCAAACACTTCCCGATGGCTGGCTGGGAAAAAATCACGCCATGTATGCCGGCGCAAACGCAGCCCAGGGAGACTATTTGTTGTTCACGGACGGCGACATTTTGTTCTCGCCCGATGCCATTCGCCGCGCTGTGGTGTACATGCGGCATCACCGCGCCGATCATCTCTGCGCGCTCCCCGATATGCTTCCCGGAAGCTATGGAGAAAATGTCCTCGTCTCGGTTTTCGCTTTCATGTTCACGGCGGGAACCCAGCCGTGGCTCGTCTCGATCCCATTCAAATTCTTCTATGTCGGTGCCGGAGCCTTCAACATGGTTCGCCGCGATGCCTACCAGGCCATCGGCGGCCATGTTCCCTTGCGATTGGAAGTGCTCGACGATGTGAAGCTCGGCAAGCTCATCAAGAATTCGGGGATGCGGCAGCGCGTTGTTCTCGCTCGCGAATGCGTCCGCGTCAAATGGCAGGATTCCGCCTGGGGGGTCATTCGGGGATTGGAGAAAAACGGCTTCGCGCTGATGGAATACTCATTGCCGCGCCTCATTTTGATGAGCATGCTCACTGTGGCGGCTTCGTTGGCTCCCTATCTCGGCATCTTTTGGCTTCCTGAACCCGCGGGGATGGGGCATGCCGCGACGCTGTTGTTGCTGCACGGCTCGTACGGCATCCTGGCTTACAACGCCAGTTGCGGATGGAACGTCTTTCCCGCGCTGCCGCTCGGCGTTGTGGGAATGCTGGTGGCCTCTTGGCGGTCGGCCATCATCACGCTCCGGCAGGGGGGAGTCCGCTGGCGCGACACCTTCTACCCGCTCGATTTGCTCCGCGAGAATCTGTATCGTTGAGAGCAGGTTATCGGGGGGTCAGGCTGTCGGGCTTCAGCAGAACAGACGTTTGATCTTCTCGCGCCGCATCGATGAAGTCCGCAGTTCCTTCATTCCGGG
>CAZVJA010000228.1:0-8153 GCA_964626885.1 uncultured Planctomycetaceae bacterium | reverse complement strand
CATTGGTCGTTCCAGAAGCTCGTCCGGCCGGCCGTTCCCGCCGTGGTTCACACCGATCTGGTTCGCACACCGGTCGATCACTTCATCGAAAGTAAGCTCGAAGCACGGTCACTCACTCTTTCGCCACAGGCCGATCGCGAGACTCTCTATCGACGACTTTGCTTTGACCTGACGGGACTCCCCCCGCGTCCTGAAGAAACCGCCGCCTTCCTCGCCGATGATGCGCTCAATGCCTGGGAGCAAGCGATCGATCGGCTACTCGCTTCGCCCCATTATGGCGAGCGCTGGGGAAAGTTCTGGCTCGACGTCGCGGGCTACGCCGACTCGAACGGCTACTTCAATGCCGATTCCGATCGACCGCTCGCATACAAATATCGCGACTACGTCGTCCGCGCGTTCAACAGCGACAAGCCGTTCGATCGCTTCGTGATGGAGCAGCTGGCCGGAGATGAACTGTCGGGCTACGTTGCCGGACAGCAAGTGACCGACGAGATGGTGGAGTTGCTTACCGCTACCCACTTTCTCCGCAATGCCCAAGACGGCACCAGCGAAAGCGACGGCAACCCGGACGAAGTGCGGGCCGACCGCGCGACTGTCCTCGAAGGGGCCCAGCAAATCACCGTCAATTCGCTGCTCGGGCTGACGATCCAATGCGCGAAATGTCACGAGCACAAATTCGAGCCGATCGAGCACAAAGAGTTCTATCAGTTGCAGGCGATTTTCTACCCTGCCTTTCCCGCCTTTCATGAAAAGCAGTGGGTCAAACCGCGCTCGCGCGTGCAGAACGTCGCGACCGAGGCGGAACTCGCGAAGTGGGAAGCGGAAACGACGCAACTCGACTCGCAAGCCGCCGCATTGAAATTGGAATTCTCGAACTGGATGCGCGCGACCATTCCGCCGAGCGCTTTGAAGTTCCGCGATGATTTTGACGGCGACGGAGCGAAAGTCGCCACGAAGTGGGCGAACCGCGCGCCGGGAGACGACACCCCCGCCGGCTCGCCCGCGATTCAACTCGATTCTTCCTCCGCGCCGGGGGCGTTCATCCGCGACGACGCCCTCTGCATCGTCGAATCCAGCAGCCCCGGCGACCGCTGGCTCTGCACGCGCGACAAGTTCGATTGGACCCCCGCGCACGAAGGAGAGTGGGTCGAGGCAACGTTCGAACTCAAGGCCGACCGTGTTGACTCCGCTGGAACTCCCGCGATGCGCGTCGGCTATTTCATCGCCGCCCACGACTTCGACGACAGCAGTCCCGTCGCCGGCGGCAATATTCTGCTCGACGGCAACCCCGACGGCGGCGCGGCGATTCACTACGATTACCCCGGCGGCGATTCGAAACCGCTCGGTGCCATCGGCGTCACAGGCTACAAGCCCGGCCGCATCTACGGCGTGCGGGTGACGAACATCGGCGAGAACAAATACCGTCTCGAGCAGATCGTCGACGGCATGCCGGAGGGGAAGACGGTCGACCTCGCCGGCAGTGATCTTCCAGACGGGGCCTTTGTGTTCGAGTATTGCTGCGGTCGCAGCTTTGTCGTCGATAACGTGCAAGTGACGCAGATGGCGGGGAGCAGTCCCAACGCCGACCCGGCCCTGAAGCAGTTCGCGGAGGAATATACCAAACGACGGCAGGTTCTTGCCCAATCGCTGAAGCAGGTCGATGCACAACGCCGCGAGAAGCCCGGTTCGCTTGCATTCGTGACCGACCTCTTCGCCGATGCACCGGAAGTGCACCGCCTCGAGCGCGGCAGCTATGCCGACCCGGCAGAGGTCGTCCAGCCCACCGCGCTTGCCGCTCTCAGCGGTCCGGACGAATCGCTGCACGTCGAGTCGCCGTTTCCCGGTGCGAAATCGACCGGCCGTCGTCTCGCCTTCGCCCGGTGGATGACCCATCCCGATTCGCACGCCTCCAGCCTGTTGGCCCGGGTGTTCGTCAACCGGGTCTGGCAGCATCACTTCGGAATCGGGCTGGTGGCCACTCCCGACAACTTCGGCGTCTCGGGAGCGAAGCCGTCGCATCCCGAACTCCTGAATTATCTCGCAGACGAATTCATCCGGAGCGGCTGGAGCGTCAAGTCGCTGCATCGGCTGATTCTGCAATCGGCGGTCTATCAGCAGTCGTCGGCGTTGCGGGACGACGCTTTCGCTGCCGATCCCGACAATCGCCTGTTGTGGCGGTTCCCGACGCAGCGTCTCGACTCGGAGACGATTCGCGACGCGATGCTCACCCTGGCCGGCCGGCTCGACGACCGACTGTACGGTCCGTACGTGCCGACCCAGCGGCAAGAGGATGGAGGCGTCACCGTGGCCGAGGATGCCGCGGGAGCGCACCGTCGCGGATTTTACTTGCAGCAGCGCCGCACGCAGGTCAACAGCATGCTCGCGCTGTTCGACTCGCCGGTGATCGTCACCAACTGTCCCGTGCGCGGCACGTCGACGATTCCTTTGCAATCGCTGGCGATGCTCAATTCGCAGTTTGTTCGCGCGCGGGCCGGGGAGTTCGCCGAGCGTCTGGCCCGTGACGCGGGGACTGACAACAAGCAACGGATCGACCTTGCGTTCCGTCTCGCGACCAGCCGCCGACCCGATGACGCGGAACTGGCCGCCGCCGACCGATTCCTCAATGAGCAAACGATGCTGCACACCACGCAGCTTGCAAATGCCGAGAAGGCTGCCGAGAAGAAAGCGTCGCAACAGGGACTTGGCGAACAGAATCTTGCAACCGCCGCCGAAAGCCGCGCATGGCATGACCTCTGCCAGATGCTCTTCGCCGCGAATGCGTTTTTGTATGTGGATTGAAGCATTGCTGTCAGCGATCAGCTTTCAGCAGTCAGAAAAATTGCCTCGATAGATCGGGACGAACATGCTCGACTTCCACCTCAACCGCCGGGCGTTTCTCGGGCATTACGCCGGTGCGATCGGTCCGCTGGCGCTCGCATCTCTCTTGAAGTCGGAGTCGACAGCCCGCGCCGCGACGATCACCGCGCCCGCCTCCGCCGATCCGCTCGCGCTCCGTCCGCCGCACCACGAGCCGACCGCCAAGTCGGTCATCTGCCTGTTCCAGCACGGCGGCCCGAGCCAGATGGATCTCTTCGACGCCAAGCCGGAACTTTCCCGCTGGCACGGCAAGCCGTACCCCGGCAAGGTCGAGGCACATTTTCACACGCAGGTGCAGAACCTGCTCGGCTCCCCGTTCCGCTTTCAGAAGGCGGGGGAGTGCGGCATGGATCTCTGCGAACTGCTGCCGCACACCGCCCGCGTGGCTGACGAACTCACCCTTGTCCGCTCGATGGCGACCGAGTCGGTCGATCACGAGGCGGCGCTGCGATTGATTCACAGCGGTGCCATTTTCGCCGGCCGGCCGGCGTGGGGATCGTGGGTAGTCTACGGTTTGGGGGCGATGCGGCAGGAACTTCCCGCCTATGTCGTGCTGGCCGATCCCGGCGGGTTGCCGGTCGACGGCACCAAGAACTGGTCGGCCGGTTTTCTGCCGGCGATCTATCAGGGAACACCGTTCCGCTCGACCGGCTCGCCGGTGCTCAACCTCGACACTCCAGAAGATGTTTCTCCCGGCGCGCGGCAGAGGCAACTTTCGTTTCTCGATGAACTGAACCGGTCGCACCTCCGGCGGCATCCCGAAAACTTCGAGCTGCAAGCCCGTATCAAGAATTACGAACTGGCGGCCCGCATGCAGACCGCCGTCCCCGCCGCGCTCGACATCGCCGGCGAATCGAAAGCGACGCAGGAGATGTACGGCCTGAACAACCCCGCCACCGCCGAGTACGGCAAACGCTGCCTGATGGCGCGGCGGCTCATCGAGCAGGGGGTGCGGTTCGTGCAGGTGTTTCTCTCCGGTCAGCCGTGGGACACGCACAGCAAAAACGCCGACAGCCTCCGCGGGCTCTGCGCAAAGACCGACCAGCCGAGCGCCGCCCTCGTGGCGGATCTCAAGCAGCGCGGACTGCTCGACTCGACAATCGTCCTCTGGACCGGCGAGTTCGGTCGGCTCCCCGTTTCGCAAGGCCCCGACGGCCGCGATCATAACCGTCACGCGTTCTCCCTGTGGCTGGCCGGCGGCGGCTTCAAGCGGGGCTACGTGCACGGCGCGACCGACGAGTTCGGCTACAAGTCGGTCGATAAGGTCGTCAACGTCCACGAACTGCACGCGACGCTCCTGCACGCCCTCGGCCTCGACCACGAGCAACTCACCTACCCGCACGAAGGACGGGACGACACGCTGACGGATGTCGTCGTGACCAACGCCCAAGTGGCGCACGACCTGCTGGCGTGAGGGGAGGAGAAAGCGGACGGCTTCTCGCTTGCTCTCCTCTCTCGTCTTGCCACGAAGTTGCGTGGAGGTTGCCGCGAAGAATTCCGCTCAAAGCTCGCGAAAAGGTTCGAAGGTGCTCACGTTTTCACTTCCGCCGAAAAATCACTTTTCTTCACCCGCGGTCAAAGTTGTCGAAAATTGTAACCAGTGGTCTGGTGGTGAATTCCGTCGTGCGTTCGAAGATGCGCGTCTTCGAAGGTGCGCGACGAAGATGCGCAAACCCATGCGCACCTTCGAACGGACGAGTAGGTCGAGCATTGCTCGGCTGCGAGTTGATACGTGGTCGAGAATCTGCATGGCCTGTTTTCGCATCGAAAAGTAGGGCCGGTTCCACCGGCCGCTGGTGGCAAACACGCATCCGTGTCTTTGAACTGCCTCCGTTTTTCACTGCTGGGTAAGCCGGCAGTGGCACCCGACACTCGTGCCACTGGCTCCGCCAGTGCCGAGAGTTCAGACGGCCGGTTGCAACCGGCCTCATGGCAGGGCCACGGAATATTCTCGCGTGTCTAACAGGGGCCAGCCATCGATTCCAACACGGAACGGACGATGCGTCAACGGGCAACTGGTGCGCTGCGTGTTTCACCGAAACGCTTGCGGCCCATTCCGCCGTCCGCGGCAGCCGAGGTCTGCGTCAACCTCGAACAACCTTCGCGGCCGGTGGAACCGGCCCTACCTTCTGAGTGACCTCGGTCCAGCCTCTGGCATCTCGTGTTTTGAGCGAGTATCGTGAACGCGCTGGCGGATTGGCTCGTTTCGAAACAGTTCGCCTGTTGCGAAATGACGATTCGAACCTGCGACGACCGCGCTCCGCATCCCGATACCACCATCGATCATCGCTGCTTTGGAAGGGGAGAGGCTCTCATGCCGCGAAAGCTGCTCACCGCCGCCATTGTGTTGGCTGCCTCCTGTTGCCTGCTCATTTATGGAGCCTCCGGATCTCGTTCGGGAATTCCCGGTGCCAGTGCCGATGCCAGCCCGGGAACGGTCGACAACTGGCTGGACTCCGGCGATCTGAGCACTCCGGTTGACGGCGAAGCGGCCGCACTCGATGAACAGCTCGCAAAAAACCTGCTCGCGCAGAACGAACAGCAGCCACGAGCCGCGCGCCGTGCCGCGAATCGGGCCCGCCGCGCCGCCGATGATCCGGTCAACGCGGAGTATCTCGGGCAGTTGGTCGTCACCGCTCGCGACGGCGGGGCGAAAGTCCTCTCGACCGGCGATTCGTACGACGACTTCGTATCGATCGCTGAAGCGAAGGGCGGCACGCTCTATGCCGCCTATGCCGCGTACTACGACGGGCACGATCAGATCCGTCTGCATCGCCGGCTGAAAGAAGGAGAATGGTCGACCCGCACGCATGTCCCGTTGGTGCAGGCGAACGCCGATATCTGGATGCCGCAGATCGCTGTCGATGCCTCGGACCGGCTATGGGTCATCTGGTGCGAGCAGACCGACCAGACCGAGACGGAATCGGGGAACTGGGATCTCTATGCACGTTCGCTTGCCGGGGAGACCTGGGGAGAGCTGGTACGACTCACCAGTGATAAGAAGCCCGATATCAACCCGCACGTTTTCACCGACGATAAGCGAAACATCCACGTCGTCTGGCAATCGCATCCCAAGAACTTCGGCAACATCAGTTATGTGAAGTTCGACGGACAGGAATGGGGAAAACAGGTGCAGGTGACTTCGGATCTCGGTAGTGACTGGTATCCGCACGTCGCGGTCGATAAAGAGGGAACCGCGTGGATCGTCTTCGACAGCTACCGCAACGGCGATTACGACGTCTTTCTGACAAGCGTGAAGGATGGACAGGCGGGGCAGATCATTCCGATCGCCGCTTCCCCCTATTACGAAGCGCATGCGTGCGTTGCCTGCGGAGTCGAAGGAGCTGTCTGGATCGCCTGGGAACAAGGAGGTGCGAACTGGGGGAAAGATCAGGGGCACTGGCTCAAACGCGGGAATCGCAACCAGGGAACGACGCTCGGCAGCACGCGTCAGGTGAAAGTGGCCTGCTATCGAAATCAGAAGTTGTCGGCCGCGCCGGAAATCAGCACGGCTCTTCCCGATGAAGAGCGCAAGCAGCAGCCGACCGCCATGGCGGAGTTGGCTGCCGGATCCAACGGTCGGGTCTGGCTGCGGTTTCGCCGGATGATCACCGCGCAGCCCAATCGCCCTCGACCGCAAAAAGGATGGATTGAAAACGTCACCACGCTGACCAACACCGGTTGGACTCCGGCCGTCGAGCTGCCGGCGAGCACCGGGCGGATCAGCGTCTTCAGCCGCATTGTTCCCGCGGGCGACGGCTCGTTGCACGTGGCTTACTCCGGCGATGCCCGCGACCCGCGAAATTATCACCGGCCGATTCAGGACGTCGCGCTCGTCACGAACGTCCCCGCGCCGGGAGTCGATCCGGGCGAACCGAATATGTCGGCCTACTCCGCTCCCGCTCCACCGGCCGGCATGCCGGCGTGGAACACCAGCGGCGAAAGCAAGCAAGTCGAGCGCATCCGCAATCATCGCATCACAATTGACGGCGTCCCTTTGAGAATTGTGCGCGGCGACCTGCATCGCCACACCGAGTTGAGTTGGGACGTCGGTCCCGGCAACGACGGATCTTATCTCGATTTCTACCGCTACATGATCGATGTCGCCTCGATGGACTTCGGCTCACTCACCGATCATCAGGGGGGCGGCCATTACCCGTACTGGTGGTGGCTGACGCAGAAATCGGCCGACATGTTCTATCTCCAGCCGCGGTTCGTGCCGCTGTACGGCTACGAACGGAGCGTGAAGTTTCCCAACGGTCATCGCAACGTGTTTCACGCGTCGCGCGGCGTGCCGGTATTTCCGTTTCAATTGAAGCTGGACCAGACCGGCGTGTTCCCCGGCACCGGCACGGGCGAAGTCGTCTCGAACGACACCAAGCTGCTGTATGAGTTTCTGCACCGGACGAAAGGGATCGCCATTTCGCATACCTCCGGCACGAGCACCATGGGAACGGACTGGCGAGACAACGATCCGGAGATCGAGCCGGTTGTCGAGATGTACCAGGGAGCCCGCAACAGCTACGAAACTCTCGACGGGCCGCGCGTGCATCCGCGCAATGAAAAACCGGATGATGCCCCGGGAGGTTTTCAAGAAGCGGGGCTTGTCTGGAAGGCATTGGAAAAGGGCTACAGGCTAGGGACGATCACGTCGAGCGACCACGGTTCGACTCACATCAGCTACGCACTCGTTTACACGCCCGAAATTGACCGCGTGTCGATTCTCGATTCCATCCGCAAGCGGCGAACTTACGGGGCGACCGACAACATCATCATCGACTTCCGCGCCGGCGAGCATTTCATGGGGGAGGAATTCCCGATGACGGGGTCGATTCACCTCCGATTGCATGTGATCGGCACCGAGAAGGTCACGAAAGTTGACTTCATTCGCAACGGCAGATACGTCCTCACCGAACATCCCAACAATGCCGAATTCACGCTCGAGTACAAAGAGAACGAAGTGGTGGGCGGCCAGACGCACTACTACGCGCGGCTGGAGCAAGCCAACGGCGAAGTTGCCTGGAGCAGCCCGGTGTGGGTGAGGTATGGGAAGTAAGACCGCGATGCGAGCGATCACGGACCATGACGTCACGTATGATCTATTGCGTACGCAGGTTCATGTGCGTTGGGATCCGGTCCGGTACTGGACCAGTGAACAAACCGCCCATCCGTTCCGAGGAATATTTCCTTTCCTGGAAATGACTTCCGACGATTTTTGATCCGGCAGTGTTCTTCCTGCGTTATAATCTGCAGCGTGTAGCCTAATCCCGCAGTAG
>CAZVJA010000227.1:0-8176 GCA_964626885.1 uncultured Planctomycetaceae bacterium | reverse complement strand
TGATCCGGCGGAACGATCCCGTGACGCATACCGCGCCGGCCGATGAGCACCCCCTGCTTGGCAGGGTTCTCGATCGACCAGGTCTCGCCCCCGTCGAGGCTGCGGGCCAACAGGTGTTCTTCAGGTTTCTCGCGGTCGATGGCATGTCGATCTGGCCCGAGATCCTTGTAGTAGCCGGCCCCGAACCCGACGACAATCTCGTTCCCCCACGACCAGATTCCGTGGTTGGCGGGCCATCCCCCGAACCGGCCGTCGACCGAGTAGACGGCGACGTGCTTGATGACCATCGGGGATTCGGGGACAGCAGCCGGCTTCTCGGCCGCGAACAAGGGCTGGGTCGCTGACTGAGCAACAACCAGACAACAGGTCGCCAGGAAGAGAAGTATCAAGCGAAAGGTTCGGTATAGACGGATCATGGGAAACCCTTAGGTGCATGCGAGGCTGTTGTGGAACCGTGAGACTTTGGTCACCACGGATGATTTGCCCCAACGTAATCAAAATTGCCGGCTCCCACAAACAGACCTGGAAAAGAGGAGTATGTGGCTTCCGGTGTCCCACACCATTCGATAGCTGGACGTAACCGAAAACGGGAATGAGGGGAACCTGGGACACAGGGACGGAATTTCGGTCCCTTTAGGGGGACAAAATATTTCGTCAATTTTCACAGTTTTCCCAAATTGAAACTTTCATTCAAAATTGGCAAACTTCATCCTGTGTAGAGGTGCTATTCCGTGCGCATCGCCCCGCATCGGCGGGAACGAGCCCGTGGACCGGCTGCAATATCCGCAGCCGGCAATGACTGTGAAACTGCAACTGATGTGAAAACAAGAGGCGAAGTATCTCCCCGAATGCAGAGGCGCGAAGAACTGTGGTTCTTGCCGAATGCTTCGGAACAAGACCCACTGAACGTTATCTATTCGGCCTGAAGTCGAAAGCCGGAGTTTATTCATGCGTATGACGTCCTGGCTCAGCTCGTATCGTCGGTCGCGACATGTTGGATCGAGATTCCTCAAGCGCCGGAAGCCGTCGAAGCCCGCCGCCCTGTTCGGCCTCGAAATGCTCGAGACACGCACGTTGTTGTCCGGTACTCCGCTGGAACTCTCCGGAGTGTTGTCGGACGATACGTACATCAAGGGGAGCACAAACGACAGCGAGGACAATTTCAGCACCGAAACGACAATCCTGATCGATGGTGCGCCGGATATCGCGGCGTTGTTCAGGATCGATACAAGCGACATTGCGGCCGGGAGTCAGGTGCAGTCGGCGTCGTTGACGTTTCACGTGACCGATCCTTCGGTCGGAACGTGGGAAATCTATGAGGTGTTGCGTTCGTGGAATCCGACGGAGGTCGCGTTCGACTGGCCGAGCCTGGGGCAAAGCTGGGAGATCGACGGAGCACAGGGGGTAACCGACCATGGAACCGCCGTGCTAGGAACGCTCACCGCGACCGCGACTGGAACCGTGACGGTCAATCTGAACGCCGCCGGCGTGGCGGTCGTGCAAAAGTGGGTCGACGACCCGTCATCGAATCACGGGCTGATCATTCAGGACTACCTGGGCAGTGCCGACGGGTTGTCCTTCGATTCCAGGGAAGCGGCGGTTGCCGCGAATCGGCCGACGTTTTCAATCAGCTATACCGGGACTGGCGGTACGAATGGGAACTTGGCGCCGGCTGTTGACGCCGGTCTCGATCAATCCGTTATTTTTGGTCAGACGGTTTCGCTCAACGGAACCGTTTCGGATGACGGGCTGCCGACGAAACCGGGAAGCGTAACCACAAACTGGGCCGTCGTCAGCGGACCAGGGAACGTAACGATCGGCAATGCCGGCGGCGTGGATACAACGGCGACCTTCAGTGCCGCGGGAACGTACGTTCTCCGGCTGCGGGCGGACGACGGCGAACTCGCCACGATGGATATCGTCGTGATCGATGTGATCGACCCGTCGGGCAACGTCGCGCCGGTCGTCGATGCCGGTCCGGATCAGGCCGTGTTCCTAACGTCAACTCTTCATTTGAACGGTAACGTTACCGACGACGGCGTCGCCGCCGTGAACCCCATCACGACGCATTGGACGCAAGTCAGCGGACCCGGCACGGCGACGTTCTCCAACGCTGATACACGCGTCACGACGGCGACCTTTAACGCCGCGGGCACCTATGTCTTGCAGCTTTCGGCCAGTGATGGAATCGCAACCACCACCGATCGGGTCACGATCACCGTGTATGAGCTGGGGGGTAACACCGCGCCGGCTGTTTCCGCCGGTGATGACCTGACGATCCTCTTGAATCAAATTGCCAACCTCAACGGAGTCGTGGTGGATAACTCCACGCCCGATCCGAATGCTTTACCGGTGACCGCGGGCTGGACGTTGCTCAGTGGCCCTGGATCAGTCACTTTCGGCAGCGCCTCGTCGGCCAAAACGACCGCGACATTCAGCGCCGCGGGAATCTACGTGCTGCAATTGCAGAGCAACGATGGCACGTTTACCTCGACCGATACAGTGACCGTCACAGTTAACGCCTTGCCGGTCAACCAGCCTCCCGTGGTCGATGCCGGTCCCGACCGGACGATCGCGCAGTCGAACACGCTGCATCTCAACGCTACCGTAACCGACGATGGAATCTCCGGTCCCCTCGCGACAACCTGGAGCGTCGTCAGCGGTCCGGGAACCGTCACTTTTACGACAGCGTCGCTGATTGACGCCGCGGCGACCTTCAGCGCGGCCGGCACCTACGTGCTGCGGCTGACGGCCAACGATGGGCAATACGTACGGACAGATGACGTCTCAGTGACAGTCCTTCCAAACAGCTCCGGATCGTCGTCGACGGTTTCTTTCCAGAATGGTGTCAACGGTTACACAGGGAACGACGACACGTACATTCGCGCGGCAAGCGAGGAACAAAACAACGGCACTTCGTCCATTGTCCGGGTCGACGGACTTCCGGACGAAGCAGGACTGATTCGCTGGGACATCTCTTCGATTGCTCCCGGCAACCAGGTGAGCGCGGCGACCATCACGATTAATGTCACCGATACATCACCCCATACCTACGAGCTGTACGCGATGAAGCGGTCCTGGTCCGAAAACCAGGCAACCTGGTTACAAGCAGCCGATGGGCAGCAGTGGGGAGTACTCGGCGCCGCGGGAACGAGCGATCGCGATACGGTTGTCCTCGGCACGTTAACATCGACAACCACCGGTTTGAAGACGTTCCAACTCAATGCCGCGGCACTGGCGGTGATTCAGGGGTGGATCAACAACCCATCCACCAATTTCGGTTTCGTAATACAGGATTATGACAACGCGACCAGCGATAGTCTCGGGTTCACTTCGAGCGAAGGAACAACTATCTCCCAGCGGCCGAAGCTGTCGCTGACAGTCGGCCAACCGGCTACGCCCGCGGGGCAGATCGACTTGCTGCCTCTGGCGAACCAGACAATGCCGCATTCACAGGACGTGATTTCGGTCAGTTTGCCGACGTCGGGAGCAACTGGTACGCCGATCTATTCCTTCGAATTCACGAGTATCGACCCGAACCATCCCTTGGCCGCCGGCGATGTCGTCGGTTCCATCAACGGAACCACTCTGACGATCAACCCGAGCGCGGCCTACACCGGCCAGTTTCAAGTCAAAGTCCACGTCCGAGACAACGTGAGCGATGACGTGGGAACGTTCCTGGTCACCGTCGGCAATGTTGCGCCGGTTCTTGGTCCGATCTCCGGTCAGACGATCTATCGGGATGCCGCCAGCGCAAACGTCATTCTGCCAGTCAGCGACGGTGATAATGACCCGCTGACGTACACGGTCGTCGTCGATCCGGGAAGCGATCTATATCAACTCGACCAGAACCTTGGCCTGTCGGCCGACCAGAACCTGGTCGACAACAATTACTTTCAGAACGCGCGTGGTTATGGTGAAAAATACTTACAAGGGTCTGACGGTTGGTACCTGCTGTTCAAGAATGGAGACCTGTATCGCTGGGGTGGAAGCGTGCCCACGAGCACGTTCGTAGCGAGCCTCGGTACCTCGGCCTACGTGAATCCCGCCAATTTGTGGAACCCGAAAGCACCGCCGAGCATCAATGCCGCCGTGATCGGGAACACACTCACCGTCACACCTCCGAGCGACTACTTCGGGGTGTTTCAAGTGACCGTCACGGTCAGCGACGGACTAGCGAACTCGACGCAGTCGTTTGTCATCAATAAGAAGCCCCTAACCGCAACCCAGGAGGCGGCGCTCTCGACGTTCCAACTCCAATTCCCCGAACTTGTGGCGCGCACGGAGGACGACCTTGGAACTTTATCCTACTTGATGAATTACAGCGGATACCTGACCAGCGCCTCGACGGGCGATCCGATCCAAATCACATTCGACTTCCTGCAGGCGCACAAAGATTTGTTCGGACTTGTTCCCACCGATACACAGGAATTCCTCGTCAGCAGCAGCCATGCCAGCGCGCAAAGCGGCTTGACCTATGTTTACCTGCAGCAGATGTATTCCGGTCTGCAAGTTTTCGGCTCGGTGGTGAATTCCGGTGTCGCCGGAACCGGGGAGATCCTCGTCTTCGGAAACAGTTTCGCCCCGAATGTCGCCGGCTCGCTGAACACCCTCACCCCGACTTTGACCGCGCGACAGGCGGTCGAGAGCGCCGCTGGGCAACTCGGCGTCGCGATTACGAATCCGTTACAAGTCTCCTCGGCAACCGGCGGACCGACTCAATCCGTCGTATTCACGGACGGTGGAATCTCGCGCGATCCTATCACCGTGGAACTGTCCATTCTACCGATCGAGCGCGGCGAGTCGCGGCTTGTTTGGAATATGGTTATCAACATGCGCAACAGCGCAGACTGGTTGAACGTCCTCGTCGACGCTCAAACAGGGACCATCCTCTACGTGGCGAACTGGACTGACAGCGCCAGCTACCGAGTCTTCCCCTTGCCGTTGGAAAGTCCGGATGACGGACCTGGATTGCCCGGCAGCCATAGCATCGTCACAAATCCCGCCGATCCGACGGCTTCCCCCTTCGGTTGGCACGATACCAACGGCTCGTCCGGTGATGAATTTACCGATACTCGCGGGAACAACGTCTTCGCGCAAGAGGATCGCGACGGCGACGATACGGGAGGCGCCCGACCGAGCGGAGGCACGAACAACAACTACAACTACAGTTTCAATCCCAGCTTGAGCCCGTTGCAAAATCAGAACGAGGCCATCGTCAATCTGTTTTATTGGAACAACATCGTTCACGATGTCATGGCCCATTACGGATTCGACGAAGCCTCGGGAAATTTTCAGTTCACCAACTATTCGGGGGACGGATTGGGTAATGATCCGGTCCAGGCCGATGCTCAGGATGCGGCGGATTTCGGAGTTTCCGACAACGCGAATTTTGCGACTCCGCCCGATGGCATCTCGCCCCGCATGCAGATGTATGAGTTCGACCTGACCTCGCCGTTCCGCGACAGCGATAATGCCGCGGAAATCATCGTGCATGAATACGGTCACGGCGTGTCAAACCGGCTCGTCGGCGGACCAGCCGATGCCGGTGCTCTCCAAGGGATTCAGAGCAGCGGAATGGGAGAGGGTTGGAGCGACTTCTTCTCCCTTGTCTTTACCGCCAAGCCCACGGACCTGGTGAATGATTCGTATCCCGTCGGAAACTACGTCCTGGGAAATCCTTCGACGGGACTCGGGATTCGCAGATTCCCTTACTCCTTCAATATGTCGATCAATCCGTTGACCTATAACGATATCGATCCCCTCCAGATCGATGTGACGAATATTCCCAATCCCAATGGTGCCCCAGCCGATGAAGAACACAACGTTGGGGAAGTCTGGGCGTCGGTTCTGTGGGACATGTATTGGCTGTTGGTGCAGCAAGACGGCTTCGACGCCGACTTGTACAACGGGACAGGTGGCAATAATACGGCGTTGAGGTTGGTCGTTGAAGGGCTTAAACTCACCCCGGCAAGCCCAACCTTCCTCGACGCGCGCGACGCTATTCTCGCCGCCGATGCCGCGCTGTTTGACAGTGCGAACACAAATCTCATCTGGCAGGCCTTTGCCCGCCGCGGAATGGGATTGAGCGCCGCGGATGGAGGGGACCATAACTCCACCGCCGTTACGGAAGCTTTCGATGTTCCGCCCCAAATCGGCGTCGGTCCCAACGTCACGCTCTCGCTGACAGGCAGCCCCTTCGCGGAGAACGGCGGCGTCGCCACCGTCACCGCAACCACCGCCCAGATCGTCGACTATGACATTCGCGTGAATCTGCAGTTCTCCGGAACGGCGACGAATCAGATCGATTACACTCCGTCCGAAACATTCATTGTCATCCCGGCCGGGCAGACTTCCGGAAGCATCACGCTGACCGGCATCGACGATTCCATCCTCGAGCAGCCCGACGAAACTGTGATCGTCGACATCACCACGGTTCTCGGTGGGATGGAAGCCGGTGGGCAACAGCAGGTCACGGCCGTCATTGCCGACGACGACAGCCTGCCGAAAGTCTTGCTCGAAGTTCTCGGGAGCCCGTTTTCCGAAAACGGCGGGACAGCCACGATTCGCGCCACATTGAACCACGTCTGGACCGATGCCGTCGTTGTTAACCTCGACTTCAGCGGCACTGCTTTCCAGGGACTGGATTACACGGCATCCGGCACATCGATTACCATCGCCGCCGGCAATCTGGCCGGCACAATCGACCTTGCCGGGGTCAATGATGATGTCATCGAAGCGACTGAGTCGGTCGTCGCCAGCATCACCTCCATACAAAACGGCGTCCCCACTTTCGGCAACCTTGAAGTCACTGCTTATATTACCGACGACGACGGCATCATCCATGCCCCGGTGCCGAACGTCTTTGTCTCGATGTCGATCAATCCCACGATCGTCCCGGAAGAGGGAGGTTCGGCCACGGTCACGTTGACCACCGACAAGCCGAGTCCCGGCATGATCGTGGAGTTGGGTTACACCGGCACGGCGACCCGGGGAACCGACTACTCCGCACCACAGTTCGTCTCTATTCCCCAAGGCGCGCTTTCGACAACGTTTACGATTAGCGCGATCGATGACCAACTCATCGAGCCGAATGAAACGATCATTGTCAACATCGATACCGTCTTCAACGGGCGAATCTTGGGAGGTGAGCAGCAGGTCACGGCGGTCATTCCGAATATCGACAACAAGCCCCTCGTACGCCTATCTGTTTCCGACACAACGATCAGCGAAAACGGCGGCACCGCTATCATTACAGCGAAGCTGCAGGGCTTCCCGGCTCCCCCCGGCGGCGCGACCATCGCCCTGAACTTTTCCGGCTCGGCAAAATACGTCAACCTGAGTCCCGGCGTGGTTGATTTCGGAAAAAGCGACTATACGCGCACTGACAGCCTGTTCCAGAATCAGGATGTCCGAACGATCTTCATTCCCGAGGGGAAAACGGTTGGCACTCTCGTCATTTCCGCCATCAACGATCCTCACGTCGAATTGGACAAGACCGTCACCGTCACGATCGACGGCAACAATACTGACGGAGCAATTCCCGACTCCGTTTCCCAAGCCGTCACCATCTTGATCGTGGATGACGATCTGGAGGGTGTTCCCGGCGTCTACGACGAACTCGAAGCACCCGGCACCAGCGGCGCCAACGATACCCAGGTCACGGGTGAGGCACTTCCCACGTTCGGCTCCGGAGGAGGTGAAACGCCGTTGGTGATTGTCAATGGTCATCTGGCAAACGGCGCCGACGTCGACTACTACACTGTTGACCTCGAAGCGGGAGATGTGTTGAGCGCCACTGTGTTCGGCGCCGGAAATGCGCTTTCACTCTATAAGCCGCTCCCAAGCGGCGCGCTGCTGATTGGCTCGTCGCAAGACCTCAGCGGAGCATATCCGGATAGTTCTCCGCTGTTGGGAAATGGCAATGCCTCACTGTCGTATGTGATCGACACGAGCGGCACGTACGCAATTGCCGTCGACGGCAGTTCCAGCGGCGACGACAAGATGAACCTGGGAGTCAACCGCCCCGCTCTCGAGCAGACGCCCGTCGGCACCAAGCAAATCCTGTTCCTCGATTTCAATGTTGCCACCATCGACCCGGCGATATTCGGCGGGACGTCGGGATCCGGATTTCTCTCGCCGCGCGAATCTTTCCTCACCGCAGGGGGCGTGAGCG
>CAZVJA010000226.1:0-8179 GCA_964626885.1 uncultured Planctomycetaceae bacterium | reverse complement strand
CTGACGACAATCTTATTCTTCTGGAGGCGGAAGCGAGTACGGGAAGCTTCACCGAGGAAGCCACCCGGGGATGATGTGGAATATCACATCTGAGCCGTAGAGGATTCAGACGTCGGGAGAAGACGGCTAAGCCGCAAGCGGCACTTGCACCGGATATCGACGTAGCTGACTCAGGAGCTTTCACGCCGCGGCGCGATGTTGTTCAACTGGTTCCGCATGGCCGTTGATGCGGCGCGTGGCGAGTTCTTCCAGCCGTTCCATCTCGGCTGTCAGCAGATGGGCATAATGGTCGAGCGACGCTCGGTCCGCCTCTTTCGGCACGTAGAAGGCGGGACCGCCGATGATGAGGATCCGCGTGAACGGCTTGGGGAGCATCATGTCGGTCCAGCTTCCCGGAATCCGCCAGCAGCGTCGGCAGACATGCGCGGCGGGAATGATGGCCCGTCCGGTTCGCGACGCCAGAAAAACAATCCCCGGCTTGACGACCCGTCGCGGGCCGCGCGGGCCGTCCGGAGTGATGGCCACGTGCCAGTCGCGGACGGCGTCGAGCAGTTCGCGGAGCGCGCGGTCTCCGCCGCGATTCGTCGATCCGCGCACCGCCCGGATATTCACCAACCGCATTGCGTGAGCGAGGTAGGAACCGTCCTGATGCGCGCTGACCAGTCCAGCCATCTGCTGGGGCCGGCCGCTGAAGATTGTCATCAAGAGTTGGTCATGCCAGATTGAGTACAAGAATCGTCGATCGCCGGTCGGCTCGAGCGGAGAGGAGCCGGGTTCTTCCGTCACGACCTTCACGCGGCACGTCCGGAACAACAGCCGGATGAGCAGCACCGCCATGACGGCAAAAAGTTTGGTCAGGAATGGGCTGCGAATCCTCAACGGCGGGCTCCCGCGGTACAACGTCGCGCATGTTCCCCACGACGGACCTTCCCCGCCGGTGGAGAGGGGGATTGTAGCGACTCTTTCGAGGGGACCAATGCCAGTTTCGCGGCCGAAAAACGGGGCTTCGTTCGCGAACTGCGCGGGAGATATCCGGGCGAAAACGATCCGGGCGGATCACGAATCTCCGAACGTCGATTTGCGGCGGAGCAGGTGGTGATACTGTTGCGCGAAGCGGTGCGACTCATCCCGCACGTACTGCAACAGCCGCAGGCCGAACGAATGCCGGCTGAACCGTCGCGGTTCGGGCTCACCCGGGACATAGACCTCTTCTTCCCTCTTGGCGAGCGACACCGTGAACGGCGGGGTGATGCCGATGGCCCGGAACGCTTCGAGAGCTGCGTTGAGCTGTCCTTTTCCGCCGTCAATCAACAGCAGATCGGGAAACGATTCTCCCTCCTGCTGAAGCCTCCGAAACCGCCGGCTGACGACTTCTCGGATGGCCGCGAAATCGTCCACTCCCTCGACGGTGCGAATGCGAAACCGCTTGTAGCCATGCTTGAAGGGCAAGCCGTCCAGAAACTGCACGAGACTGGCGACCGTTTCTCCTCCCTGCAAATGGGCGATATCGACTCCTTCGATCCGCCGCGGCAGCTTGTCGAGCTGGAACTGCTTCTTCAACCCCGCCATCCCCTTCTTGGGATCGATGTAGAACACCTCGGGCTGCGCATGGTCGGCGAGATTGCCGCGCAGGTTGAGGCTTTCGAGCGATTTGATTTCGTCGCGCAACCGGGCTGCCTTCTCGAATTTCAACTCCTTCGATGCCGTTTCCATCTCCATCCGCAGTTCCTTCAGCAAGCGGTCCTTCTTGCCGTCGAGGAACATTCGCAACCGGCGGACGTCGCGGCGGTAATCTTCTTTGCTGATTCGCAGATTGCATGGAGCAGTGCACTGGTTGATGCTGTGCAGCAGGCAGGGGCGGAACCACCGCCAGCGCTCATCCTCCTCGCGAATGTCGAGCGAGCAGGTGCGGAAGCGGAAGATTTTTTGCAGCACGCCGATCACGCCGCGCAGCTTTTTGGCGCTCGTGAACGGTCCGTACAGCTTTGTGCCGCGCGGGCGGGGCTTGCGAGTGAACTCCACCCTTGGGAATTCCTCGCGGAGTGTGATTTCCAGATAAGGAAAAGTTTTGTCGTCCTTGAGTTCCTGGTTGAACCGCGGCTGGATGTCTTTGATCAGCCGGGCTTCGAGCAGCAGGGCATCGACCTCGCTGTCGGTGGGGATGTGGTCGATGTCCCGGATTTCGGGGACGAGGTCTGCGACGCGACGGTCGCCGGCGGCCGCCTTGTTGAAATAACTCGACACTCTGCTGCGCAAGTTGACCGCCTTGCCGAC
Source organism: uncultured Planctomycetaceae bacterium (assembly GCA_964626885.1). Taxonomy (GTDB): domain Bacteria; phylum Planctomycetota; class Planctomycetia; order Planctomycetales; family Planctomycetaceae; genus CAZVJA01. Next base: position 5,905 of record CAZVJA010000226.1, on the reverse strand, counting down.
GTAAATCACCCGGCCGCGGGCATCTTTCATCAGATAGACGCCGGACGATGTCGGCAGCGCGCGCGCCAGCTTGCGGGGATCTTGCTCGCGGCCATCTTCGCGGGTTGTCTTGGAAGAATCTTTGTTCACGGTTGCAGCTGACTGCTCCTCTCGGCGGGGTCACTTCTATTTTAGAGACCGCGCACGGAATGAGGTATTCCAGTCGGGGGAGAGAGAATCAGCCGCCGATCAGAGGGTTTTCCGCCAGTCGTTCTGCTCGAGCATCTCGCGGACGATGGCCATCTGGTCGCCGGTTCGCTCGAAAATCTCCAGTTGCTGCCGGGAGCCGGTTGTGGCCGGCAAGTGGGAGGCGGAGGTCAGTTCCTCGACGCAGTCGAGCTTGCGGGCCGTCGGCAAGAGCAGGGCGATGAGGGAGTCGATGGTCTCCTGCACCGAGTACTGCTTGTAGTCGTTCGTATTGACGAGGCGGGCTTCCGGGCCGAAGCGCGCGGCGCGCCACTTGTTCTGCTGCACCATCATCGGATGGTACTCCGACTGGTAGGTCCCTTCGTCGATCTCGTTGGATATCGCGTGAACGAGGCACTGCACGACCGCTGCAATGGCGGTCACCTGCGTGAGGTTGGCCGGCATGTCGCAGACACGAATCTCGACGGTGCCGAAGTTGTGGTGGGGGCGAATGTCCCACCAGATCTCGCGGATCGTGTTGATGAAGCCGGTGTCGACCAGGTGGTTAATCAGCCAGGTGTACTCGCTCCAGTTGCGCATCTGGTGCGGCAGTCCGGCGGTGGGAAGCTGCTCCATGATTTTCGAGCGGTGCGAATGCAGGCCGGTTTTTCGCCCCTCCCAAAATGGAGAATTGGCCGAGAGCGCCAGCAGCATGGGCAAATGCCGGAGCATGCGGTCGCAAATCATCACCGCTTTGTCGCCGGTATCGACGCCGACATGGACGTGCAGGCCGAACGTGACCAGCTGCCGGGCGACGTCCTGCATCAGATCGACCAGCCGATAGTAGCGGTCGTTGACGGTGATCTTTTGATCGCGACAGGAGGAAAAGGGATGGGTCGCCGCCCAGAGGAGCTTGATGCCCAACCCATCCGTCACCTGTTCGAGATCCTCCAGCTTGCTCCGGAGATCGTCGCGGGCCTGTCGAACCGTGCGGCAGACGCCGGTGTTGAGTTCGATGTACGACTGCATCAACTCCGGCTTGACCTGTTGCGCCAATGCCGGGGAAAGCCGATCGAGAACCCGTTCGATCGAGTTGGAGAGGGCCAGCGTCTGGGCATCGACTAGTTGTAACTCGATTTCGACGCCGATCGTCGGAGCCTCATTCCGCGTGAACGTGATCTTCGACATCGCGCGGTCTCCCCAGATTCGACAGCTATTATTCCGGAATGTTTGCTCTCGTTCCCGCGGACGGCGTCACGCCATCTACCAGCGCCAGTCGCGAACGCCGACGAGATTTCGCACGCGGTCGGCGGGCCATTCCCCCCGGCTGAGCATCACGATGGTTTCGGCCGCCATGATGAACGTGTCGCGCCACGATTCGTTGTCGAGCCCCGCGGTGTGACCCGCGAGTAATACATTGTCGAGCTTCAGGAGCGGGCTGTCGAGGGGAAGTGGTTCCTTCTCAAAGACGTCGAGCCCCGCCCCGCGAAGATGACCCGATTTGAGTGCCGCCACGAGCGCCTGCTCGTCAACCAATCCCCCGCGCGCGGTATTGAGCAGCACCGAGCCCGGCTTCATGCCGGCGAACCGCTTGGCGTTCATCAGGTGGTGAGTTTCGGCCGACATGGGGAGATGCAGCGAGACGTAGTCCGAACGTTTCAGCAGGTCGTCGAGTCCGGTCAGCTCGACATTCAGCATCTCCGCCAGCTCGAGATGCGGAAACGGATCGTAGGCCAGAACTTTCATGCCGATGCCGACCCCCCGCATCGCCACCGCCCGGCCGATGCGTCCGAAGCCGACGATGCCGAGTGTGGAACCCATCACGCGGGGGCGCATGGTTCGCTTCCAACGCCCCTCACGGACTCGACGATCAGTCTCCGGGAATCCTCGTGCCACACCGAACAGCAGCGCCATCGTATGCTCGGCCACGGAATGATGGTTTACGCCGGGTGTCGTGCAGACGGCGATTCCACGGTTGTCGCAAGCCGCCAGGTCGATGGCGTCATACCCGACTCCGGTGCGGGAGATGACTCGCAGATCGCCGGCAGATTCTAAGACCGCGCGCGGATAAAACTCCGACCCGGCGATCACCGCGCACACTCCCTGCAACTGGCGCGAGAAGTTTTCCGGAACCGACAGATCGAGGTCGCGCGGCACGACGACGACGTCGAACCCGGCCTGTTTGAGAATTTCAAAATGGGGCCCAGTATCGCCGTCCAGCGAGGTGGTCAGAACTTTCGGCATGTTGCATGATTCTCCTGCGTTCGAGAGAGAACGCTTCCGATTACAACGATTTCGACGGATTGACGAACGGCTCGCGGTGTTTATCCGGCAGTGAACACGTAAGCGTATGCGGAGTCATCGTTAGTCGCAAGCAGCTCCTCGGGAGGTTTTGAGAGGGGGGATTCGGGGGCGATTTTCCCGATTCGTCTGTGAGATTTCACGAGCTACAATTACGATAAGTGAGCGTCGACGACGCACTGAGCGGGCCAATCAGATTTCTGAAACGGGGAACGACAATGAGAGCACTACGAACCGCGGCGCTGGTGATGCTGGGAATCGCAGCCGTTGACGGCATTCTGGATGGAATTGAAAAGTTGATCAGCCGGCTCACCGGCCGAGTGGACGTCGACCTCTGGCCGATGCTTCTGGGCATGGGGTTGGTCGTCCTCGTGATCGATTTGCTGATTGAATACCGGGCATCCGTCGCAAAATGCTGTCGAGAAACGACCGCCTGGATTCAGAGCAAGTTCGGGAAATCGTCGGGGGCGTGAAGAGTCCGCCGGACATCGAAGGAGCGCGCGTGGCTGAGACCGTGGGAGGAGACACGAACCCGCCCGACATTTCGATCATCACTCCCTGCTACAACGCGGCGAAGTACATTCGCGCCACGCTCGACAGCGTGCGGAAGCAGTCCGGAGTGCGGGTCGAGCACATCGTCGTGGATGCCAATTCCACGGACGGCACGGTCGAGATTCTGAAAGAGTTCTCGAATATCCGATGGATCTCCGAGCCGGATCGCGGGCAATCCGATGCCTTCAACAAAGGGCTCGGCATGGCCCGGGCGCCGCTCATCGGCTGGCTGAATGCCGACGATACGTATGAACCGAACGTGCTGGCACAGATCGTCAATTTCTTTCGCGCGCATCCCGAGGCGGCGATCGTCAACGGGCATCTCGTCCGTATCGATGAATCGGGCCGCGAGCTGGAATTCCTGCCGGCTCGGTCGAGCTGCTTCTGGCTGGTCCACTTCTGGTTCAAATGGTACGGCCTGAATCACCCGTCAACGTTTTACCGCAAGGAAGTCTTCGAGCAGGTGGGCCTGCTGGATACCGAATTGCATTACGCGATGGATTATGATTTTTACTTGCGGGCGTCACGCGTCTATCGGTTTCACGATATCGACCTGCTGACGACGCGGATGCTCGTGCATCCCGAGGCCAAAACCAGCGGAGGATGGGACCGCTTTGCCCGTGACGTGCAGCGGACGCTGGCGAAAGTCTGGAAGCCGCGCAACCGGTCGTTTTATGCCTACACCCTTCTGGGAGTGCGGGCACACGCAGCGAGAACTCATCTGGTTGAATCGTTTCTCGCAATACGCACCGGCGAAAGGGGCCGGGCGTGGAGTGAACTTCGCCGGGCGGCCGGTTGGTGGCCCCCGTTATTCACCTTGCCGTCGTTTTACACCTATCTGGCGCGCTGCGTCTTACGGCTGGTGTTAGGAGAAGCGCGTTACGCTCGCCTGCGGCGCGGATCGTCAACACATCCTTGAACGCGGCGAGTCATTATTGTGTGCGCGGAGCAGGGAGAAACTCACGGTCTTTGTACGGTTGAATGGAAGCGAACCATTTCGTCCAGCCTTGACGAAGACCCTCGCGCCATTTAGTGATCGCGGCCAGCTTCTGTTCCTCCGTTGCTCCTTCCTCCACGCTCGCCAGCGGATCGCTCGGCAGACCGATTCCACCCGGTCGCCTGCTCAGCCAGGACAGGGCATTGTTCGCTTCCACGACGACGCTTACATCCGGATCGTCCAGCGCGCGAATAAAGATTGGCGCGTCGACAACCAAGCTGCAACGACCGAGCGCCCAGAGTACCGTTCGCCGCACTTCAATGCGGGGGTCTTCCACCAAACGAAGCAGACGTTCCCGCTGACCGACGAGTGCCTCACGATCTCCCAGCTGAACCTTTTCGACAACCGCCGCCTGGACCTCTTCGACCTTCAAATTCTTCGGGTTTTCCAATTCGGCGAGCAATTCGTCGACCGGGCCGGTGATCTTGCGAGCTTGGGCTCCCTCGGCTGTTGTATTGATTTCCGAGAGATTTTCCGGCAAACCTCGATTGCCGACCAGTAACCCGCCACCAACTGAAATCCGCGGCTTGCCGTCCGGCGTAAATAGTGAACGCGTGGCGTTCGAAAGAAACAACAGGGCGAAACTTGTCCCCTCAACGCCATCCAGATGGCCAGGGAATCGGCCATCTTGTTGTTGAATTCCCATGAGGAATTCCGCCCCTTCCTGGTACCAATCGTGATCCTTGTATTTTTCGATGGAGGTGAGAGCGGATGCCCGTTCGAGGCCGTAGTGATAATAAATCGGCCAACCGTCGATACCCGAAATCCTGTAGTGTTCCGTTAGCCAGTTGACACCACGGGCAATGGCAAAATTCAGATCCGCCAAAGCGACCCCGGCACCCCGCACTTCCGATTTGGCTGACTGAGTCTTAGCCGATTTTTCTTCAACACGATCACCGGTTCCGACGTCGACGGGGATGAGGATCCCCCAACGCTTCTTCGGTTTCTCTGGTTTTCCGTCAGCCGCCGCGTTATTCGCCGCACCGATTCCATCGGTTCCAACCGCGCTGTCCTTGTTCCCCTTGGCCCCGCCTTGACCACCGGAGTTCCGTTTTCCTGAATTTCGCTGTCGTCCTTTCTTGTCGTCCCCGGTCGCGGATTCCGAGTTTCCGTTCTTATCATCCTGATTTGCTCGAATCGCCTGAATTTGGGGCGGCAAGAGGTCCGGCACCTCCGGAAGTGTGTAATCCCCTTTCGGATAGAGCATCAACCGGGCGACGCACAAGCTGGCAATCCCGTTGACCGTCATCGAGTCCCGTGCGGAAGGACCACCACCGCCGGGATGGTACACAAATTCTCCCCCTGCCTGCTGGTTTCTAATGTGCCATGCTGCGGCTCGTTCGAAGCATCCATTGGGAACTTTGACTCCCGCACGGTGGGCTGCCCATAAGCCGAGCAGCGCGTATTGCGTGATGCTCGTATCCCCGCCCGTATCCGGCTGGGTCGGATAAAACCAACTCCCGGCAATCGACTGGCCTTGCACGATATATTGCACGATCATCTCGATTTCTTTGAGATACCGCTCCTTGTCCCCGGTTGCGTGCATGGCTGACTCGAGCGCCATAATGTCCACACCGGCTTCGTAAAATTGCGATCCGGTGGGCTGGTACGAACCTCCCTCCGTCTTCTTGACGACCAGTTCCAGAAGCTTTGCGACGGTTTCTTCTTCCGGCGACTCCCCGGCCTTGATCATCGCATAGGCTGCGAGACCGGTCTCATTATAGGGCTTATTCTTGGGAACGTTGGTCCGCAGGTAGACGACGCCGTTTCGAATCGATTTTTCAATCGCCTCCTTCGAGGTTTGTGCCGATGCCGAGGCGGCATGGCAGGACGCGGACGCCAGCAACACAGCGATGACGGCAGAAATCCGCCGAAAAAACATGGATTTCC
>CAZVJA010000225.1:0-8324 GCA_964626885.1 uncultured Planctomycetaceae bacterium | reverse complement strand
TATCGCGGAACAAATCCGCCGGTCCGGCGGCGTCGAAGAGTTGGCGGTGCAAAAAGTGATTCTCGATCACTTCGCGGATCATGGCTTGGTGACGTATCACCCGCCGATCGTGGCGGTGGGTCCCAATAGCGGCAATCCACACTACGAAACCGGCGAGGGTACAACGACGACCATCCGCGAAAACGATTTCGTACTGATCGATCTGTGGGGAAAGGTCGACCACGCGGACGGAGTCTACAGCGATCTCACCCGGGTCGGCTACGTCGGGAAAACCGTACCCGAGCAATTTGAGAAAGTGTTCGTGATCGTCGCGGCGGCGCGCGATGCCGCGATTGCGTGTGTTCAAGACGCCTTCGGGGCCGGACGCGCGCTCCAAGGGTGGGAGGTGGACGATGCCGCCCGCCAGGTCATCGAACAGGCTGGCTACGGCGACAGGTTCGTGCATCGCACCGGGCACAGCATCGGCCGGGAAACGCATGGCAACGGCGCGAATATCGACAATCTTGAAACGCATGACGACCGCCTTTTGTTGCGCCGCACCTGCTTCTCCATCGAGCCGGGGATCTATCTCGAGGAATTCGGAATCCGCAGCGAAGTGAACGTGTTCATCGATGGTAAGGGTGACGTTCACGTCACTGGCGGCCCGCCACAGAAGTCGGTGGTTCCGATTCTGGAGCGGTTCTGATAGCGTGAAACGTCGGGGAGGTTGGCTGTCCGGGATGAGTATTCTTGTCACAGGTGGCGCGGGGTACATCGGGTCGCATGCGGTGCGGCATCTTCGCTCCACGGGACACGTCGTCGTTGTTGTCGACAATTTGTCGCGCGGCCACAGGGCAGCCGTCCCGGAGGGAGTGCCGTTCTATCCTGTCGACATCGCCGATAAACCGCGCCTGATTGAGATTCTCCGCGAACATCATGTTTCCTGCGTGATGCACTTCGCGGCGTTCGCCAACGTCGGCGAATCCGTCGCAAACCCGTTGCTGTATTACGCGAACAACACGGCTGGCTCGGTGCGGTTGTTGGAAGCGATGCGCGATGCTCGGGTGAGGAAGATCATCTTCAGTTCCACTTGCGCCACAATTGGCAACCCGGAGAACTTGCCGATCATCGAAACAACGCCGCAGGCTCCCATCAACCCGTATGGATGGTCGAAGCTGTTCGTGGAGCGGGTGCTCCTGGATGAAGTCGCAGCCGATCCGGAATTCAGCTTTGCGGCGCTGCGCTACTTCAATGTCGCGGGGTGCGCGGCCGACGGCAGCCTGGGAGAAGATCACGATCCCGAAACCCACCTGATTCCGATCCTGCTGCAAGTGGCGCTCGGGCAGCGCGAGCGGGTGACAATCTTCGGCGAGGACTACTCCACCCCCGACGGAACCTGCATTCGCGATTACATCCATGTCGACGATTTGTGTGACGCCCACCGGGTCGCCATGCAGGCTCTCCAGCCCGGAGATGCCAGAATCTACAATCTTGGCATCGGCCGAGGGCACTCCGTGAGGGAGGTGATCGAGGCGGCTAGGAAAGTGACAGGGCACCCCATTCCGGCCATCGTGGGGGAACGTCGCCCGGGCGACCCTGCGATGCTCTATGCAAATGCCGACAAAATCCGGCGGGAACTTGGCTGGGGGGCGAAGATTGTGGAATTAGACGAGATCGTTGCCAGCGCCTGGCACTGGTTTTGCAGGCATCCCCTGGGTTATGCGGACCGCCCCTGAATCACGCTGAAATCGTTTACATTGGGGGAAGAGTCCCTTAGACTGAAGGGACGTCCGCCGGGGCCGAGGGATTGTTCCCTGTTGGCGGACGCGATCAAAATGAGGAGTGTTGCGATCGCGGAGTCGGGCTCGGCCGGGGAATGTTGCACCGAAAAGTCGGGGCAAACTCTCCAATTGCACAGACGGGCGGAGCATTGACGTGTCGCGATTGTCCGGGAACCGAAAGACCAGGGCGGGGGAAGGTTCACCGGCAGTTCGATAGCCGCCGTGCTCCGAATTGAGGGAAGCATGTCCTCAAGCGAAGTTGAAGCGAAAGTCACAACACCATCCACGCCTGGCAACGGGCAGTTGGCAACGGTGACGACCACTTATCAGGTTCCTCCACCGGGGGCCGGATTTGTCCCCCGCAGCGCACGCCCCCACCTGACCCCAGCGCCAACCCCCGAGCCGATTCTGCTCGCAGTCCTCAGGAAACGTTGGTGGCTGTTATTGATTTGTGCAGCCGTGGCGGCGGCGGGCTCCTTCGTTGTCGCGGAGCGATTCGGCAAGACGTTCGTGAAATCCAAAGGGAACGTCACATACACCAGCCTTCCCGGCGCGGGCAATTTCAAAGTCTTCACCCCTCCCGCGGTCGAGACCTATGCGCTGCTGATGACGCAGCCGGAGTTTCTCAAGAAAGTTGTGGACGAGCACGGGCTGGAAATGTCCCCCGCGGCGTTGGAGCAAAGCCTGGAGGTGGAGCCGAGCAGTAAATTCAAGTCGATTACGGTCCGCCTCGAATGGACGGAAAACGAGCAGCAGGCCGTGGCCGTGCTCAACACCATCTTGACGATGTTCATCGATCAGGCGGCTCAGTTCCGTTCCGATATTCTGCGTGATCATATCTCACACGTCGAACGGCTGTTGCTGGCCAGCAGCGGCCGTGTCGATGAGGCGGCGCTGCGACTGCAAGAGTTCTATCAAACATCAGGACTGAACGGTCAGGTGTTCGCACAACTGCCGACCGTGGTGGCTGCCGCGCAATCCTCTCTCGATACGGCGGAACTGCTGCAATCCGGATTGCAGGAGCAGTTGAAAACGATCGCGGAATTGAAGACAAGCCAGTTGCTGGAATTGAATAACAAAGTTCTTGATTTAAAGCGCAATCGCCTGAAAGCCGCAATGGCGCTGTACTCGCCAGGACATAAGCAGTGGAAGCGGATCGACGAGATTCTAAAGGAACTCGACGCGGTTGCACCCAAGGTCGGCGCGACCGAGCCGCTCGCCTGGAAACAATTGATCGAAAAAATCGGCCAGGACGTGCTGACGCAGCCCGACCCGATCGCTGCCGCGGAGATCACAAGCCTCGAGGAAAAACTGACTCGCACCGATGCCATGAAGGCGCAGCTCGATCTGGATCTGGTCGTCAAGGGGCGCGAGATCACCATGCTCAAGGAGCGGCTTGAGCAGAAGCAGGGGAAGCTCAAGGAAATGAGCGACGAGATGCGCCCCCAGACTGCCCGTGAGAAAGAGCTGACCAGCGAACTGGAAAGCGCGACTGAAGAGCGAAAAGATTTGAGCGATCAACTGCGAGCCTTGAAGGGAATCGAAGCCGATCGCGTTCGCGAGTTCCAGAAACTGAGCGACGCGGTGCTCGACCCGCTCGGAACATCGACCAATCACCGTAAGATTTTCCTGGGCACGTTCTTCCTCTTGAGCCTGGTGCTCGTGAGCCCTATTTTCGGCTGCGAGTATTTCGCCCGCCGAGAGAGTCCCGCCGATGAGACCGCGCGAAAGTTCAATCTTCCGGTTCTCAGCCGCGGAGCACTCGACGACGAAATCGCCAATCGCAAGAAACGACGCCAGCAAGACGAAAACGAGGACGATCCGCTGCGGCTATTGGCGTTGCGAATTCAGCAGTCGTTGCATCGCCCCGGGTCGGTCATTTTGTTCAGCGCGCTGGATCATGAAGAGTCCCCCGTCTCGCTCATCTGCAAGTTGGCCATTTGCTTTGCGGAACGGGATGAAGCCGTGCTGGTCCTCGATGCCAGCGGCACGCTGGCGAATAATCGGCAGGCGCTGAGCGCGCTGTTTCAGAATACGCCACATCGGACGACTGATGGTCACGTGCTCGACCCGACCCTGACCGCGGCACCCGGTTCTCCCGTGAGTGCGATGGAGACGTTTGGAATCTCTGATTATCTCATGCTCGATCACCTCGAACTCTCCGACTTGGCGATTCCGACCAGGAATGAAGGGGTCGATTGTATCCACGGCGGCGCACGTCCCTTCCCGCGCGAAGGACTGGCGACACGCCGCATGACGGAGCTTCTCGAACAGAGCCGCACTCGTTACAGCATGATTCTGGTCGCCGGTCCGTCGGCTCAGCAACATACGGACCTGCAACTGCTCGCCGCACGGGCCGACGGGCTGCTGTTCACGGTTTCCGGAGACAGGCCGGAACTGCGCCAGGGGCACGAAGTCCTGGAAGATCTGCTCGAGCTCGATGCGCCGATCATGGGGCTCATCGGTTGATAATGCTCGTCGAATTGACAGTCGAGACATTCAAGACGCATCTCGAAGATTTTCGACGACGAGAATCCTCAGTCCTCTGACATTTTCCGACAACGGCGGTGGCAATGGCGACGGCGGCAACATATTGCCTGGCAATCCTCGCCGCAACATTGCTGTTGCCGACCGGTGTATTGTTTGTTCAATGTATCGCGGCTGTGATCCCCGCTCGCCCTCGGCGATCGGATCATTCCTCGCCACGTCCGGTTCTGGGCATACTCGTTCCGGCACACAACGAGTCAGCAGTCATTGGAGCGACGCTCGACTCAATCCGGCCGCAACTCGCCGCGGCTGATCGACTGCTTGTGATCGCGGATAATTGCACCGACGACACCGCCGATATTGCTCGAGCGCGCGGTGCGGATGTACTCAGTCGCCACGATCTGGAGCATCGCGGAAAAGGGCACGCGCTCACCGCCGGATTGGCCGAGTTCGCGGCGAATCCGCCGCGGGTGGTGATCGTCATCGATGCCGATTGCACTCTCGCGCCGGGTTGCCTCGCTGAACTGGCACGGGAGTCCGATGCGCTGCAGCGCCCCGTCCAGGGATGCTACCTCATGCCCCCGCCGCCGAACCCGCGCCCGAATGATGTCATTTCGTCGCTGGCGGTGCTGGTGAAGAATAAGGTCCGCCCGCAGGGAATGGCGCGGCTCGGCGTCCCCTGCCTGTTGACAGGTTCCGGTGCTGCCTTTCCCTGGAAGACTTTGTGCTCAACTTCGTTTGCGGGAAGTCACATTGTCGAGGATATGCAACTGGCGGTCGATCTGACGTTGGCAGGGAGTGCTCCCCAGTTTTGTCCTCAGGCGGAACTGAGCGCACCGCTGCCAAGTGAAAAAAGTGCATTCCTCAGCCAGCGCACCCGTTGGGAACATGGGCATTTGCACACATTGTTCACCCAAGCTCCGCGATTGCTTGTCGGATTTCTTCGATCCGGCCGGCTTGATCCGCTGGCGATGATGCTCGATCTGTGCGTTCCCCCCTTGTCCTTGCTGACAATGCTATGGGGCGGCCTATTTGTCGCAGGTGTGCTTTTGGGGCTATCCACGGGCCTGTGGATAGCGGCGGCGGTTTCCCTGGCAACCGGGGGGCTTCTCGCCGGAGCTGTGGGGGTGTCCTGGCTTTGCTTCGGGCGGTCCCAGATCCCCTTTTCTACTCTCATGGGGGTTCCCTGGTACATTCTCTCCAAGCTCCCGGTATACGCCGGCTTCCTGTACCGGCGGCAGACGGCCTGGATTCGAACCCGGCGTAGCTCGCAGTCCTGAAGCCTCGGTCGCTAACAGCTGCGATTCGCAGCAGGCTATTAGAGCCTTAAGGCTTTGTGCATAAACGGTTACGACTTTCATCCGCCCAGGGGCGCCGCGAGACCGCCAACCTGAAGCATCCCGACACAATCGGAATAACCGCTAAAGTCCCCCCATTCTTACGGCCGATCTTCTGAAAGGGGGAGGGACTGTTCCCGTCGGCGATTCGTCGCCCGTTTGAACCGGCCTCCGATCCACTATGAGTGTCGAGTCGTTTCCGAAATCGTTTTGCCTCGTCGCGCCAGAGATCATCGTATGACTATCAATCATCTCTCTGAGTTCGCGCGCTGGCCGGCGATGGCCATGTTGCTCGTCTCCAGTTGGCTGACCGGCTGTGCCGCCCCCGCGATGAACGGTCTCGACCCACTCGCGCACGTGGCACATTCCGATGTTCCCCGCGAATTGCAGAAAGCGACACTCAGTGAATACCGGGTTGAACCGCCGGATATTCTGCTGCTGGAAGTTGTCGACAATATTCGCCCGCCGGACCAACTTCTCCGTCCTGGCGAGGAAATCCTCGTGCGTGCCAGCAACGTGCTGCCGCCCGACACATCCGCGAATCCTGCCGCTTCCGATTTTAAACTGATTAACAGTGTCTACCGAATTCAGGCCGACGGGACGGTCGATCTTGGCCCTGAATACGGTTCGGTGAAGGTCGCGGGAAAAAGCGTGGTCGATGCACGGCAGGCGATTCTCGATCACCTGCATAACGTCGTTGGGTTGGCAGGCCCCAAAGTCTCCGTCTCGCTGGCGGATGTCACCAGCAAGCAAGTGATTGCCGGCGAGCATCTTGTTCGTCCCGATGGTGCAATTTCATTGGGTGTTTACGGCAAGGTCGAAGTTTCGGGCATGACTTTGGAAGAAGTGGAACGTGCCATCGAGAACCATCTTGCGGACCACATCCAGAATCCTGACGTCCGTGTCGATGTTGCGGGATACAACAGCAAAGTGTTCTACGTGATCACCGACGGCGGAGGATCAGGCGAACGGATCGATCGCCTCCCCTATACGGGCAACGAAACCGTTCTCGATGCCATCGCCCAGATTCAAGGTCTGTCGGACGTTTCGTCGAAGCGGATTTGGGTTGCACGCCCGGCACCGCCGGACTTCCCCGGCGCGCAAATCATGATTGTCGACTGGCGCGGAATCACCGAGGATGGAGTGACCACCACAAACTACCAGATCTTCCCCGGCGATCGCGTCTATATCAAAGCCGACTGTCTTGTCTCCGCCGACAACTTCATCGCGAAGGTCTTGTCTCCCGTCGAGCGGATCTTCGGTGTGCTGATCTTGGGTGACGGAGCAGTCAGTCGACTGGAGCACGGCGGAATTAGCGGCAGCACAAGCGGAACGGGAGGAGTCGGAAGCTTCTGATTAAATCCGTCTCGAACAATAAGGCCAGACACGACAACCGGTTACCGCAAGTTGCCTGATGAGATGTTCGAAGAACCGATTGTTTCGACGTCGGCCGGGCCTAAGATGACAGGCAGAGCACGGAGAGTCGATTCCCTGTGCATAATTTCGCCGGGAATCATTCGGAAGCTCCGAGGAGGAATCATGAAGCTCAAAACAATGGCCGCTTGCCTGGGACTCATTCTAGTCTTTGGAATAACCCAGCGAGCGTTCGCGCAGCTTCCTTACCGGCAGCCATCACGAGGATATTCCGTGAGTTCCGGCCCCCCGAAGCTGAAAGCCAACCGGCCGACGGTGAGCCCGTATTTAAATCTGCTGGGTAATCAAGGAGTGGGCTCCGGATACTATAACCTCGTACGTCCCCAGCAGCAGATTCAACATAGAGCTGCGGCGATCGATAAATCCATCCAGAGTTTGCAGAGCAATCAGGCGCTCTTGATCCAGGGGCAACAACAACAACCGGAAATCGGCACCACCGGGCATGCTGCCACGTTTATGAGCCACTACCGGTATTTTGGGGTCGGGCTCTCTGGCTCGACGCAGGGATCGACCCGGCGCTGACAAACACGCATCGTATCGACGGGCGGACGCCTGATCGTCATGGAAGACAGTTTGGAGATGTGGCATGAAGAGCAGGACGCTCAGGCGATATCGATTTGCATCGGCCGGGTTCCTTCTGGTTTGGTGTTCGAACCTCGCCGCGTTTGGTCAATATCAGGCCGGTTCCTACCCGACTTCGGGCGGTAGGCTGCAGGCACCGGTTGTCTCCCACAGGCATGCCCTGCCAACGAGGGGAATGGCTCCCTCCTACGAGTCGTATCCACCTTCTGCGTATCCGTCGGCGCCATATGACGGCTATGAGTATGGAAGCTGCGATCCCTGTTCCGGCGGCGGGTATGATCCACTGCTCCACCGCTGTCCGAACGGTTCTTGCCAGGACAATCGACGATCCTGGCGGCATTGCTGGGTGAAAACCTGCTACGACCCCAAACCCGCCTATGCGCTGCCGAACTACGGCTACCATGCGACATCTTGGCGGAAGATCGACGACGGAGGAGCTTGCTCACCATACGCGAACACCATGCCGTATCCGGCAGGAGCTGCGCAGCCCCCCGCGACGAACAGAACCCCCGCTCCTGCTCCCGAGGCAGCCCCTGGGACGGAGGCAAATGAGTCTGCGCCGAACCCCGCACCAACTCCAAACAAAACTGTTCCTACTCCTGATGAAGCGCCGGCGCAGCCCCCCCCGGCGATCGAGAATCCGCAGCCTGCTCCGGCGACACAACCACAGGCGAAACTACGCGGGCCATCACCCTATGCCGGGCCACAACCTGACACCCGGCTC
>CAZVJA010000224.1:0-8326 GCA_964626885.1 uncultured Planctomycetaceae bacterium | reverse complement strand
CAGCCGTTGGCGGAGTTGCAGTTTGCCTGTGCCGATGCCGACCGCCGCGCCGCGATTAAAACGCTGGCGGACGTCGTCTGCGAGGAACTCAATGTCAAAAAGCTGACGATTCGCGAGAACATCGATGAGCTGGTGCAATACACCGCCAAACCGAACCTCAAAACGCTCGGGCCGAAATACGGCAAGCTGCTGGGAGCGATCGGCAAGCAGTTGGGAACCGTTTCGCAATCGCAGCTGAAGGCGCTCCGCGGCGGCGAGAATGTATCGCTCACCGTCGACGGCCAGGAGGTCGTACTCCTGCCGGATGACGTGCTCCTCTCGGCGGTGCAGGCGGCCGGCTGGGTCTGCGCCGACGATCAGGGTTTGCAGATCGCCCTCTCGACGGAATTGACGGAGGAACTGATCCAGGAAGGGATGGCCCGCGACTTCGTCCGCCAGGTGCAGCAACTGCGCAAGGACGCCGACCTCGAAATCGAGGACCGCATCCAGGTCTCGTATCAATCTGATAATAGCACTCTCGTCGCTGCGCTCGCCGCGTGGGATGAATACATCCGCACGGAGACGCTGGCGGACGCGATCAACGCCTCATCCAATCCTCCCCCGGACGCAAAGCCAGTGACGGTCGGCGACGAGAAGGCAACGATTTGGATCGAAAAAGTGTGAGTCGAGAGTTGCAAGATCTCTTGGGAGGGCATCCACGTTGAAATCGTTTGTTCGATAAAGACTTATCGTCGTGCTCACTCCCCTGCTCCACGTCGTCCTCTATCAACCCGATATTCCTCAGAACACCGGGAACATCGGGCGGACCTGCGTCGCGGTCGGGGCGAAGCTCTGGCTGGTTCGACCGCTCGGCTTTCAACTCGACGAGCGGCATCTCCGAAGGGCGGGAATGGACTATTGGCAGCACCTCACCTGGGAGGCGGTCGATAGTTGGGCGGCGGTGCTCGAAAAACTCCCCGGCGCCCGTTGGTGGGCGATCACCAAGTTCGGCAAGAGGACCATCTGGGAAGCGGATTTCCAACCCGGCGACGTGCTCCTCTTCGGCAGCGAAACCCGCGGCCTGCCGGAAAGTATTTTGAGCCGGCAGCCCGATCGCAATTTGAGCCTGCCGATGCGTCCGGAAGTGCGGAGCCTCAATCTCGCGAGCACCGCCAACACGGTGGTGTACGAAGCGGTGCGGCAATTCGGCGGCTTGCCGAGCATGGATTGAGCAATCGTAGGCCTTGCGAAATTCCCGCTAAGCGGCGAGCAGCTTAACGACCGCGACCGGTGATCGGGTACGCGGTATCCTGGAAGCCCTTCCCGCTGTGTTCCCCCGGCGGGACCAGGCTGTCGATAAACGCTTCGTCTTCGAGAGTGATTTCGACGTTCAGACAGCCGGCGTTGTCGTCGTATTGCTCCATCGTCCGCGGACCGAGAATCACCGACGTGAGGGTCGGGTTGGCCAGGATCCACGCCAATGCGAACTGCGTCGGCGCGACTCCTTTCTTGGCGCAATGAGTGGTGATCTTCTGCGAAATCTCCAGGCTGGCGTCGCGCAGCTCCGCCTGCTGCATCCGCTTGTCGTTGCGGGCGGCCCGGCTCCCTTCGGGATACGCCTCCCCCGGCTTGTACTTGCCGGAGAGAATTCCGCGCGCCAGCGGGCTGTAACTGACCACCCCAATGCCGTGTTCCTTGCACAATGGCAGCAGCTCGACTTCGATATCGCGGTTGACGATGTTGTACAGCGGCTGCACGCAGATGAAGGAACTGAGGTTGAGCTTGTCGCTCGTCCAAAGCGCCTCGCACAAACGCCACGCGCGGAAGTTCGAGCAGGCGATGTATCGCACCTTGCCGCAGCGGACCATGTCGTCGAGCGCGCGGAGCGACTCCTCGATCGGCGTTTCCTCGTCCGGCGCATGCACGTAGTAGAGGTCAACATAATCGGTATTCAGCCGCTTGAGGCTGCGGTCCAGTTCGCGGATCAGGTGCCCGCGGCCGGCCCCCCAGTCGTTCGGCCCCTCGCCGATCTTCTGCCGCCCCTTCGTCGCGACGACGACGTCATCCCGCCGGCCGGCGATCGCCTTGCCGACGGCGATCTCCGAATTTCCGGCCGTGTACATGTTCGCGGTGTCGATAAAGTTGACGCCGGAATCGAGCGCCTTGTGCATAATGCGGATCGACTCCGACTCCTCGGTCGGCCCGCCGAACATCATGGTCCCGAGGCAGATGGGTGAGACGCGAAGCCCGGTTTTCCCCAGTCGGCGATAATTCATGGTGGTCCCATTTCAGTGAGGAGGCTCATAGGATTCGTGCGAATCCCATGTTACCGTTCCCCGGCCTCTCCGTCCGCACAGCCGAAGACTCCACCTCGACGTATTGATGAAATCGTGCCTGCTCGTTACATTGAACCAACGCATTGTGGCCCAGTCTCTCGATGTGCGATCGGTTGCCTTGGGGACGCGGCTTTCGAGTTTTTTGATAAAACGCAAATGGGTTGACCAGGGAGCATCGCCGGCATGGGAGTGAAGCAGTCAGGCAAGGGACGACGTAAGCTCGGACGTAAGAAACGCCGCAATCGCGCGAAGATTCGTCACCGCAAGGGCTAGTTCCCCATCGCGGGGTCATGCGCCGCCGTGCTCCTATTAAAGTGAGTATCGCGGCTGGTTTCCCCCCTCGTGACTCGAAACCGGCTGTCGCACCGCCAGTCTTTTCACCGCGCTCGGACTGCGCGCCGCCGAGCCGTAATCTGCCGCTGACTTCTGAAAAACAGAGGATTTCTCGCGGCGCAGCTTCGCTGGCGGATTGCTGGAAATCGATAGATTGGCGGCCCACACACCAACGTGTGCACACCCGCTGATGCTTGACAGGGCTCTCCAGGCGCGGGATGCTGGAGGTTCAGATCCTCCGTCCACATACGGCGGGTCCCCCTCCCCATGGAGCGGTCCCGACCGTTCCGCCGTGATCTGTCCAACCTCTGTTTTTGGCCCGAAACGCGAAGGTTCAGCCATGCCCGTCGCATTCCGAAGATACTGGAAGCTGCTGCTCGCGGTGATTCTGCTGGCGATTTCGTTCGTCCGATCGGGATACCCGGACGACAACCCGTTGCAGAAGTTACAGGAATCGCAAAAGCAGTTGGACGCCGCGCGCGCCGCCCAGGAAGCAGTTCAAAAGGCGATCAGCGCCGCGGAGATGCAGGCCAAGACGGCGCAGGAAAAGCTGGAAAAGCTCAAAGCCGATCTGGCTGCTTCTCAGACTGCGACCACAGAAGCGCAGAAGAAATATGAAGCGGACGAAGTCGCTACTCGTAAGGCACGTGAAGAGCTGGCGACTAAGCTTGATGCGGAAGCGATCGAGGCACAAAAAAGGCGCGAAGCCGCTGCCGCCGCGTTGAAAGCGATCCAGGAAAAATTCAAAGGGGCCGGCGACAAGGTCGCGAGTCTCAAGGCGGAACTGACAAAAGCACAGACGACCGCCGCCGAAGCCGAGAAGAACCTCAAACCGAAGCAAGATGCCGCCGCACAAGCCGAAGCCGCCAAGCAGTCCGCCGACAATGATGCGGCCGCGGCAGCAAAGGTTCTGGCAGAAGCTCAAAAGCTGGCCGAGGCTGCAAATCAGAAAGCGGCCGCGGCTCAAAAGGCAGCCGCCGATGCACTCGCCGCCGCCAAAGCGGTCGAGCAGTCGCTCGTCTCATCAAAGGAGACAGCAACCAAGACCGAAGGGGAAATCAAAGCGACCGAAGCGACCGTTCCCCCGATTCAAGAAGAGCTGAAAAAGGCGGAAGAATCGCTCGCGGCCGTCAGTAGCGAAACGCTGTCGAAACTGAAATCCGCCGAAGCAGCGATGATCTCGGTCGATCGTCTCGTTTCGTTCTCTCAGAAAGTGTCCCCCATCTTCGCCAAGCGATGCCTGGCTTGTCACGATGCACGAACCGCGAAGGGAAGGTTCAACATGGAGACCTACGCCGGCATCATGAAGGGGGAGAATCGGGAGAGGCGGTCACTCCCGGGAAGAGTGACGAATCGACACTCGTCACGATGATTGCGGACGGGTCGATGCCGCAAGACGCCGATCCCCTGACAGCGGACGAAATCGCCGTGATTAAAAAGTGGGTTGCCACCGGCGCCCGTCTCGACGCCGGGCTGAGCGCTGGAGAACCCCTCATCGCCATCATGCCGAAGGAGGCGCAGCCGCTGCCTCCGGCGGCCTATCGTGTCCCGCTCCCCGTCACGGCGCTGGTCTTCAGCGCGGACGGAACCCGCGTCGCCAGCTCTGGCTACCATGAAGTCCTGATCTGGACTGCGGCTGACGGCGCCCTGCTCGAACGGATCACGAACGTCGCGGAGCGTGTGTACGGCCTGCAATTCAGTCCCGACGGAAAAACGTTCGCGGTCGCCGCCCGAACCCCCGCGCAGATCGGCGAAGCCAGGCTGTTCAACGCCAGCAACGGGAGCCTGTTGGCCGATCTCGTCCGCACCGGTGATTCGGTCTTTGCGGTGGCCTTCAGTCCCGACGGTACGAAGCTCGCCGCAGGTGGTGCCGACCGCGCAATCCGTATTTATGAAGTTGCGACCGGAAAACAACTTCTCAACATCGAAGATCACGCCGACTGGGTGATGGATCTCGCCTGGACTCCCGATGGCTCGAAGCTCGTCTCCGCCAGCCGCGATAAGACCTCGAAGGTGTTCGACATGAAGACCGGTGACTCGCTGGTGACGTTCAACGGGCACGGCGAGCCGGTGTTCGGCGCGGCGGTCTCTCCCGACGGCGCGCAGGCCGTCACGAGCGGCCGCGACAAGAATATTCGCGTCTGGAACATCGCCGACGCCAAGGAAGTCCGCAGCATCGGCGGCTTCGGCGACGAGGTCTTCCGGATCATGGTCACGCGCGACGGCCGGATATTCAGCGCCAGTGCCGATAAGACCGCACGGATTCATACTCTTGCGGACGGCAAGGAAGTCGCGAAGTTCGCCGGGCACAACGATTGGGTCTACTCGGTGGCGTTTAGTGCCGCCGCGAACAAAGTCGCCACCGGCGGCTATGACGGAGAGATCCGACTGTGGAACGTCGCGGACGGCAAGGAGACCGCGAAGTTCGTGGCTGCTCCAGGCTACAAAGCACCGGAAGCGTCGGCCTCCGCGGCGAAGTAATTCTGACCTGCCGAGGCATATCCCTGCATCAAACGAGTGAAGCCCACTGACAGCTGTCAGTGGGCTTTTGAATTGAAGACACCCTTCATACCTCTTGTCGCGTCCCCTGCACATTCACCCCGCTGCCGATGAGTAGGTTGTGTTCGTAAACCCACCTGTAGACTCGGCCGGTTTTTTCCGGAGGAAGCACGACCAGGTCATCGTAGCCGGCGGCGCGAAACCAGTCGCACAATTCCTCCACCGTGTGATGATACTGATACTCCGGCGCGTACCAGTCGAACGTATCGCACAGTCGGTTTTCGGCATCGAGATGCGCGCTGAAGTTGACGATCTTGTTGAGGGTCTTGTTCACGACCGGAACCCCGCCGAGCGCCGCGCCGATCCGGCACCAGCGCTCCAGCCGATCGGGGTTCATCTTTGTGGTGCGGCGGCGCAAAAAATCATTGATTCCCTCCTGCCACCACTGATTGCGGCGGTACAGCCAGACGGCGAGCTTTCCCCCCGGCTTCACCATAGTCGCAACACTGTCGAAGACCGCCCGCGTATCGGCGTCGTGGTGCATCACGCCGATGGAAAAGGCCGCGTCGAACGAAGCCGGCTCCAAGGGCAGCTTCTTGAGATCGGCCTGCACGAAGTGCACGTTGTCGAGATGCTTGCACAAAGCCGCGGCTTTTTCGACAGCCGTGCTGTGATCGGCCCCGACAACTTGAACCCCCGCTTCCCCCGCCACTTTGCTGTAACGTCCCCCGCCGCAGCCGGCGTCGAGAATTCGCAGGCCGCGCAGCGATTCGAGCGGGAGTCCAGTCTTCGCCACGAACGTCGCACGGTCCTCGTCATCGTGCGCGACTTCATAACGGTTCCACTGCCGCCCGAAGCTCGCCAGGTGCTCCTGCGCGACAAACCGTGGAATGCCTGCAACAACCGGGTAGGACCGCGCGCACGATCCACAGCGGATCGACTCGCCCGATGGAACCGTTTCGAGCGATGCCCGGCAATCGGGACAGCGGAGTTGTTGCAGGAATTGCGGAGTCAACAAAGGCTCGTCACGAGTTGAGGGATTGAGAGGGGACGACGTCGTCAGAACTTAATGGCCATGCGGTCTTCTGCAAGCGTCGTGTTCGGAAAAATCGCACGGGCGGTTTTCAGCCCGACGGGGTCGTCATCCGGCCGACGGGGATCGATATGAACCAACACGAGATGCCCAACCCCGGCATTCTTGGCGAGCGTGGCCACCGCCGACGTCCGGCTGTGGCCGGTTCGTTCGGACCATTGGGCCATTTCATCCGGGAAGTAGCACTCGTGGATCAGCAGATCGACTCCCCGCACAAATTCGTCATAGGTACCGTCGGCATTCGTATCGGTGATGTACGCAAGCGCTCGGTCGGGCAGGTCGAGACGGTAGCCGGTTGAGCCCCCGGGATGTTTGAGCGCGACGTGCCGCACGACACCACCGCCGGCGACCGCGACTTCGTCCGTCAATTCTTCGTACTCATATGGGGGATGAATCGGAAAGAGGGACTCGGTGAAAAGATGATTCCGGACGGTTTCGAGCGTGCCAGGCGTGCCGTACAGCCGCGCCCGCTTAAGAGGCCCCTGCAGCAGCGGCACAAGCAAGTATGTCAGTCCCACGACATGATCGAGATGCGCGTGCGACAGAAAGATCTGCAACTCGTCCGTTTCAAGCTGTTCGGCCGCACGGAAGGTTCCGGTCCCGGCATCGAACATGACGCCGATCTCGGGAATCATCACGCCGGCGGTGTGCCGCCGCTCGTTCGGGTGAAACCCGCCAGTCCCGAGAAAATGGACGCGCATGTTCGAGGTCCACGATTTCGCTTATTTGGGTTTGGGTCGGCCAAAGCCCGAAGCACGAATGACGAAAGAAGCACGAAACGAATGAACAACAAACACTGAGTAAGCCGCCGAGCAGTTTTTCGGACTTCGTGCTTCGGATTTCCTTCGTCATTCGGATTTCGTGCTTCTCGAACGAGAGAGCACTTTCAATTTCAACCTTCTTTGTTACTTCCCCGCCGGCAGTTTCCGCTCGCGAATCCAGTCGGTATGGAACGTCCCCGGCTTGTCGGTCCGCTGATAGGTGTGCGCGCCGAAATAATCGCGCTGTGCCTGCAGCAGGTTGGCGGGCAGCCGGTCGCGGCGGTAGCCGTCGTAATAACTGAGCGCGGCACCGAACCCAGGAACTGGCAGGCCCAACTCAACGGCCGTTGCGACGACCCGCCGCCAGCTGGGCTGCGCCTTTTCGACCGCCTGGCGGAAGAAGTCGTCGAGCAGCAGGTTCTCGAGCGTCGGGTTCTTATCAAACGCCTTCTTGATGTCTTCGAGGAACGTCGCGCGAATGATGCAGCCGCCGCGCCACAAGAGCGCGATCTGCCCGTTGTTCAGCTTCCAGCCGAACTCGTGGGCCGCGGCGTCCAATTGCACGAACCCCTGCGCATAACTGCAGATTTTCGAAGCGTAGAGTGCTTGCCGCACATCCTGGATGAACGCCGCGCGATCCCCCTTGAATTTTCCTGACGGGCCGCTGAGCAGCTTCGATGCCCGCACGCGGGCTTCCTTCTGGGCCGAGAGGCAGCGGGCATAAACCGCTTCGGTGATGAGTGTGGTGGGGACGCCGAGATCGAGCGCGTGCTGGCTCATCCACTTGCCGGTTCCCTTTTGCTGAGCCGTATCGAGAATCTTGTCGACGAGATATTCGTTGGATTGGCCGTCTTTCACGGTGAAGATGTCGCGGGTGATCTCAATGAGGTAGCTTTCGAGTTCCCCTTCATTCCACGATTTGAAGACCTGATACAGTTCCTCGTTGGTCAAGCCGAGAGCATGTTTCAGAATAAAGTACGCCTCGCAGATGAGCTGCATATCGCCGTACTCGATGCCGTTATGCACCATCTTCACGTAGTGGCCGGCACCCGCTTCGCCGACCCAATCGCAACACGGGATATCGTTTTTGGGGCCGACCTTCGCGGAGATCGCCTGAAACACGTCTTTGACGAACGGCCACGCTTCGTGATGTCCGCCCGGCATAATGCTGGGGCCTTTGAGGGCTCCTTCTTCGCCGCCGGAAACACCCGTGCCGATGAACCGCAAGCCGGCTTTCTTCAAATCCTCATGTCGGCGATTGGTGTCGCGGAAATCACTGTTGCCGCCATCGATGATGATATCGCCCGGCGACAATAACGGCTTCA
>CAZVJA010000223.1:0-8344 GCA_964626885.1 uncultured Planctomycetaceae bacterium | reverse complement strand
CCTGTTCCCGCATTTGAGCGTGCTGGGGAACGTCATCGAAGCGCCGATGAGCGTCTTGGGGAAATCGCGAGACGAAGCGGTAGCGGATGCTCAGCGGCTTCTCGATCAGGTTGGCTTGGGAGATAGGCTCGAAAGTCGGCCGAGTCAGCTCTCCGGCGGGCAGCAACAGCGTGTGGCGATCGCGCGGGCGCTGGCGATGCATCCGCGGATGGTGCTGTTCGATGAACCGACCAGCGCGCTCGATCCGAAGATGACCGCCGAGGTGCTGGCGGTGTTGATCGACCTCGCGAAAGCGGGGCAGACCATGTTGGTGGTCACTCACGCAATGGGTTTCGCCCGCCGGGCCGCCAACGAGGTCCACGTGATGGCGGAAGGGGTGATCGTGGAAACCGGCCCGCCGGAGCGGATATTTGACGCCCCGGAGCACGCGACGACCAAAGAACTGTTGCAGCACCTCGAGGAGGCGTGAGAAAATCCTAGAGGTGTTTTCAAAACGATGTATTTGGGAGGGCGACACTCCTGTGGAGCCGCCACAACGAGGGGCACTCGGTCGCAGCGGCTCGGCGGACCACCCACCGGGCGGTGCCCCCTCGCCCTCCCTGTTTTGAAACCACCTGCAGGCGCTGTCTGAATAATGCAATTGATGGGGAATCCCATTGGGGAGCCAATGAAATGACACGTTGGGGAACGTTTTTGTTGATGCTGGTGTTGGTAAGTGTTCGTCCGGCCTTTGCCCTCGGCCCGATTCCCGACAAGCTCGTTGTCCTCACGTTCGACGATTCGGTGAAGTCTCATTTCACCATCGTTCGGCCGATTCTGCTCAAGCACAAGTTCGGCGCGACCTTCTTCATCACTGAAGGGTTCGACTTCAAGACGAACAAAGAGCATTACATGACGTGGGAAGAGATTGCCCATCTGCACCAGGATGGGTTCGAGATCGGCAATCACACCCGCGACCATATGGGAGTGACGAAGGAGAAGCTCGATCAGCTCAAGGAGCAGGTCGAAGCGATCAACGATCGCTGCACGGAGTTCGGCATTCCCCGCACAACGAGTTTCGGCTATCCCGGCAATGCAATCGATCCCGGCGGGTTGCCGATCTTGGAAGAACTGGGGTTCAAATTCGCGCGGCGAGGGGGCGCGCCGGAGTATCCGTATAAGGAAGGAAAAGGGTTCGCCTACGAGCCGGGGTTGGATCATCCGCTATTGATTCCCTCCGCCGGGGATGGCCGGCCCGAATGGACGCTCGACGATTTCAAGCGGGCCGTCGAGCAGGCGAGGTATGGGCGAATCGCCGTGCTACAGTTTCATGGCGTGCCGGATCTCGCGCATCCGTGGGTGCATTCGCCGGTTGAGCGGTTTGAAGAATATATGCAGTACCTGGCCGACAATCACTTCCAGGTGATCGCGATGCGGGATCTGGCGAAGTACGTCGATCCGCAGATCAAGCCGCGCGATCCGCAGGGGGTCATCAACGACCGCAAACTCGCCCTGGAGAAGAACCTGCCGCTCGACGAGCTGCGCCGTCCGAAAGACGATGCCGACCTCCGCGACTGGCTGGAGAACATGGTCTGGCATCACCGCTACACGCCGACGGAGATCCGCGCCGCGACCGGGCTCTCGGCGGAAGAGGTCGAAGCGGCGCTCAAACGGTTCGACATTCGTCCCGAAACAAAACCGAAACGGCCGGCCGATGCACCGCTCCTGGTGCTGCCGTACCCAGGCGGTCGGCATCCGCGAATCGGTTTTCTGGAAGGGGCGATCCGTCCGCAGCGGGAGACGAAGTACAGCGTCTTTCTGCCGTGGGACGAATCCGCCTATCTTGTCGTCGATGTGCCGGAAGCAATTCGTCGCGACAATGAGAAAGAGCACGGACTGCTGTACCTGGCCCACACGCATGCCGGCACCATGTGGACGAAGCAGGGGATCGAATTGGAGAAGCGCGAGTGGCAGCGCTCCGCCGACGGCTCCCTTGTCTCGGAGCGAACGCTCCCGAACAATGTGACATTCGGCACGAAAGTCGTTTCCGGCCGGGACGCGGTGCGAATGGAAATGTGGCTGACGAACGGATCGAAGGAACCGCTTCGTGAATTGAAGGTGCAGAACTGCGTGATGCTCAAGGGGGCTCCGGAGTTCGCGGCACAGACGAACGACAACAAAGTCATCTCGCAGCCGTATGTGGCTTGTCGGTCGGCTGCCGGAAACCGCTGGGTGATCACCGCGTGGGAGCCGTGCAATCGCGGCTGGGCGAATCCCCCATGCCCCTGCCTGCACAGCGACCCGACCTTCGGCGAATGCAAACCGGGCGAGACGAAACGTCTGCGCGGTTGGCTGTCGTTCTATGAAGGGACCGACGTCGAAAGCGAATTCAAACGGCTCGACGCCACCGGATGGCGCGGCGAGTAATACGGTGTCCCGATTTCACCACGGAGACACGTAGATCCCGGAGAAGACAGAATCCAATAAGGAATGCAGGAAGCCAGGAGCAGAAAAAACGAAGAGAGACGCAAGAATTAGGGGAGGTAAACTCACCGCGAATGATCGTCGTTCGTCTGAACGATTTGGGTACACATCTGCTTCGGAAATAAGTGAAACCGCTCCGTGTTCTGTTTTGTAATTTCTCCTGCGACTTATTCCTGCCTTCCTGGTCTCTTTATTCAAAAGGTTTTTCTCCTCTCAGTGCTCTCCGAGTCTCCGTGGTGAACAACAATCCTGCTCGTCACATCGTCCTCCTCGGCGCGAGCAATCTGACGATCAACTTGCCGCGCGTGATCGCGAACCTGCGCGGTGGGTGGGAGCAGGAACTGCATGTGCTGGCGGCGCACGGTCACGGTCGCTCTTATGGCAACTGGAGTCGCGTGTTGGCGCGGTCATTGCCGGGAATTGTGGAGTGCGATCTCTGGAGTGATCTCGAGAATTCCCACACGGCCGATACTCCCGTGGCTGCGCTCATCACCGACGTGGGGAACGATCTCATCTACGGTTCCACGCCGGAGCAGATTGCCGGTTGGGTTGAGCAGTGCGTGAACCGACTGACCGCCCGCCGTTCGGAAATCGTGCTGACGTTGTTGCCGATGGAGAGCGTGCGGCGACTCTCCGCATGGCGGTATCACACGACGCGGATGATTTTCTTTCCCGGCGGAGGGCCGGTCTGGAGCGACATGCAGAAGCGAGCTGTTGAACTCAACGAGCGATTGCGGGCGATCGGCGAAGCGGCCGGGGCAAGGCTCATTGAGCCGCCGGGCGAATGGTACGGCTTCGACCCGATCCATGTGCGATACACGAGCCGTGCCAAGGCGTGGCGACACATTCTTTCCCACTGGACCGGTTTCTCGACGAATGGCCCCGCGGCTCGGGTCGGTCTTCGAGAGCGGTTTCGCCTTCAGGCGGGACGGCCGGCGGAGCGGAGGTTGTTCGGAAAATCGCAGCGTAATGCCCAGCCGTCACAGCGAATCCAGGGCATGGCCGTGTCGGTTTATTGATACGGAAAACTCGGCGATGCGGGCGATCGCCGACGGATTCTCTGGCTTCAAATCCCCCGTCATACTGGCCAAATGCCCCCCGAGCATGGTGTAATATATAAGGGGAGGACGATGCGTATGGGGAACGTGTCTATCAGGATTCGATTTGTCGCTTTTGGTTTGGCGACAATGGCTTACAGCGTCGCCGCGGTTCGCGGCGGAGATATTGACTTCAACCGTGACGTGCGGCCGATTTTGTCGAGCAATTGCTTTGACTGCCACGGCCCGGACGAAAAGCATCGCGAGGCGGACCTAAGGCTCGACACGAAGGAGGGGGCCTTCGCCAACTTCGAGGGACACGCCGCTTTTGTCCCTGGCAAGCCGGGCGAAAGTGAAGCGCTGCGGCGCATTCTGTCGACCGATCCCGACGTGCAGATGCCCCCGCCAGATTCGAAGAAGAAGCTCAAACCCGAGCAGATCGCGACGATCCGCAAGTGGATCGAGCAGGGGGGGAAATGGTCGACCCACTGGGCTTATACGCCGCCGATGCGCCCCGCGCTGCCGGTTCTCGAAGACTCCGCCGCGCGAAGCGCGATCGATCTGTTTGTCCGCGCGAGACTCAAGTCGGAGAATTTAGCACCCTCGCAAGAAGCGGACAAAACCACGCTGCTGCGCAGGCTGCATCTCGATCTGACCGGCCTGCCGCCGACGATTGAAGAAGTCGACGCGTTCCTCGCCGACGACTCTCCCAACGCTTACGAAAAGCAGGTCGAACGGTTGCTCGCGTCGCCGCATTATGGGGAGCGGTGGGGACAGCACTGGCTCGATGCGGCCCGCTACGCTGATTCCGACGGCTATGAGAAGGACAAGCCGCGGTATGTCTGGGCGTATCGTGATTGGGTCGTCGGCGCATTCAACCGCGATTTGCCATATGACCAGTTCATCATTGAACAATTGGCGGGGGACGAGTTGCCGAACCCGACGCAGGATCAACTCGTCGCGACCGGATTTCTGCGGAACTCGATGATCAATGAGGAAGGGGGAGTCGATCCCGAGCAGTTCCGCATGGAAGCGATGTTCGACCGCATGGACGCCATCGGCAAAAGCGTTCTCGGGCTGACGATTCAGTGCGGGCAATGTCACAGTCACAAGTACGATCCGCTGACTCAGGCGGAATACTACCGCATGTTCGCGTTCCTTAATAACGATCATGAGGCGAACATCGCGGTCTACACGCCCGACGAGCAACTGCGCCGCGCGGAGATGTTCCGCCGCATCCACGAAATCGAAGCGGACCTGAAGCACCGCAACCCGGACTGGGAAGGGCACATGGCCTTCTGGGAAGACGGCGTGAAGGACGACCAGCCGCAATGGACGGTCGTGCAGCCGGAGAAGGAAGACCCCAGCGGCGGCCAGAAACATTACTTGCTGCCGGATGGCTCGATCCTCGCGCAGGGTTACGCGCCGACGAATCATACGACGACGTTTGCGATCCAAACCAAGCAGGAAAAAGTGACCGGGTTCCGCTTCGAAATGCTGAACAATCCGAACCTGCCGGTTGGAGGTCCGGGACGTTCACTCTTCGGGACCTGTGCACTGACGGAATTTGAAGTGACCGTCGCGCCGCTCGACGCGCCCGAGAAAACTCAGAAGGTGAAGTTCGTGCGGGCCACCGCCGACGTTAATTCGCCGGAACGGCCCCTCGATCCGATCTTTGACGACAAATCGAACACGAAGCGAACCGTCGGCTCGGCGGAGCTTGCCATCGACGGCAAATCGGAAACGGCCTGGACCAACGACATCGGCCCCGGCCGCAGCAACGTGCCGTGCAAGGGAGTGTTTATTCCCAAACAGCCGATTGAATTCGCCGGCGGGATGAATATCACGTTCAGTTGTGTGCAAAAGCACGGTGGGTGGAACAGCAACGACAACCAGAGCAACAACCTCGGCTGCTTCCGGTTTGCGATCACCTCCGTTCCCGATCCTGTCGCCGATCCGATTCCCGCTCGGGTCCGCGAGATCTTCACGATCCCCCGCGACAAACGAACCCCGGCGCAAGCAGCCACGGTGTTCAGCTACTGGCGGACGACCGTGCCCGAATGGAAGGAAGCCAACGCGGAGATCGAATCCCTCTGGGTGATGCACCCGGCCGGCGCATCGCAACTTGTGCTTCACACGCGCGAGAAAGGGCGGAATACGAGCATTCTCGAACGGGGAAATTTCCTGAAGCCGACGCAGCCGGTCGAACCGGGTGTCCCGGCGTTTCTCAATCCTTTGCCGGCTGACGCACCACCCACACGAATGACGTTCGCCCGCTGGATTGTCGATCGCGGTTCACCCACGGCCGCGCGGTCCATCGTCAACCGCGTGTGGCAATCGTATTTCGGCACCGGCATTGTGAGCACCAGTGAAGATCTCGGTACGCAGAGCGAGCCCCCGTCGCATCCCGCGCTGCTCGACTGGCTGGCGGTGGAATTCATGGAGCAAGGTTGGAGCTTCAAGAACCTTCACCGACTGATCGTCACGTCAGCCACCTACCGGCAATCTTCGACGGTTTCTCCGGAGATATTCGCCCGCGATCCTTATAACCGCCTGTTGGCGCGCGGTCCGCGCGTGCGAGTGGAGGGAGAAATCGTTCGCGATATCGCCCTCGCCGCCGCCGGTCTGCTCAGCGAGCGACTCGGCGGACCGAGCACTCATCCGCCGGCTCCCGAGTTTCTGTTTCTTCCTCCGGCGAGCTACGGGACAAAGGTCTGGCAGGTCGACGAAGGGGCGGAACGCTATCGCCGCGCACTTTACACGTTCCGCTATCGTTCGGTGCCGTTTCCAGCGCTGCAGAATTTCGACACGCCGAACGGCGACTTCTCTTGCGTGAGACGCGTTCGCTCGAACACGCCGCTGCAGGCGCTCACCACGCTCAACGAGCCGTTGTTCATGGAATGCGCTCGCGGCCTGGCTGTGCGAACGCTGCACGAAGGAGGCAGCACCGACGCCGATCGGCTGGCCTTCGCCTTCCGGCTGTGCGTCTCGCGGCAACCGACCGTCGACGAGTCGAAGGTGCTGCTCGATCTGCTCAATAAACAGCGGCAGCGCGTCGGTCAACCGGCCGTGGCCGCGCAAACATCTGGGCCGACAGGACCTGGGGCTGCCCCCACAACATCCACAAACGCGACGGATGAGCTTTCCGACTGGACGGTCGTCGCTCGCGTGCTGCTCAATCTCGACGAAACGATTACGAAGGAATGACCGACAAATGAACTGCCAAAGCCACATTTATCGGAATTGTGATTCCTCGCAACTCGCCCGCCGTTGGTTCCTGAAGGACTGCGCCGTCGGGCTCGGGGCGATTTCACTCGCGCGACTGCTTGGTCAGGGTCAGACGGCCTCCGCCGCAACGGCCTCCGTCAATCCTCTCGCGCCGCGCGGCTCGCATTTCCCGGCGAAGGCGAAAAACGTCATCTACCTCTTCATGGCGGGTGCCCCCAGCCACCTCGAACTGTTCGACAACAAACCGCAACTGGCCAAATTCGACGGCCAATTGCCCCCGCCCGATCTCATCAAGGACTATCGCGCGGCGTTCATCAGCCCGAATTCGAAATTCCTCGGGCCGAAGTTCAGCTTCGCGAAATATGGTCAGTGCGGCGCGGAACTTTCCGAACTGCTCCCCCACCTCGCGGAAGTTGTCGACGACATCGCCATCGTCAAGTCGATGGTGACCGACGCTTTCAACCATGCCCCCGGGCAAATCATGATGAACACCGGCTCGCCGCTCTTCGGCCGGCCGAGCCTCGGCTCCTGGATGACCTACGGCCTGGGAAGCGAATCGCAGGATCTCCCCGGCTTCGTCGTCTTCAGCTCCGGAACGAAAGGCCCCAGCGGCGGCAATTCGAACTGGGGAAGCGGCTTCTTGCCGACGGTGTATCAAGGGGTGCAGTTCCGCGGCACCGGCGATCCTGTGTTGTACTTGTCGAACCCCCCCGGAATCGACGACGCGGCACAACGCGATTCGCTGGAAGCGATTCAACATTTGAACCGCACGCGGCTGGGTGTCGTGGGCGATCCCGAAATCGCCACGCGAATCCATTCGTTCGAGATGGCGTTCCGCATGCAATCGAGCGCCCCGGAACTGATGGACCTCACCCGCGAGCCGAAGCACATCCTCGACATGTACGGCGCCGAGCCGGGCAAACCGTCGTTCGCCAACAACTGCCTGCTCGCCCGCCGACTGGTCGAGCGCGGGGTGCGTTGCGTCGAACTGTTCCACGAGGCGTGGGACCAACACGGCAATCTCGTGGCCGATCTCAAGAAGAACTGCAAGAACACCGACCAGGCCGCGGCCGCTCTTATCAAAGACCTCAAGCAACGCGGCATGCTGGAAGACACGCTGGTCATTTGGGGGGGCGAGTTCGGCCGCACGCCGATGGTGCAGGGGGGGAGCGACGGCCGCGACCATCACCCCAACGCCTTCACCATGTGGATGGCCGGCGGCGGCATCAAGCCGGGCATCACCATTGGCGAGAGCGACGAGTTCGGCTTCAACGTCATCCGCGACAAGGTGCACGTGCACGACCTGCACGCGACAATTCTGCATCTGCTCGGCTTCGACCACACGCGGCTCACGTACCGCTTCCAAGGCCGCGACTTCCGCCTGACCGACGTCTTCGGCAACGTGGTCGATAAGCTGCTGGCGTGAGCGGAGCGGTCAGCGTTCAGCCATCAGCGGTCAGTTGCCAACGATCGGCATTCCACGGATTTCCAAGCCGACGACTTGTCGTCGGAACTTCGATCCCCATCAGCCCAGGCGAGCGAGTTGAACGGACAGCTTGGCTGGCCGAGATCGAGCCGCGGGCGAGCCACCGGATAGAGCAAGGCGACACGTCAAT
>CAZVJA010000222.1:0-8498 GCA_964626885.1 uncultured Planctomycetaceae bacterium | reverse complement strand
CGGCTCCCTCGACGCGCGAATGCCCGAAGTGCCTCTCGACCATTCCGATCAAAGCGACCCGCTGCCCGCACTGCACGTCGGAAGTGTCACCGGCGTAAACTCAGTGACATTCGGCGAACCCCATTGCACTCATAAGCACAGTAACACTCGGGTGGGCCGAATCTTCGAGGCCCAACATGATTTGGCGTGGATGGTGCCCCTCGCAAAACCTCGGCACACCCTACGAGACTTCATTTCTTAGCGTGCTAGTCAAACTCAATTTCGGCTTCAAGCCAACCGTTGTTCTTAAGGCTACCAAAAACAATGAAGTCATACGTTCCCGGTTGGATCGAATAGTTACCAATGGCGCCCCAGGAATAACTGCCACCACTTCCATTAAGAGATATTCCATCGACTTTCCCTGAAATTGCCTCGAGGCGGATAATCCGAATTGAGGATGAAGTTATGCTTATTTTTGGAAACGCCTTAAAAGGAATACCGTTTTTCACTTCAGCTCGAGATACAACCCGTTTTCTTTCTCGTCCACGAGCTTCTGATGTCTTATTCTGCGATGCGACGTTACCATCTCTTGTGATGATTACTGCCGTAGGACCAGTGGCACGCTGATCGATTGGAAACGGTCCTCGACAGGACGCGCCGGGGTGCAATTCCATCCAATTGTTACATTGCCTCTCTAAAGCTTGCGGATCATCGCTAATAGATGTTCCTGCGGACTGTCCATCCGCTTCGATGAATTCGATAACCCACATTTGTCTAGTCGCCCGCGCGTCTGGTGTAGCATGTTCGCAGCTGCAACGTTTTTCTGGGCAACACGTCCAACGAGTGCGTGATCTAGTGCAACATCCGGTGCCTGCGAATGCAGAATGGCTTGTCAAAAATAAACATGTAGCAAGCACAGTTAATCTCGTTCGTGGTGTCATGGATATGTCTTTCGCACAAAGGCATTGAAGAGAAGCATGTGACCTGTCAAAGGTGGAACTCACCCAAACCCTGGTGGGTAAGTGAAGTGATTGCGTAGGGCCGGTTTCAGCTGGCCAGATCGATCTCAGTTCGTCTTCTCCACAAACCGTTCCGAGGCCACTTCGAGTGGTGTCATTTCCGTCGTCTCGTCTGCGCGGACTGTCACTTTGTAATTCTTGACGACCCAGCCCGTCCGCTCGTGCCAGAGTCGCAGTTCATGCTCACCGACCGGGAGGTCGGGAATCACAAATGAGCCGTCGGTCAGCGTGACCGCTCCGTAGGGATGGTCGAGAATCAACCAATAGGCATCGGACTGCGGCTCACATCGAGTCATTTCCAGGCCGAATTGGTTGGTCACGCGCATCGGCCATGACTCGGCCTTCGAGAAGACTTCGTCGAAGACAGGGCCATTGACACCACCAAGAAGCTTATTGAAGCCGCCGTTCCGCGTTGCCTGGACATGCACTTGAACGATTTTCCCGGGAGCCGAGGGCATCATGCGAACGTGCTGCCCGGTTCGGGCGATGACCGCGCGCGGCTCGAACCGCCAGTTCCCCCATTCGATTTCGATCGGCATCTCCGGCTGACGATCCAGATCGGGGTGGACCGCTGCCGGCCTTTTGCGGAGATAGACGAAGACATTCGCCAGCCCGCGCGATTTTTCGTCGATGAGGAGCGAATCGTCACGGATGTCTTGTGGGTAGTGCCCGGCCAGTTTCGGCGGGACGCGGTCGATCGAATCCTGAATGGTTCCACGGTAGTAGACGGGATCTCCCTTGCGGGCGTGGTACTTCACGGGAGGCAATTTCCCGGTGACAATCACCCGGCCGCGAATCGTTCCCCATTGCGGCCGAGTAGAGTTGGCCGGCGCATCGGCTGCTGAGAGAGATTGCATCGTGACGATGAGACAAATGTGGGCACTCGCGAGCAACCGGAGCATGGGATTCTCCTTCTGGAAGAGATGGGTGAAAAACACCGCAGTCACCCCTCGTCGGCGAGACTGTATTTTCTTTGCTTATAGCCGCAACGTCAAGATGCTGCTGGATTAACAACCCGGCCTGAGACGCTGGTGCGAAGAATCACACCCGCTGAGACGCCGCCACCCGAAGTGTTGTTCCCAAGAACCGGTATTGCCCAGCAACTTTGGGGCGAATCAATCTGTATGGGCCGCAGTTTGGATCACTTCGCCACAGAAGATTGCCGTTGTGCAGTGGCGGGGGTAGGTCATGGGGTTAAGTGTCCTCCAAGCCGACGACTTGTCGTCGGATCAGCGGTCAACCAGATGACGGAGGATGGAGGACAGAGAGAAGCGGTTGGCATTTCTTGAAGTCCGAAGCCTGATTGCCCGAATCCTGAAATCGGACGTTCGAAAAAAGAACAAGGCACGATCCGGAGAGCGTGCCTTGTTCGGAATAGATTGCTGACTGACGAAAAGATGTTACTTGTCGGTCCGGAAGGGGCTGATGGGGAGTCCTTCTTTGTTGACGAGGTTCGGCTCCGCCAGTTGATGCCAGCCGAAGCGGACCGCCGCCGGTTCGTTCACCTTGATGGACGAAACCACGACGCTGTCGCCCTCGATTTCCGCAACCGCCGGGACGAATTTCTTGTCGGCGCCGGCGATGGTGAACCAGCTCAAGGGGAGATTGTCGCGTGAAACGAGTCCGCCGCCGACACTGTCGAACGAGATGCGGACCTTATTCCCTTCAACCTTCATCGACTTGTAGCGCGGACCGGAATAGACCATCCCTTCTTGTCCATAAGTCTTGGCGAGAGCCCACAGAGCCAGCCGCTTGCCGACGTCCTGCTTGTTGCGGGGATGGATGTCCTTGGTGTTGCCGATGTCGGTGATGACCGCCATGCCGGTATTCGACACGTCGAGGGTCTTTTCCTGAGCTTCCCAGATGAGGGGGAGCCGCTCCGGATCGCCGCCGTAGTTGTAAGGGGCCAACTGCACGAACAGAAACGGCATTTCAGGATTGTTCCAGACGGACCGCCAACCGCTGATGAGGGCCCGCATCTTGTCGTGGTAGAGCAATCCCTCCGCCAGGTTTGATTCTCCCTGGTACCAGATGGCGCCGCGAACCGGGAAGGGAAGCAGCGGATGCACCATGCCGTTGTAGAGACCGGTCGGAATGACATGGCTTTCGATTGGGCTCTTGGGCCAAGCGGGAGGCGGAGTCACGGTGTCTCCCGCGGCGGCTTGCTTCTCGGCGGCGTCGGCCCAGGCCCGCATGTTCGCGATCGCAGTGACTTCGGTTTTATGGAATGACTCCTTCATCTCCTTGAGTTGCTGGAGGATGTTCGCAATGTCGGAAACTTCTTTGGTCGCCTCAAATCCCACCGGCGGGGTCCAGGGCTCGATCCGGGTACCACCCCACGACGTGTTGATCAGACCGATGGGAATGTTCAATTCACGGTTCAGGTGTCGACCGAAGTAATACGACACCGCCGAGAAAGTCGGGATGTTTTGGGAGGTGCATTCTTTCCAGGCCGCGTCGACGTTCGACTGTGGACTGCCGGCCGGTTTCTTCGGAACGTGGAACAGGCGAATTTGCGGATGATTTGCGTTGGCGATCTCTTCCTGCGGGTTATCGGAAATCTGGACGTTCCATTCCATGTTCGACTGTCCGGAGCAGACCCAGACTTCGCCGACGAGGACGTCGGTCAACTCAATCTTGTTCTTGCCTGCGACGGTGATTGAAATTGGATTTCCGATCTTCTGAGCGGGGAGTTGAACCTTCCAGTTGCCATCGGCGTCCGCCTTGGTGGAGGCTTTTGCACTTCCCGAGGTCACGGTGACCTCTTCGCCCGGCTCCGCCCAACCCCAGACAGGGAGCGGAACATCCCGTTGCACGACCATGTGCGAGCCGAGCACATTCGGCAGCCGCACGTCGGCGGAAGCGAAAGATGGGAAGAGCAGGGCCGCGGTGCAGAGTGCGGCAAAAAACCAGGTGGCGGGCTTCAGGCAGCGGATCATGGTGTCTCCTCTGGTAGGTTCGAGGGAGGTTCAAGGGTTTCAGATCAAGGCTCCGTCATACTAGCCGAATTTCCGGTGCAATGCTCGTCTGGCCCGAGGTTCGCTTTCCCCCGGCGGACAATTCGATTAAATACCGTGGGACGCCTGAAATTGGACCCTTCGCCATCCAGAATGACGCCCCTCATGGATAACCTCGTACGGCGGGAAATCATCGAAACAGCCCGGACGCTGGTGATCAAGATCGGCACCAACGCCCTCTCGCGCCCCGACGACACGCTCGACTTGGAGCGGATTGCCATCCTGGCTGAGCAAATCCACAGGGTGAAGGCCTCCGGCCGGCAGGTGGTAGTGGTTTCGAGCGGGGCGATCGGTGCCGGGATCGGCTTACTGAAGCTGGCGAAACGCCCGAGTGATCTACCGCACTTGCAGGCGGCGGCTGCCACTGGGCAGGCGCATCTGATCCGCGTGTACGACGACTGCCTGCGGAAGCATGGATACCATGCCGCTCAGTTGCTGCTGACTGCCAACGACTTCAAAAGCCGGGCGCGGTATCTCAACGTCCGTAACACGCTGTATACGCTGTTCGAGTACGGCGTCGTGCCGATCGTCAATGAGAACGACACGGTAAGCGTCGATGAAATCAAATTCGGTGACAACGACCAGTTGGCGGCGATGGTGACCAACCTCGTCAACGATCCGTTGCTGATCATCCTGTCGGTGGTCGACGGGTTGTACGACGGCGACCCCGCCGATAGCGCCAGCAAAGTGATTCCGTTGATCGACGAGTGGGACGATTCTCTCCGCGACCTCGCGGCGCCGACACGGAGCACTCGCGGAGTGGGAGGAATGCAGTCGAAGCTGGAGGCAGTGCGAATGGCGACGGCGGTTGGGGAGAATGTGATCATCGCGAACGGCACGCGCCCCGGCATCATCGACGACATTCTCGCGGGACAGGAAGTCGGCACGTTGTTCCTCGCGCGCGGGGCTAGCTTGCCGGCCTGGAAGAGGTGGATTGGCTATACGGTTCGGCCGAAAGGAAAATTCGTGCTCGACGATGGGGCGCGCAGGGCGATTGAGGCGTCGGGCCGGTCACTCCTGGCGATTGGCATTGTCTCTGTCGAGGGGGACTTCGAGAAAGGGGAAGTGGTCTCGCTGGGCGATAAGGGGGGGGCTGAGTTCGCGCGCGGACTGACCAATTACAGCGCCCGTGAGGCGAAATTGATCGCGGGAAAGAAGCCGGATGGGATCGTCGCCGCCTTGGGGAGCATGCAGTACGAAGAAGTCATCCATCGGGACAACCTGGTGGTGCGCACGTGACGGGCTGGCGGCTCCAGCACGGAGTCACGGGGAAGATAAAAATAAGGAAGCCATGAACCCAGGAGAAACCAACGATCGTTTGGTCGATTGCGATCTCCTGGCTATCGCTTTTCCTGCCTTCCTGTTTCCTTATTCAAATGTTTTTTTGCCTTTCTCTCTGTGTCCTCAGTGTCTCCGTGGTCGGCCTCCTGTACGTTACAAATTGTCGAGATTTTGCAACGCCGAAATTTGCCTGGGGCCCATTCGTGGGGTAGGTTTGCGGGAGGTCGCACTCTCTCGCACTGAGAGTGCGCCCGGACGTGCCGGTTATGCCGAACGTATCGGTAGGCCGGCACGCGGAACATCGGCGGGTCGGCGATTCAACTGCCAGCCTGCCCTATGTGAGGCCCGAGCCATGTTCGCAGTGATTGCTTTTGTCAGCAGCTACCTGAAGTTTTACCACACGTACCTGCTGAACCATTGGCACCACATGACCCCCGAGAAGTACGGCATACTGCTGATCAGCATCGGGTTCTTCGGGTGGCTGCTGATGAAGAACTGCTCGCGCGCCGGCCGCTGAGCCGCGCGCCGAGCAATAAGCTTGGTCAGGATTAGCCAAGCTTCTTCACGGCGTCGCGAACCGCCTGCAACGACACTTCGATATCCGAGAGCGGGTTCTTCTCGTTCTCTTCATACTCGAGTGCCAGGCAGAGGTCATAGTTCAACTTGCGCAGCGCTTTGAGACAGCCGAGGATGTTGAGGTCTCCCTGCCCGAGAATGGTGAAGATTTTTCCCCTCTTGCCGCCATCGTCGATGGTTCGCACGTCCTTCAGGTGGACGCCGAAGACGCGCGGACCGAACGTTTCGATGGCTTCGACCGGGTCTTCATCGCTGCGGAGATAATGCCCGGTATCGACGCAGGCGCCGATCTTCGGATGACGGTCTTTGACGATCTCGGCCACATCCTTGATCTTGTCGTAGCGGGCTTTGGGACCGTGATTATGGATGGCGATCGCGACATCGTATTCTTCGACCATTTTGTCGAGCAGGTCGAATGTCGCTTTGTCTTTTTTCGGGTTCGCGCTGAGCGACTTCATCCCCATCGCTTTCGCGAAATCGAATTTTTCGCGGGTCTTGGTTTCGTTGGCGTCTAATTCGACCACTCCGTAGGCCATCAGAGTGACGCCGGCGTCGTGCAGCAGGGCTTTCTGTTCCGCGACGTGTTTCGGAAGTGTTCCAAGCGGGATATGCCCCGGAAACGATTCCCAGTATTTAATGCCGAGCTTCCTCGTGTGGGTCAGGGCGGTCTTTTCGTCGAAACCGCGCAGCGAATAACTTTGCAGTCCCATCCGAAACCCGCCGTAAGGATCGGCGGAGTCGGCGGCCAAAGTTGTGGAACGCAAGCGGGTCGTCAGCAGGGCGGCGGCCCCTCCAGCCAACTTGAGAAACTCCCGGCGACCGAAACCGTCGGTGTGATTCAGAGTGTATTCGGGTGATGAGACGCTCTGTCGCTGTTGCATTTTTCAGACCCTGTTGCGAGAAGGCAGACCAATTGAATCCTGGAAATGCTCTCCCGTTCGAGACCAATTTGACTCACGAAGAGATCGGAAATTCGT
The DNA here is from genome assembly GCA_964626885.1 of uncultured Planctomycetaceae bacterium. GTDB lineage: Bacteria > Planctomycetota > Planctomycetia > Planctomycetales > Planctomycetaceae > CAZVJA01. The sequence goes on along the minus strand of CAZVJA010000222.1, from coordinate 1,649 downwards.
ACCCGGCGCGGGAAACTGAGCTAAAGTAGTATAGTCTTCCCGGTTGCCGTGTGAAATCGGCTGGGGCGGGGCACTCTCAACGGGTTAAAAAAATCTTCAAAATAGTCGATGACGGCCCCTTCCAGAGCCGATCAAATACCAGCCGGAGCGAAACACCGAACCGAACATCCGGCGAAAGAAAAGAGCTAGCGAGCGACCCAGTACGAGACACCGGTTCGGAAAAAATAGATGGAGCCTTCGGGCTCCGCGGGGCAAACTCTTCCCAACGATTCCGACGGAGGGCCTAAACACATATCGAAGGCCGGGATCACCAAACGGTGAGTGCCAGCCACTACCCGATCCTCGCCTTTCTCGAAGCGACTCCACCGTCGCCATCTGGAAGAGATTGACCCGAAAACCGTGGGTTCTCCAACTTGAGGGGACTCGCGGTTTTTCTTTGCGCTGATTCCTCAGATCGGTCACTCCCGGCGACAATTGGCGAGCGGTTTCTTATAAATAGGAAATTCAGCCCGGGAGTTCGCGAACCTGTTTCGGTTCGGCGGTGTCCCGTCGAAAAGATCCGTGGCCCTGCATCGCCCCAATAGGATTCGATCTCATGCTCCCGCAGGATCCCCCCAAAGCGGAACCTGGCAGCCTGCGGGAGTTACTGCGAGTCGCGATTCCGATGGTCCTCAGCTCGGGATCGCTGTCGCTGATGCACATCATCGACCGCATCTTCCTGACGTGGTATTCCACCGACGCGATGGCAGCTTCATTGCCCGCCGGAACGTTTCACTGGACTGTCATGAGCATTCTCATTGGAACCGCGACTTACGCTAATACCTTCGTTGCGCAATACGACGGGGCCGGGCGAAACGACCGGGTGGCGGCTTCGGTCTGGCAATCGATCTACCTGTCGGCGGTCGGCGGCGTGCTCTTCATGGGGTTTATCCCGCTGTCAGGAATATTGTTCAGCCTCATCGGCCACGACCCGGAAGTCAGCGTGCTCGAGGCACGCTACTTTTCGATCCTGTGCGTGGGCACATTGCCGCTCGTCATGTCGATGGCCCTCTCCTGCTTTTACAGCGGCCGGGGAGAGACGCACATCGTCATGCTGGTGAACTTCCTCATTGCGGCCGTGAACATCGTGCTCGATTATCTGATGATTTTCGGCAAGGGTCCGTTTCCGGCAATGGGCATCGCCGGGGCCGCCTGGGCGACGAACATCGCGTACGTGGCCGGAACGCTGGCATTCATCGTATTGCTGGCGCGCCCGCGCGAGGCGCACGAGTACCATTTCTGGAAGAATCGCGGGTTTGATCGCGATCTTTTCCGTCAGATGCTCCGCTACGGCCTGCCGACCGGTTTGCAATGGTTCGCGGAAGTCACCGGGTTCTCGTTGTTTATCTTTCTGGTGGGAGCAATCGGCAAAATCGAGCTGGCAGCCAGCAGCCTGGCGTTCAACCTCAATTCGCTGGCGTTCATTCCGATGTTCGGTTTCGGAACCGCCGTGATGACGTTGGTCGGCAAACGAATCGGCGAGCGGCGCCCCGAACTGGCGGTGCGCACCACCTGGTTGGCGGCGGCCGTCGGCAGCGGATACATGACCTTCTTCGCCATGATTTACCTGTTTCTCCCCCAGGTGATTCTGTATCCCTATTCCATACACA
>CAZVJA010000221.1:0-8498 GCA_964626885.1 uncultured Planctomycetaceae bacterium | reverse complement strand
GCGAGCCGTTCCTGGAACTTCTCGCGGTCGTATTCGCTGTCGGTATTTTCGATCTGCGTGCGGATCTGCTGCACCCGCGCCTGGATCGCCTTCTGATCGCCGGCTCCTTCCACGATCGTGCAGGAGTCCTTGTCGACTTCGATCTTCTTCGCCCGGCCGAGATGGCTGAGCTCGACCGATTCGAGCTTGATCCCCAGGTCTTCCGACAGCAGTGTACCGCCGGTGAGAACCGCGATGTCGCCGAGCATCGCCTTGCGGCGATCGCCAAAGCCGGGAGCCTTGACGGCACAGATGTTGAGCACACCCCGCAACCGGTTCACCACCAATGCGGTCAGCGCTTCGCCGTCCACATCTTCGGCAATGACCAGGAGCGGCCTGCCCGACTGCGAAACTTTTTCCAGCAGCGGCACGAACTCGCGGAGATTGGAAATTTTCTTCTCGTGAATCAGAATGTAGCAGTTCTCAAGCACCGCCGTCATGTCACTCGGATTTGTGACGAAGTAGGGAGAGATATAGCCCTTATCGAACTGCATGCCGTCGGCGAAATCGAGAGTGGTCGAGCCCCCCTTGCCTTCCTCGACGGTGATGACGCCGTCACGGCCGACCTTCTCCATCGCGTCGGCAATCAGCTTGCCGATCGACGGGTCATTGTTCGCCGAAATGGCGCCGACCTGAGCGATCTCTTCCTTCGATTCCACCGGCTTCGCGGCTTTTTCGAGCGCCTGAATGGCATTCTCGACCGCTTTTTCAATTCCGCGGCGCACGACCATCGGGTTGACGCCGAGCGAAATGCTCCGCAGTCCCTCGTCGTAGATCGCGCGAGCCAGAACCGTGGCGGTCGTTGTGCCGTCACCGGCGATGTCGCTGGTCTTGGTGGCGACCTCGTTGACGAGCTTGGCCCCCATGTGCTCGAACGGATCTTCGAGTTCGACTTCTTTACTGACCGTCACGCCGTCCTTCGTGACGAGCGGGTTGCCGAAGCTTTTTTCGATGATCACGTTGCGGCCCGTGGGCCCCATCGTGACTGCGACCGCGTCGGCGAGCTTCTTCACGCCGCGCTGTAACTTGAGCCGCGCCCTGTCTTCAAACAGCAGTTGTTTTGCCACGCCTGAACACTCCTCTTTTCACTATCCGGTGCAACCACAAAACCGGCATCGCCGCGGGTGAAGCACCCGCCGGGCGAGCGCGGCGGCTATTTCACGATCTTGGCGAGAATGTCGCTCTCGCGGAGAATTTTCACGTCCTTGCCATCGACTTCGATCTCGGTGCCGCCGTACTTGCCGAACAACACCTGATCTCCCACGCTGACGCTCACCGCACAACGCTCTCCCCCTTCGAGCAGGCGCCCGGGGCCGACAGCCAGCACAGTGCCGCGCTGCGGTTTTTCCTTCGCAGCATCGGGAAGCACAATTCCCCCGGCGGTTCGCTCCTCCGCGTCCAGCGGTTCCACAACAACACGATCATCGAGTGGTTTCAATTGCATGCTCTAAACTCCACGATCCTTGATCCCTGTATGCCAAACACCTTCAGTCCCGGAGCACTGAAGATTTCGATCACGCTGAATTACAAAACTGTTCTAGCTTGAAACTTGAAAACCGCGGCAACGAGCCAGCTTCGGGCCAAAGCCCGCTGACGAAACAGCGCTCGTCAGAAGCCTCCCATGCCGCCCATACCTCCCATGCCGCCGCCCATGCCGCCCATTCCCCCCATGCCACCCATGTCGTGGTGGTGATCGTCGTGGTGGCCGTCTTCTTCCTTCTTCGGCTCTTCAACGATGATGGAATCGGTCGTTAACAACAGCGATGCCACGCTGGTCGCATTCTGCAACGCGCTCCGCACGACTTTCGTCGGATCAACGACGCCGAAGTCAAACATGTCGCCGTAGCGATCGTTGAGTGCGTCGTATCCGTACGCCTTCTCCTTGGACTTTTTAATATTGTTGGCGACGACAGCCCCATCGAGACCTGCGTTTTGAGCAATCGTTCGGAGCGGTGTTTCGAGCACGCGCTGCACCAGCGCCACTCCCAACTGCTCGTCACCGGAGAGCTCCAGTTTCTTGAGCGAATCGGCACTCCGCAGAAGGGCAACCCCTCCGCCGGGAACGATCCCCTCTTCGATCGCCGCCCGCGTCGCCGCGAGAGCGTCGTCGATGAGATCCTTGCGTTCCTTCATGGCTGTCTCGGTAGCGGCCCCCACGTTGATCTGCGCTACGCCGCCGGCGAGCTTCGCCAGCCGCTCCTGGAGCTTCTCGCGATCGTACTCACTGTCGGTGACGGTGATTTCGCGGCGGATCTGCTCGGCACGCCCTTCAATCGCGGCCTTCGTCCCGGCCCCCTGCACAATGGTGGTGTTCTCGGCATCAATGCGAACCTTTTTCGCCACGCCGAGATCCTTAAGCTCCACGCTTTCGAGGCTGACGCCAAGATCCTTGAAGATCGCGCGGCCGCCGGTGAGCACGGCAATGTCTTCCAGCATCGCTTTGCGGCGATCGCCGTAGCCGGGCGCCTTCACCGCACACACCTTGAGAATGCCCCGCAGCTTGTTCACGACGAGAGTTGCGAGGGCTTCCCCTTCGATGTCTTCCGCAATCAAGAGGATCTGGACGTTCGCCTTCGAGATCTTCTCCAACAGTGGAACAATGGACTTGGCGGTGGAAATCTTCTGCTCATAGATGAGAATGCGGCAGTTCTCCATCACGCATTCCTGGTGATCCTGGTCAGTCACGAAATGAGGCGAGAGATACCCGCGCTCAAACTGCATTCCCTCGACCAACTCCACCTCAGTCGAAACCTGCCGCCCCTCTTCGACGGTAATCACGCCGTCCTTGCCAACCTTCATTAAGGCATCCGCCAGAATCCGGCCGATCTCGGGATCGTTGTTCCCCGCAATCGTGGCGACAGTTTCAATCGCCTTCTTCTCTTTGGCGTCGACCGGCTTGGCGAGCTTCTTCAGATCTTCGACCACTGCGGCGACAGCCTTCTGGGCACCACGGCTCAGAGACATGGGGTCGGCCCCGCCAGCGATGAAACGCAATCCATCACGATAGAGCGACTCCGCGAGCACCGTCGCGGTCGTCGTTCCGTCGCCGGCCACATCGCTCGTCTTTGAGGCGGCCTCCTTAACGAGCTGGACCCCCATGTTCTCGAAGGGGTCTTCCAGATCGATATCCTCGGCCACAGTCACGCCGTCTTTTGTAACTTTCGGCGCGCCCCACCCCTTATCGAGCACGGCGTTACGCCCCCGGGGCCCCAGTGTGCTGCTGACAGCCTTGGCCAGCTTGGAAACCCCTTCCAGCAGACTTTTCCGAGCGTCCTCATCGAAGGTCAACAGTTTAGCCACAGCTTCTCCTCAATCCACTTGTTTGGACCTATTGTGACCCAAAGGACTCTCATTCGACCCTCTGGGTATTGCGTCAATGATCGCTCGGGAGACAATCCGCACCATCTCCCGCCGCGACGGAATGCAATCAGTGTGCCAACCAAGAAGCAACTCACAAATAACCTTTAAATAAGCACTTGCAACATCACTGCCAATTTCCGCCGTGCCGACAAACTGTCAACTTGGCAGCCAGAACCGTCGCAGCCCCCTGATTCTGTCAGACATAAGGAATAGACACGGGGTGAAGATACGTTCTCATCCCCAGTTTGGTCGGACGGACGGGGATCGCCCCGCTCTGTCCGGATGACCTTATTCTGTGTGTAGAGAAAGTTCCGGAATTCACCGAAAATCATCTGCTCATCAACCCTTGCGACGAACATTGTCGGCGTAGTATCAACAGGGGAGGAGGCGGTCATGCCACGGGAATCGTTCGATCGACGGAACTTTTTGAAGGGGGCCGTCGGCGCGGCCACATTGTATTTTTCGGGATGCGGCGGACGAGAATCTATCCGACAGTCTCCCGTCGGATTCGACGGCTCCGGCAAGCTCCCTGGCACCGATCTCAAAGAGCCGTTCACTGGGGGAGAGTTTCTCGAAGCGCTCCCGTTTGCTCGCGATAATCACCAACCCTTCAACACCAGGTTCCAAAAGGGGCACGACTGCCGCCAGCTGATTGACCTGGCTTCCCTGATCGAACCCGAGACTCGCCTCACCCCAACAGACAAGTTCTTCATCCGTTCCGAGTATCCGGATCTTCTCAGTTCTCGCGAGCATTGGAAAATCAAGGTGCATGGCCTGGCCCGCGAGGCAAAGGATCTGCCGATCGAGGAACTTCAGCCGTTTGTCTCTCCACAGGGGGCGGTCCTCATCGAGTGCTCTGGCAACTCTGGATCGGGATTCGGCCTGCTCAGCGTTGCGAAATGGTCCGGAACCCCCTTATCGAAAGTGCTCGAACTTGCACCGCCGAACGAAAAGGCGACGCGTGTGCTGATCTCCGGATTCGATGACCGGACGACAAAATCGACCCACTCAACCCCCGGGGCAAGCTGGATCTTCACGTTCGACGAACTGGCCAAGGCGAAGGCGTTTCTAGCCACACAGATGAACGACGCTCCGCTGACTCCCGACCATGGAGCCCCGATTCGGCTCATCGTCCCCAATTGGTACGGCTGCTGTGACATCAAATGGATGAACGAAATTCAGTACGTCGATGACTCAGAGCCCGCGACGGCGCAAATGCATGAATTTGCCGGTCGTACCCACCAGGAGATCGACGTCGAAACCCATCGCCGGGAACGCACGCCGATTCTAGCGAGTGAGTTCCTCCCCGCCACTCTCGATCTCGCCGCTATTCCGGTCCGTGTCGAGAAATGGAAGCTCAATGGAAAGGTCTCCTATCGCGTGCTGGGAATCTCCTGGGGGGGAGAGGCTCCGAGCGATAAGCTCGCCATTCGCTTTCGGTACGAGGATGAATGGCAGCCGGTCACCGAATCGGTAGCGCAACTGCCGGACCTTCCATTCGGCATCTGGTGTCACCACTGGGAGCCGAAGACCAAGGGGAATTTCACCATCCTGCTCAAATGCACCGATCCTGGCATCCGCACGCGCCGGCTTGACTCGAACTTTTATGCACGCTACGTGCAGGTCGCCGACGTTTGAGAAGTAGGAATCCACCGGCACCCTTTGCAAGAACGCGATGTACAGCCGCGCGGCCGCACGCCGCGCTCTGTGAATTTTTTGACAGACTGCCATCGGTCCCAGTATCCTGCAGTGGCTGCAAGATTGTTCGCTGCCTTGATCCTCACGAGTCGTTGAACTCCGCTTGGCAGCGGCCAAGTATCGGAAAGGACTGCTCACCTCAAACCGCTAACACGGAGTACCGCCCCGCATGCTGATGACATCCTGGATCAAGTTGCTGTCGCGCAATTTCACCCCGCGGATGATCCCAGGATTTCGTCGCACACCGCATGCAGGTTTCTCAACCTGCGGTTTTGGCTGGAACCGAAACGGTGCCTTTTCAAAAACAGGTCTCGGGGTTCGCAGGACGGAAGCCGATGCTTGGCGGCGCGCACGCTGGAATGCGCGGCAACGCCTGGGTTAAGCTCTACCCGGTCGCGGCGCGCGAGCGAAAATGGCAGCTGCGTCTCATCCCCGCGAAACGCCCGAAAACGCGTCCCCAAGGAACAACCAAAGCCGTTGGCGAGCCGACTACTCTTCGGAAACGTACGGCAGCAGGCCGATGAAACGCGCCCGCAACACGGCACGGCGAACGGCCCGCTGGTACTTCGCACAGTTGCCCGTGCGGCGACGGGAAAGGAGATGTCCCTCGCGATCTACCATCGCGCGGAGGGTCTTCAAATCCTTGAAATCGACGTAAATGGGGCGGGGCGAATGATTGCAACCATCGGGACAGAAACGGCAGCGCAACTTCTTCTTCAGACGTGCCCGCTTCTTCCTCCGCTTCTTGATTTCCACCTTATTCAACATCGCCATGCAGCCAGTTCCTTAACCTCGCCGACTTCCCTCGAACAAACGGACCGCTGATTATGAGGGCAACACAAGATTCTTTCAACCGAAACCACCGCGAAGTTTCCCTTTTTGCAGGCTCCCTTTCCCGCCCAACTCGCGACCCCTGCAATCCGATGGGCCCCCAGAATGAGACCAAAATACCGGGCCGGTATTCAAAATAGCGAACTCAGGGGAGCAGCACGCGATCGACCTGAGTTGCCGGACTGAGCGGAAATCGTGTAGATCCTCGTCCAGGAGTATACGGTTCGGCACGTCCGGAACCGCGGTACGAGATGAGGCATCCTATCCGAGACACCTTCTAAACTTGGGAACCGACGAAACACATTCTCCCATGACCCCTCGATTCGCCGTGATTTTCGATATGGACGGGGTGCTGATCGACTCGTATGCCCCCCATTTTGAAAGCTGGAAACGGCTGGCTGGCGAATGCGGCTGCGAATACTCCGAGCAGGACTTCGTCCGCGGGTTTGGCCGGACCAGCCCCGAGGTCATTGCCGAGCAGTGGTCCGACGGCTCCGAATTGACCGACGACCGCATCCGGGAACTGGCAAACCGTAAAGAGGCGATCTTTCGAGAAATCATCGCGGCGGATTTTCCGGCAATGGACGGAGCCCGGGATCTGATACACTCGCTCGCTGCGGCCGGCATCCCGATGGCCATCGGTTCATCGGGACCGCCGGAGAATGTTCGCTTGGTCGTGGAACTCCTCGGCGTCGGCGATCGACTTCCCAGTTGCGTGACCGGTGCCGATGTCTCGCGGGGGAAGCCGGACCCGCAGGTTTTTCTACTGGCAGCGGGGCGTCTGCGGTTTCCGGCCGAGCGATGCGTGGTGATCGAAGATGCACCGGTCGGAATTCAGGCGGCACGCGCGGCAGGAATGAAATGTGTCGGGTTGGCAAGCACCGGACGAAAACCGGCGGAGTTACAAAACGCCAACATTGTTGTACAGTCGTTGAGAGAGCTGAATCCCCAGCGGCTGGGTTCGTTGTTCGAGGGAAAGGAAGACGCGGCCGATGGCCACTGAATCGAGCGTTCACCATTTCACGCAGCAGATTCCCGTGCACGCGCCCGAAGGGGAAGAAGCCGTCATCGCCATCTTCGGCGCCTCGGGTGACCTCACCGCGCGCAAGCTGCTCCCGGCGTTGTATCACCTCTGGACGGAGGGCTATCTCACCGACCGCGCGCCGATCGTGGGCATCGCCCGTCGAGAGAAAACCGATGAAGAGTTCCGCAACGAAATGTTCGAAGCCCTCTCGAACCACGCCCGAAGCGGTCGGATCGATCCCGACCGCTGGAAGAAGTTCGCGGCCAGACTCCATTATCATTGCGCCGATCTGGCCGACCCCTCCGCCTATGCGGGCATCGGAGCCGCGTTGGAGCACGCGGAAGAAACATCCGGCGTGGCGGGCAAACATGTCATCTATATGGCCACGTCGCCGGAGCTGTTCATTCCCTGCGTCGAAGCGCTGCCGCAAACCGGTCTGATTCCCGGCACCGATTCCGACCGCAAGCTGCGTGTCGTTTTTGAAAAGCCGTTCGGCCACGATCTCGCCTCGGCCCAGGAGCTGAGCCATGCGCTCAGCCGCGTCCTTACCGAAGATCAGATTTATCGCATCGATCATTACCTCGGCAAAGAGACGGTTCAGAACATCCTGCTGTTCCGCTTTGGAAACTCGATCTTCGAGCCGCTGTTCAACCGCAACCATGTTGATCACGTGCAGATCACTGTCGCCGAATCGCAAGGAATGGAGCGTGGCCGCGGCGGCTATTACGACAAATCGGGGGCACTCCGCGACGTCTTGCAGAATCACATGCTGCAACTCCTTTGTCTCGTGGCTATGGAACCCCCGGCTCTGTTTCGTGCCCAGAACATGCGTGACGAAAAACTTAAGGTCTTGCAGGCGCTCTCTCCCGGAAGCCACGGAGACATCTCTCAATGGGCCATCGCCGGGCAGTACATCGGCGCGAGCATCGGCGGCAAGCCGGTCCCCGGCTATCACGAGGAAGACCGCATCCCGAAAGACTCCCGCCGCGAGACGTTCGTCGCGATGGAGGTCCGCATCGACAACTGGCGTTGGGCCGGCGTCCCCTTCTACCTCCGAACTGGCAAGCGTCTGCCGGAACGTGTCACCGAAATTGCCATTCAATTCAAGCTCCCGCCGCTCAACCTCTTCACAACCGTCGAATGCGAGGGGGACATTTGCGATCTCGTCGGCCAGCAGCCGAACACGCTCGTGTTCCGCATTCAGCCGCGCGAGTCGATCTCTCTTTCGTTCTGCACCAAGCGGCCAGGAATGCAGTACCAGATTCACCCGGTCACGATGGACTTCGCTTACGAAACCGCTTTTGAAACCGGACTCCCCGAAGCGTACGAGCGGCTGCTGCTCGACGTGCTCCGCGGCGACAACACGCTCTTCACCCGCAGCGACGAACTCGACGCCGCGTGGCAGTTCGTCACGCCGGTTCTCGATGCCTGGGAGAAGAACGGAACCATCCCCGAACCGTACCCCGCCGGCTCCTGGGGCCCGGTCGCCTCCGATCGCCTCCTGAAAAAAACCGGGCGACATTGGCGGGAACCGAATTTGGAATAG
>CAZVJA010000220.1:0-8517 GCA_964626885.1 uncultured Planctomycetaceae bacterium | reverse complement strand
AGTCCGCGTTGTTCCAGATCTTCCATGAGCGCGGTGAAGCCGACGTCGAACATCGGGCAGAGGACATCCTCGACGCGGTCGGCATTTTGGGCGTGCGTGTCCCACATCGGGTTGTCGACAGCGGAGTCTCCCGCCTCGCGCGACCAGTTGACGTGCACCAGCCGCACACCGACTTCCACGAGCCGTCGCGCCAACAACAGGCATTGCCCCCATTGCGTGCGGCTGTAACGGTCGCGGACTTTGTCGGGTTCGTTCGCGAGATTAAACGCTTCCTGTACCCGCCCGCTGGTGAGCAAGTCGATCGCCTGTTCCTGGAAGCGGTCATAAACGCCGATCGAACGGCTATCGTCCACGCGACGGAAATGCTCATCTACCTGCTCGAGCAGCGAGACGCGCCGCTTGAGTCGCATTGGCGGAATGTCGTTCATCCGCAGCCCCTCGACCTTGTAATCGGCGCGCGACGGATCACCGTTGAAACGGTCGGGGTCCCATTGCCGGCCGAGGAAGCCGCCGGTCTGCCCCGCCGGCGTGACGTTTTCATTCAGCCGCATGATTTGCGGAATCCAGACCGAGGTAAGCGGCGGGAGTTTCTCGCTCGGCTTGACCATCTTGAGGATCGAGCCGAAGTACGGCCAATCGGTGGGAGCGATGACGCGCGAGTTTTGTCCCTGATACTTGTAGCCCGTGAGAACTTCGTAGGCGCTCGCGCAGTGCAGGTCGGTATTCGTGGCGATGGAACGGACGACCGCGAGCTTATCGGCGATGCGGGCGGTGCGCGGCAGCAGTTCACAGAACTCGATGCCGGGGACGTTTGTCTGAATCGGCTTGAAGGGACCGCGGATTTCGAGGGGCGCGTCGGGCTTGGGATCGAAAGTTTCGTGCTGCGGAGGTCCCCCTTGCAGCCAGACGTAGATGATGTTTTTCGCGCGGCCGAAGGTGGGGTCGTTGATGATGCCGACCGGCGGCGGCGTTTGTTGGGCTTGTAAGAGAGTGGGGAGCGAGAGTCCGAGGGTGCTCAAGCCGCCGATGCGAAGCATTTCGCGGCGCGTGATGCCGTCGCACAACCTGTCACCGCGGCCGAGGATTGAGAACATGGCCCCTCCGGGAAAAGCGTCTTTTGACCGGCTCCCATGATACCGGGCGAGAGGCGTTGGGTAAATGTTTTATGCAGCCACAAAAGAGTTCGCCCGACTCATTAAAGGACTACTACCCTCTCCTCCATGGGGATGTATTGACTTCTCGACCACCCCAATCTTGCCAGTGAACTTCGTCAGATAATGTTTCTGAAAAAATGAATTGTCGAAGTGCTGCCCGTGCCATTCGGTACGGGACGAGATGGCGCCTTTCTATTTGAGTGTGATAGCCGCAACCATAGACATCGACGACCCCCTCTTCGCAGTCATCGCCGATGGTAATGACGTAATCTCCGTCCGGAATGTCTCCGGCATTGATAACGACGAATGTCGGATCGAGCGCAAGACCAATGTTCAGGATAAACCCGGGAATCGATACATCAACCAGAATTGGGAACTCGCTTGTTACAGAAAGTCTATCGAGTGCCGCATCAATTTCATCAATCGATGCACAAACAATCGCAGGTTCTTTGTCATCGAAGTCGATCCTGTATGGTGGCGGCATGCGCAGAACCCTCAAAAAGGATATGCAGCACAAGCTAGAAATGGTGTTGGTTCCCACCGGTGGTTGATCGACATTGAATCACAGGTTTTCCTGAAGCCCGGAGCCTGACAACCTGAAGCCCGTCTTTCCTGATCGCTATTCACCGTTCGGACTCACCCGATCAACTCGTGCAGCACCAAGCCCCCTTCAGCGATTTGCGTGGGGCGGCCTTGCGGATCGGGAACGCGCGATTCCGGGTCGATGCCGAGCAGATGAAAGGTCGTGGCGGCCAAGTCTTCCGGCCGGACCGGTTTCTCGGTGTGATAGGCAGCGTCTTTGTCCGACGTGCCGTAGAGTGTTCCGCCGGGAATACCGGCCCCGGCCAGCAACGCCGGGAATAGAGTACTCCAGTGTCCGCGACCCCACGCGCCGGTGGCAGTCGGCGTGCGTCCCATCTCGCCGAGTGCGATGACGAGCGTTTCATCGAGCAGGCCGCGCTCCTCCAGATCGGTGACGAGTGCCGAGAAAGCCTGATCAAACGTCGGCATCAGGTGCTTCTGCATGTCGTTGGTGTTGACGTGCGCATCCCAGCTGTAACCGTCGACGCAGTCGTAATGCACCGTGACAAATCGCACCCCAGCCTCAACCAATCGCCGCGCCATGAGGGTCGACTGACCGAACAGGTGCCGCCCGTAACGATCGCGCAGCTCGGCCGGCTCGCGGCGAATGTCGAGCGCTTCGCGCGTCTTGGGCGACGTGACGAGCGCGAGCGCCCGCTCCTGGAATTCGTTGTACGCGCGGACCGCCACCTGGCGTTCCAGCGCCGGCTGTTCGGCATCGAACTGCTCCAACAACGAGCGCCGCAGGTTCATGCGGTCGAGCGTCATCTCTTTCTGATTGACGAGCCCCTGGATCTGGTAGCGAAGTTCTTCGTCAGCGCAGTCACGCCAGTAGGGGTTGTCCTTCGGCGCTTTCTTGTCGATGGCGGTGGTGAGCGGTTCGTAGGCGCGGCCGAGCCAGCCGGCGTATTCTCCCGGTCGACGCAGGACAAGATCCTCTTGCAACCGTCCTAGATAATTCGGCAGGACGGCGTACGACGGCAGATCGCGGGCTGCCCCGTCGCCGTTGTGGCGTGCCATGTATTCGACGATCGACCCCATCGAGGGCCAATCTTTCGGCGTGGTGTTGAAGCCGCCGCCGATCGGGACGTGCCACGGATGCCCCGTCTGCAGGTAGTGCCCCGCCGAACTGTGGTCGTTGTACGGGTGCGTCATCGTCCGGACAACGCAACAGCGGTCCGAAATGTTCGCGATTCTGGGAAGGTGCTCGGAGATCAGCAGTCCCGGTGTGCGGGAGGGAATCGGCTTGAAGGGCCCGCGAATTTTGGCGGGGGCCTCCGGCTTCAGGTCGAATGTTTCGAGCTGTCCCGGCCCGCCGTACAAGAACAGAAAGATGACCGATTTCGCCCGAGTCCCCGTAGCCAGATTGAGTGATGATTCGGCCGCAAGCAGACGCGGCAGACTCAGGCCGAACAGCCCCGCGCCCCCCGCTTGCAGCAGGGTTCGCCGGGATATGCCGTCACAAGGGGCGTGAGGTCGGCCCTGAATGCGGAGCATCGGTCAGCCTCCGGCGGGAGTGAAATTAGCCCGCGAGGTGCGCGAGTTGGCGTAACGCACCTGCCAGCCTGAAAACAAATCAACGCCCGCCAATATAACCTTGTGGTCCCTCGACGGCAAGGTGTTACGGGATTGAGAGTTACCGTGGCTTATCGGCTGGTGGCATCGCACTTATCTCCGGAAATCCCAGCAACATTTGAAGAATTTGAACTTTTTTCAAGATTTCCAACGGGGGTGCGAACAACTGGATGTGGCGGGCAGATCCCCGCCCTCCAGAAATTGGAATGTGTTTGTGTCTCGGGTCGAAAACTGAGGAGTCAAAGTCATGATTAAGAAAGCAGTGATCGGAACAGTGGCAGCCTTGTTGCTCGGGGGGTTTGTGTTCGGGCGGGATGTCTTCAGTTACATGAAGACGGCCGGTTCGTCGGTACGCGACGCGGTCAAGCGCGAAGTGCCGATCGAGTTCGAAGTGGAACGGGCCCGCAAAATGGTCGAGCGGCTTGTGCCGGAGATTCGTGATTCGATGCACGTCATCGCCGAGCAGCAGGTTGACATCGAGCACATGAGCCGGGACATCACCCGCAAGTCCGACGAGATCAGCCGTCAGAAATCGGCGATCATCACGCTGAAGGGAGACTTGGAGAAAGGGGGCTCGACGTTCCAATACGCCAGCCGCACGTATACCTCGCAGGAGGTAAAACGCGACCTCGCACAACGGTTCGCGCGGTTCAAAACGGCTGAAGAAACACTGAAGCGGGATCAAGAAATTTTGAAGGCTCGCGAGAAAGCGCTCCGTGCCCACGAGCAGAAGCTCGACGGCATGTTGGCCGCGAAGAAGGATCTGGAAGTTCAAGTCGAACAGTTGGGAGCCCGGCTGAAGACGCTGCAGGCGGCTCAAACCGTCAGCTCGCTGGAGATTGACGATTCGGAGCTGACCCGCGTGAAGAAGCTCATCGCCGAGTTGAACAAGCAGTTGGACGTGAAGGAAAAGATGCTTGACGCGGACGGCAAGTTCGTGGGGCTGATTCCGGTTGAGGAGCCGGTCACGGAAGTTCCGGTCGAAAACATCACCCAGGAAATCAACACGTATTTCCAGGGAGATGCCAAGCCGGAGCAGGCTCCCACGACGGCGAAAGTGGAGTCGCCGGCTCTGTAAGGAAGCAGCTCCGGGACCAGACACGTTCGGCAGGCAACGGGCCCACGACCCGGGCCCGTTGCCTCAGGGCGGTAAGAAGTGGATTCAACGGCTTGCGGAGTATGAAGTGGTAAGGATTTCCGCGGAGTCGTGAACCAATTGGTCGGAAAACTCGTTACTCTAAATGATAGCGGTCGAATCGTGGCTCAAACTGTCGAGGATGTGCTGAACAGCCTGAAGGCGTGGTGGCTTCGGGAACTCGACTGGACTCGGGCGGCGGATATGGAAACGGCAGCGCTTACCCCTCCAGAACGGATGTCGTGCAACGTGGAAAATCCCAGCCGTTACAAAATCTGGATCGACGGCGTGGGAGCCTACCTCGTCTGCCTCGGTAGCCGGGTAACGATCGGCGGCCCGCGGCACGACGGAAATTCGGCGGATATCCCGCTGATGGCGAACCTCTCAAGGCTGCATGCAACGTTCGTCCGGAGCGGAGAAAACTATCTGCTCGAAGCACACGCGCCGGCGAAGGTCGCCGATCGGATCGTTGAGGGAGCGGCTCATCTCAACAACAACTACACCCTGGAATTCGGAGGGACGGTTCGACTGAAATTCCGCGTTCCTTCAGTATTGAGCGCGACGGCGGTGCTCGATTTCGTGAGTGATCATCGCCCGTCGCAAAGCGTGGATGGCGTGGTGCTGATGGACGAAACCTGCCTGCTCGGAGCGGGCCGGGAAAATCACATCCGCTGTCCCGATTGGAGCGAATCGGTGCTGCTCTATCGAAAGGACGGGGGCTTCCGTTGCAAATCCTCCTCCGACCTCGTGATTGCCGGCAAGGTGGCGGGGGGAGATGCGGCGATTGAGCCGGGAGACATCGTCACCGGTTTGGATGTGCGGTTTCGGATCGAAGAAACAAAGTAGACCAGACAGCGTCGCCGGAACGGTCGGCGAAACGAATACTGTAAACAGACATCGAATCGAGGGAAGAACGGGAAACCATGGGAGTGTTGTGCAGTTTGTTCGGGATAGCCATTTGGATCGTGGGCTTTATTATCTGGGCCTCGATGCTGCTGGACTGTCTCATGAACGAGCCGAGTGTCGGAAACGACAAGGTGATCTGGGCGATCGTCATTATTGTTTTGCCGGTACTCGGATCGATCCTCTATTACTTCATCCGCCGCCCGGAGCGGATTCGGACGTACGGGAAGTAGCGCAAGGGGGACGGTCGATGGCAAATCATTTCGCAATTGATGCATGGTTCGGCGTTTTGTGCGTCATCTTCGCGATCGGCTTGGTGATCGCGGCATTTGCCTTCTGGATCTGGATGTTGATCGATTGCCTGACGAATGAGCCGAGCGAAGGGAACGACAAAATCATCTGGACGGTCGTGATGGTGTTCCTGCATTTCCTGGGAGCCCTGTTGTATTTCTTCGCGCGGCGGCCGATGAGAATTCAAACTTACGGGAAGTGACCATGCCCCCGGAAACAATGGTCCTGATAGACGAGGATCGGGACGGTAAACCCCACGGCGGACGAACGATGAAATTCACCTTTCAGCCAGAATCGAAGCCGCTTGAGGGATATACCATCAAGCGCGCCATTCATCGCGGCGGGTTCGGCGAGGTGTATTACGCCTTGTCGGACGCCGGCAAGGAGGTGGCGTTGAAGCTGCTGAAGCAGCATCTCGATGTCGAGCTGCGCGGTGTCACGCAATGTCTGAATCTCAAGCATCCAAACCTGGTTACCATTTTCGACATTCGCACCGACGCCGACGGCGACCATTGGGTCGTGATGGAGTACGTTTCCGGCAAGAGCCTGAATCACGTGCTCGAGCAATTCCCGCACGGCATGCCGATGGATGACGTCGAGCACTGGCTGGCGGGCATGGCCGACGGGCTGAACTTTCTGCATGACCGCGGCATCGTGCACCGCGATCTCAAACCGGCGAACATCTTCTCGGAGCACGGCGTCGTCAAGATCGGTGACGTCGGTCTCTCGAAGTTCATTTCCGAAAGTCATCGCAGTGCGCAGACGCAGAGCGTCGGCACCGTGTACTACATGGCTCCCGAAGTCGCCCACGGCCGTTACGGACGCGAGGTCGATATCTACAGCCTGGGCGTGATGCTCTACGAACTGATTACCGGCCGGGTGCCGTTCGTCGGCGAATCGGCGGGTGAGATTCTGATGAAGCATCTTTCCGAACGGCCGGATCTCTCACCAATCCCGGCGAGGCTCCGCGCCGTCGTTGCGCGGGCCCTCGAAAAAGATCCGCTCCGCAGAACTCCCAGCGCCGCGGAACTGCTCGAGGACTTTCGCAAGGCGCTCCGTGGATTCGACATTCCCCGTGACATCCCGGAAGAATCGTTCATCGGACACACGGTGCCCGATTCGTCCGCGGCACGGCGTGACGTTCCTCCTCCGCTGCCGCGCGAATTCGGCTTGAAAGACCAGATCGCCCGCGACGCGAAAGAAGTCGCCCGGCATGCCAAGGCAGCGGCACAGCAGGCGCAGAAATGGGCGCAGGAAATTCAACACGCGGCACGTGACGCACGGCATCATCGTCGTGGCGCACCGCATGAACAGGGAAGGCACGCAACGCCTCCCGGTCAGGCGGCCCCCGCTCCGAACGGCACGTATCCTCATGGCCGTCTAGCAGATCGTCACACCACTCATGAGCCGCTCTGGCATTCGCCGGCTGGGACGGGATTCTGGCTAGCGATGATCGGCGGATGTGTGCTATTCGTTTTTGCATTACGCGGCGGCTTGTTCTCGGTTGTGGATTCTGGCGTGCGGATTGGCATCCTAATTCTGATGCTGTACTTCATCTTCCGCCTCATCCGGTATGCCACCACGCCGTCGCCGCGCGTACCGGTCGGCACCCCGCACGGACACGCTCCCCCTCCCGCGCAGCCGGTGTATGCCGCCGGAGCTGCACATCCCGTCATGCCGCAGGCAGCGCGGGTCATGCCTCCGCCGCCGAAACCGAAGCGGCAGGTAATGCTCACGCCGAACACTCCGCGCGCTTTGTCGTGGCATTACCGTGTGTCGGAACTGACCGCATCGCTGGCGCTGGCTAGCTTGTGCACGGCACTGATCACAGTCGGGTTGGCGAGTTTTCCGTCTCTGATGAATTCGCCGGAACAGATCGGCCTCTTCGCCGCGACGACCTTGCTCGCTTCGTGGGGGATTCTCACGTTGTCGAAGCTAATGGAAGGGGTGGAAGTCGACGCGGGGACACGGCGGATCATGTTCCTGGGACTCGGCCTGCTCGTCGGCTTGTCGGCTTTTTACCTCGATAACGCGCTCTTGCCCGGAGGAACTCTGGGAGGAATGCCAAGCTCCTTTACGACGTCCGGTGCCGGAAAATTCGGCGATTACATGTTCCATTCGTTCGGTCCGTATCAGTTGATCGAAAACTTGCGTTTCTCGGGCGCACCGTCGCTGGCGGGCTATCTCGTCTTCTTCGGCGGGCTGCTGGCACTCCGACGCTGGTGGTGGCATTGCGATTCCTTCCGCCCGGGGCGGTTCCGCGCGATGTCGCTGTTGGGAACTTCCATGTTGGCCTTGGCCCTCGTCACCGTTTGGGCCTTCCCGCAGTGGTGGGGGGTGATGTGGGCCGCCACGATTTCGAGCGTGGTGCAACTCGCGGCCGCGTGGGTTCCCCCACGCGACCGGGCGGCGCTGATGGAGGGCAAACCCCATGCATAGCATTCCTCCCACGACCACGACCGTCGATTTCGCCTGGGTGACGATTCTCGTCGCGACGGCCTTGTTCGTCCTGCTGGTTCTTCTGGCGATCGGCATTAGCGCCTGGATGAAACGGCGGCAGATGCCGGTCGCCGCCCTGGCCGTGGTGGTGATCTTGGCGGGGTTACTCCTACCCGTGGCGGCGTTCTTGGGATTTGGGTTTTTTGGGGTCCATACTTCACATCAGAGTGTCGTCCCCGCTGAAGAACACGCGGCGGTCGAGATCATCGATAACGTTCACCACACAGTCACATCGTCCGGCCACTCGGTTGTATCTTCCGGGAACCTGCCGCAAACTCCCTCCGATGCGCTTCACGGGCAGGTGGCCTGGCAGCACACCCCGGATATCATCGTGCAACAGACTCACGGCACCCCCAACAAGGCGGTGTGGCTTGGCGG
>CAZVJA010000219.1:0-8570 GCA_964626885.1 uncultured Planctomycetaceae bacterium | reverse complement strand
CGGCGCAAATCCCGACGGTGTTGCGAGGTTACTCTCGTCCTGGCCCAAGAACGGCTGGCCCGAGCCGCGCGTGATCGACGACCCGGCAGAGTTTCCGCTTATGGTGCGGCTGGCGGAACCTCGCAAGGCAGGGATCGACCGGCTCTTGAACGCGGTGGCGGCCAATGTCGTTCGCCCGGCGGGAACTCCCTGCGTGATTGTCGACACCGGCACCGCGACGACTGTCGATGCGGTATCGGCTGATGGAGCGTTCGAGGGGGGAGCGATCCTTCCCGGCTTCGAGCTCTCGGCCCGCGCGTTGCATCAATATACGGCGCTGCTCCCGTATATTACGATCGAGGAACTGGTCGAGGAGTCGCGAGAGCCGCTCGGCCTCAACACGCGCGAGGCGCTCCGCAGCGGGTTGTTTTGGGGGCAGATCGGCGCGATTCGTGAACTGATCGCACGGTTGGCGGAACGCTGGGAGACCGCTCCGCTTGTTTTGATTACCGGTGGCGGCGCAGCCTTGGCAGCACCCCAGTTTCCCGACGGCCGCTGGGAACCGCACCTGGCGCTGCAAGGGTTGGTAATGGCTGTAAGAGAGGGGAAAAGCTGACGGATGAGTGTTGAGAGCCAGAGGAGAAGAGTGATGCAGGACAGAGGACGGAAGACGGAGAGAAGCAATTTGGTCTTCCTGAAGCCCGAAGCCTGACAGCTTGAAGCCTTTTTCCATTCGCAATGAAGCCGACTTCCCTAAACCCCGAACACCTATTTTCCTACTTCCATGACCCCGACTCCTCCCAACACGCCGCAACACTCGCCGCCGCTGGCAGCCGTCTGGACGCCGCGGGGACGTGGGGCGGTAGCGACGATTCGCATTGTTGGCGATCCGGAGCTTTGGCAGCGTGTGTCCCCTTTGTTGTTTCGTGCAGCGAGTGTAAAGCAACTGACGGAACAATCGCTCGGGAAGGTCCTCTTCGGACGGTGGGGGATCGACGCGCCGGAAGAGGTTGTTGTTTGCCGCTGTGATGAGCGGGTCGTGGAAATTCATTGTCACGGCGGCGAAGCGGCGTCGCGTCGAATTTTGGAAGATTTGCAAGCTGTCGGATATTGGGCCGTCTCCTGGGGCGACATGCTTGGAGCCACGGAAGGGCGCCTGCAGGCCGAGTGTTCCGAGATGCTCGCCCGGGCAACAACCGCTCGGGCAGCCGCCATCCTTCTTGAACAGCAGTCCGGCATTTTGGCGCGGGCGCTGGAACGGTTGCTCGAACTGCTCGATGGTTCAATTGAAGCAGGATCATCGCACGGCTCAAGCAACAATCAGCTGACTCAAGTCGTAGCCGGAATCGACGCGCTTCTCCACTGGGCCGAGTTCGGCTTGCATCTCACTCAGCCGTGGAAGGTTGTACTGGCCGGTCGGCCGAATGTCGGGAAGTCGAGCCTGATCAACGCTCTGCTAGGCTACGCTCGGTCGATTGTTTACTCAGAACCCGGGACGACCCGCGACGTGGTCATGGAAGAGACCGCCCTCGACGGCTGGCCGGTGCAGTTGGCTGATACCGCCGGCATCCGGGAGAACGCCGATACACTCGAATCCGCCGGAATCGACCGCGCCCGGCTGATGCTCGAACGGGCCGACTGCCGGGTGATTCTGCTCGACACCAGCCGGACTCCGCATGCCGATGACCTGCGACTTCTGGCCGACTGGCCCGATGCACTGGTCGTTGCCCACAAATGCGATCTTCAGGACGTTTGGGGGAGTCAGGTTCCGGCTGAAGCGATCCGCGTTTCGTCAATGATCGGGGTGGGAATCGAGGCTCTCATCCAGGGGATCGTCGCACGGCTGGTTCCAGAAGTCCCCCCGCGCGGCACGCCGGTTCCAGTTTCGCCCCGCCAAGTTGATCTGCTGCTGCAGGCGGAACGGTATTTGAAAAGTGGAGACTCCACGAAGGGGGGTGACGTGCTGAGGGAATGCCTCGGTGAGCCGAAAACCGGCGGATTCCGGCAGAAAACCACGGATTCGCCCGTGCTTGACGTTTCCCCGGCGTTCCCCTAATGTCTGGTCTTGGCTGCCGATCTGGTGTTTTGGCGGCCGATTCCGTTGTCGTTTCTGCACAAGGTGGAAGAGCGAGATATGGCTGACTTGATTGCTCCGCATGGTGGACTTTCCGAACCTGTTTGCCGCACTGTGTCGGCAGCCGAGATCGATGCGTTCAAGGCCGAGGCTGGCAAGCTGCCGAAGGTGCCGGTATCGGCGGCTGATCTCTCGACCGTCTACCGTTTCGCCGACGGAACTCTGAGCCCCCTCACCGGGCCGATGTGCTCGAAGACCTACAACCGCGTCCTCGATGAATCTGTCGTCGAGTCCAACGGAAAGCTTTACGCGTGGACGATTCCGCTTGCTTTCCCCGTCACCGCGGAATTGGCGAAGTCGTTGAAAACGGGACAAAAGGTCGCGCTGACGACCCCGTCCGGCGAAGCTGTCGCGACGCTCGAAATCAATGATGTCTTTGAATGGGACAAGCCCCGCTACTTGAAGAGTGTTTACGGCACCGAGCGGACCGACCATCCCGGAGCTGATATGGTTCTAAAAGGGGACGCCGATAAGACGCACCTCATCGGCGGCGAGATTCGTGCCCTTCCGCAGCCGAAAAATCCGAGCTTCGGCGGCGCGGTCCTTACTCCGCGCGAAGTCCGCAAGCTGCTGGCGAGCAAAGGCTGGGAGTCGGTCGTTGCGTTTCAGACGCGCAATCCGCTCCATCGCGCCCACGAATACGCACTCGTTTACGGTCTTGAAACTCTGTTGCGCGCAGGAAAGAACGCGGGCGCGGTTCTCAATCCGCTCATCGGCGAAGTCAAAGGAGACGACGTCAACGCCGAGATCCGCATGCAGACCTACGACGCTCTCATCAAAGACCGCGCCCTCGGCGACGGCGATAGCGACGTGGAGCTCTGGAAGAAGCGCGGCGAGAGCGTTCCCGACCGAGTGCTGCTCTTGGGGCTCGACATCAAGATGTTCTACGGTGGTCCGAAGGAAGCGGTCATGCACGCTATCTACCGCCAGAACATGGGGTACACGAACATCATCATCGGCCGCAAACATGCCGATGCCCCCTATGCCGACGGCACCGCGATCTGGGGAGACTTCGACGCCCAGGAAATCTTCGGAAAGCTTAAAGGGGATTTGCAGATCAAGCCGATCAATGTCGGCTTTGCAGCCTACTACGAATCGATCGGCCGGGTGGATCTCATGGAGAACCACAAGGACGAGAAGCCGTTGTTCATCTCCGGCAAGGAAGTCCGCGCGACGCTGCTGAAAGGGGAACTGGTCGATCCGCGCGTCATGCGGCCAAGCACCTCAAAGATTCTCGCCGCGGCGATGAAGCAGTAGCGGGCTTCGGGTGGTCATGCTCCAGTCGAGCAGTCAAGATTGCCGGCTTGTCTTCACTGATGTGTCGTGGTCTTTCGACGCCGAATGACCGCGAGCTTCGTTTACGTTGCGATCACTGCTCCGCTTGAATCGCGTCCATGACCCAATGGTCGATGCGGCGGAGCATGCGCGCGAAGCTTTCCGGCTGCGGGAATGTTGCGGTCTCGACGTGCATTCCCGCTGAGAAGAGCAATCGCCCCGCATTATTGAGTTCCGCCGCTTTGTGCGCGGGCTGTGCGCCCGATTCGGCCGCGAGCAGTACCCGTTTGCCGGTGAGGTGCCGGTAACGGGACAGCGGCGATGAGCCCTGTGGAAGCCGCGGATTCAACAACGCTGCTCCACCGAACCACTCCGGGTGTTTCAGCAGTTGCAGGAGCGCCATTGTCGCGCCTTCACCCAAGCCCGCCAGAAAGATGCGTTCGCTGTGGATGTGATACGCCCGCCGAAGCCGGCAGACGGTGTCATGCAGACGGTCGGCGAATTGCGAGATTCCCTCCTCCGTGGGTGACCAGCGATAACCAATGGGAAATCCGGTCGTCTTGGAACTGTTGCCGCGGAAAGAGAGGCCCATATAATTTCGCGGACTGATACCTGGCATCACCTCGCCGAGGTCTCGCTCGCTGCCGCCGTCGGCATGCAGCCAGATCAGCAGCGGGTATGCATAGTTCTGTTCGTACTTACGCGGAACGAATACCGCGGAGTGCTGGCTCGGCTGTCGAAGGAACTCTTCCCGCGCCGACTCCCGCGCGGCGAGACCGGACGTTGCGGGGTGTGCCCCATCCGTACGCGTGACGTACCGGTTCGATTGATCATCCGCCGTTTTGGTGCGCGATCGTATTTCACGCGTCGAGCCGTCGTTCCAGAATTCCTCGGGAAATCGTCGGGTCATCGATTTACACTCCTTTGAAACGCGGCGACGTTCGGTGGAGCGTCGCCGGTGACGTTCTCGGCCAGTGGGAACTCAACGATTCCCTGGCTCACGTCCGACATCGGAAAATACTTTCCGGGGCAGGCAGTGGCCTTAATGTCTGAGTGCCCGATCACGTTACTGCTCGAAATTCCATACGCGAGTTTTAAAGTAGCCACGAGCCTCTTCACGGCCGCCAGTTGGGCCGGTGACGGCGGGTGCTTCTCGAAGTTCCCCACCATCGCGATTCCAATACCGTGCTGATTGTGCTGCTGATCCCCGGCATGGGCTCCGTGCATTTGTTGGCGCCAGCGGAATGTCGGTTCGATTTCGCCGTCCCCCATTCCGTTGCCATTGCCGATCACAAAGTGATAGCCGATTCCCAGCCAGGGATTGCCGTCTTTGTCTTTACGCTGCTGATGGGCTTCGTGGATACTTTCGACGCTGCCCGCTTCTGCCGCTGTGTGGTGGATTACAATTGAAGTCCAAGATCGTTCGGGAACATCGGGCTTCCACGGATTGAGGGAGAGCGATGGGTAACCGTGTGGACCATATTGCCCGGGGGAATACGGTGTGGTCATACCCAGCGAACCCGGTGCCCCCGGCTGACCAGGGAAAGGGGACATGGGAGGATACGCTGGAGACGGCATACAACCGTCAAGGCTCAATCCGAGCGCGGCGATCAGAGAGATCAAGCAAGGCCTCGAGAACGCCACCGTTGTCCTCCATGACAGCACGAGGCGGTCATAACACTCTGCGCCGCGGAATCCTTCGCGGTATAAAAACCCGATTCCCACCGTTCGGTCTGTGCAACCAGCCGCCGCCGTCGTTTCCGAAAGGCCCTTCTCGGATTTACAACTCGATTGCGGACAGCACGAATGGTTCGCGGATCAGTTCAGAACTACCAAACACACTGATGGTGGAATCTACAACGACCTGGAAAACCTGTCAACCGAGGGATTTTCGGCGCTGATGTGTACATCGGAGATCGATTTCCTCGGGAATTCTTCGAGGATTTACGAGGTTTACGCATTGAAATCGCCGCCTGTTCCACGAGGTATGGTATTGCTCAGCGAATCGACCCCTGTGTGCACGGTCTTCCCTATTTCCCAGGATTAACAATTGGGAAGAGATGTACCCCGCTTCCCGAAACGCTCGCATGCTGTGCTGCCGATGCGTCTTGCGGTACAATTTTCGCAGGCTTGGAGAACGAAAAGTATTTGCCTGGTTGGTGTATCACGGATGTGGGACCAAAACGGTAAATTTGAAGGAATCCCGCAAGGAAGATTGGGCTGATAGTCAGCGACGACTCAACAGCGCCATCTCCTGGCACGTTCCCGGTGTGGAATGGGAGGTAAGTTTATGCAACTTCGCATCCTGGTCATCGTATCGTCGATAGTGCTCGGATTGATGCTGGCCGGCTCGCCGGTGAGTGCTGGCAAATTCAATAAGAAATTGAATGTCGGAGACGCCGCCCCGGTCTGGAAGGATTTGGTGGGGGTGGATGACAAACCGCACAGCCTGTCGGACTATGAGAAAGCCAAAGTGGTTGTTGTGGCGTTTACTTGCAACCACTGTCCCGTGGCGGAAGCGTACGAGGACCGTTTCATTGCATTCATGAAAGCGATGAAACCTCAGGGAGTGGAGTTCGTTGCCATCAACTGCAATCTGGACGAAGCCGACCTGCCGGAAAAAATGAAAGAGCGCGCGCAAAAGAAGAAGTTCAATTACGACTATCTTTTCGACGCCACGCAGGAGGCAGGCCGCGCGTTCGGAGCGACGGTGACCCCGCACCTCTTCGTGCTCGACAAGGATCGCCGGATTGCATACATGGGGGCCTTCGACGACAACATGAAAGAGTCTGAAGTGAAGCATCACTATTTGAAGGATGCGGTCGAGGCGCTCCTTGCCGGAAAGAAGCCCGAAGTCGAGGAGTCACGGCAGTTCGGCTGCTCGATTGGCTACCAAGAGGCGAAAAAGTAGGCGGGCGTGCTGCGGCTCGAAGTCAAAATCAACGATGAAGGAGCATCGACGGATGGCGCACAGGTGGGAAGCACACGGCGTAGGTGAGATCTATTGGCCTCGCGAGCGGATATTCCTTGGTCTACTGTTGCTGGCCGGCGTCACCTTCGCGGGTTGTGATTCGCCACCGGCAAAGCCCGGGAATGGTGCATCGACACCCTCCCCGGCTACTCCATCGAAGGCAGCCGGGAGTGATCAGAAAGCTGAGAAGTCTCCGTCGGATCTTCCCCCCAACGCTGCCGTAAGGGCCGACAAAGACGCCTCACAGGACGTCGTCTTCCGAACGGTTGATCCTCAGGGGCTGGAAGCGGAAGTTGCCCACCACAAAGGAAAGGTGGTTTTTGTCGATTTCTGGGCGACGTATTGCATCCCCTGTATTCAAGGGCTTCCAAAATACGCTGACCTCGTTCGCAAACTTGGAGACAAGGGCTTGGTCGTGATTACCATGGCTCTCGACGAGGCGACCGAGGA
Organism: uncultured Planctomycetaceae bacterium; assembly: GCA_964626885.1. Classification (GTDB taxonomy): domain Bacteria; phylum Planctomycetota; class Planctomycetia; order Planctomycetales; family Planctomycetaceae; genus CAZVJA01. Next base: position 1,761 of record CAZVJA010000219.1, on the reverse strand, counting down.
TGAACGCGAGCCGGAGTTTCTCAAACGTCTTTCCGCGCCGTTGGCCCCTCTCGCTTCCAGCTTCACAAATCTGCGAAGCAAGGAAGGGGGGAGCGAGGAGGCGATGTCAGCCTATGGAGTTGAGGGGGGAGCACTGCCGCACTACCGACTCTATGGGCGGGATGGCAAGCTGCTTCGAACCTTCGTAAGTGGAGACCCGGATCATCTCTGGGATTACACCGATGTGGAAAAGGCGATTCAGGAAGCCTTGGCCAACTGAGTAAAGTTTGAAGGCTCGTTAGGCAGGCCCCTCTGGCTTCAGCTTTCCAGGGGTACTCGGGGTTGGCTTCTGCGTCCCTTGCGAGGGATCGGAATAGCCCTCCGGCATTAACGTCAACCCAGATTCCGTGAATTCTCGCGTTGGCAATCTTTGGGTCTCCCCAGACTCGCTTGATCGACACAAATTGAAACTGCGGATTCGATTTTGTCGAAGTGTCATAAGCCGCGCATCCGATACTCGTGTTACGACCGATGCTTTTCGCAAAATCGGCGTGTTGCGCCCGCGCAAACGGCGCGGATTGGCTTACGCTCCAAAAGTGGGACCGCCAGGGAAATGAGTATGGCCGGCCGCCTGAAAATCTGCGTTCTGATCGCGACTTGTAGTCTGACGTCGCAAACCCTGCTAGCTCAGGGACCGGCCTATTCCGGGTCTCCGGGAGCTGTTCGGTTTAGCACGTACGAAGAAGCCCTGGGCGGCAGCGGCGCCCCCGTCTCGGGAGGGTCGCCCTACGGCATGGGACAATTCGCTCCAGTAAATGCACCTTCGGGGACCGGGTATTTCGATTACGACGGCACGGTTGTGACTCGGTCAGAACATGAAGAAATTGACGACGACGGTGAGTTGGGTGTCACACCACTGGAAAAGGCGATCCATCGTGCCATCGAGAGCAGTTGGGTGCGGTTCAGCTACCTCAACTGGACAATCGATGAGCGAGGCGGGCAAACTCCGGACTTCGATCTGGAATCGATTGGTTTGCATAACGTCAACGGCGCGGAAGTGACCCTGGGCTTACCCACGAATTTCGGCAGTTTCGAGGTGAGCGGCTTCCTGCTGGAGCAAGCCAGTGTCGATTTGGTCGCCATCCTATCGACGCCGTCCTTCGCACGTTTCACCAGCAATGTCTGGGGAGCCGACATCAACTTTATCATGGACCCCACGGTCCCTGGGGAAGGCTTCAAACTTCGGCCGATGGGGGGGCTCCGCTACTTCGCCATTCAGGAAGCCTTGGCCATCCCGGGAGAGTATACGAGTGCCGATCCGTCCGGCAAGATCGATGTTTTCAATAACATCATTGCGCCGCAGTTCGGGCTCCGCGCCGAGCTCGTGCACCGCTGGTTCACGATCGGCGTTGAACCCAAGGCGGGTCTCGGGGTGAATACGTTCCTCGCTGAGTTCAAGACTCGGAACAATTTTGAAAACACACCCGACGGGCATCCCAGGCAATATGACACCACCTTCGCTCCCTTTGGTGACCTGGATGTCTATTCCCGCGTCCCGTGCGGCGAGCATTTTGCGATCTACGCCGCCTACAATCTGATCTTTATGGCTGGAGTCAGCCGCCCGCATGACAACATCGGACAAGACTCGACCGGCGCCTATGTCCTCGACCCCGATTCCCGAGGATTCCGGCTGGAAGGCTTCACGCTGGGTGCGGAACTCATCTTCTAAACAAAGCTGCGATGTTTGCTGACAGACATCCCGACTTGATGCGAATATCAGGT
>CAZVJA010000218.1:0-8603 GCA_964626885.1 uncultured Planctomycetaceae bacterium | reverse complement strand
TAAAACCATAGAACCCTAAAACCCTAGAACCTTCCATCCTCCCTCCGTCTTCCTCCCTCATTCTTGGCCGCTGATCCGACGACAAGTCGTCGGCTTGGATGGCTCTAATTCTCAACTCATTCCGACTCAGAGCTCACCGGCTGCTCGACTTCAGCTTCAGCAGCGCCTCGTTGGCATCGGTCCGCAGGCGCGGTTCGGTATGCTCAGCGGCGATCGGTGCGATGAGCTTCGCGAACTCCACCTTTTCGTCGGCGTTCAACTTGTCCGAAATTTTGCTGACAGCCGCCAGTCCGTTTTTGACAGCGAGGAGTCGCTCTTGAAGATCCGGATCACCCGCGTGCGGCCCCTTGGAGCCGACCGCATCCTGAAATACTTCGCGAAAGACCGGCAGCCCCGCTGTCGATTCTTGCCGCGCCAACCCGACGGCTGCATTCACCCGCGTGTTGGCGTCGGCGTCACTAATCATCACCGTCAAGCGTTCGATGCAGTCGGGAACCTTCACCAGACCCAACGCGAATGCACCAGACTGTCTCAACAGCGCGTCCTCGTCGCGCGATGCGGCGATCAGGCTTTGTGCGAGCGCAGCGTCGGTCACCGGCTTTCCTCGTTCAGCCAGTCGTCCCGAGGCGACCGCCACCGCGGCGATCGCGTTCTTGCGAACTTCGCGGTCCTGCTCCGGCTGCATCGCCTCCTGCAAGACTGGGAATGTTGTCGTCGTCACGTCCGAAAGGGCGAGCGTCAGCGCCAGGAAGGACTGCTGATTGACATCGTCCTCCCTCTGCGATCGACTTCGCAAACCCTCGCGCAGAAGTTCGGACAGCGCCAGCGCGATGTCGGGATTTGTCGCGAGGTGTTGTCCGTTCTCGCCCAGTCGTTGATCGCTGTTGAGCAGTGAGGCCAGTCCGTTGGCGGCGCGCCAGCGGCGATGCTCGTTCGTATTCCGAATTTCCTCGACCAATTCTCGCCAGTCCTGTTCGCCGGCGGCCATCTTGCCGAACAGCGCCCAGATGCCCACCACCACCGCGACAATCAGCGCCGGAATGACGAACAACTGCACAATGAACCCCGCCGAAGGGGGCTTCACCGGCGGCAATTCGTCCTGCAGATCAAAACGCGGTTCGGTGAATCGATCGGACGCAGCGTTATCCATCTCGGCCATCGTTTCCGTCTCACGCACAAACTCGATAAAACTGTCCACTTCTCCTCAAGTCTAGAGAGGCTGTGGACGGCGTCAAGCGAACAGATCAGGCTGCGGGCCTTGTGAATTACGGATTGGGGATTGCGGATTGAAAAACCGGCTTCGGGTGCTCAGGTTTCAGACTTCAGGAACAGCCGACTGCTTCTCTCTGTCCTCCTCCTTCCGTCCTCCGTCTTCTTTCCTCCTTCATCCCTCGTCCCTTCCCGAGCCGAACTGCCGCTGCAGGCGCTGGTAGTCCTCCGGAGTGTCGAGATCGTAGAGAATCGACGGATCGTCGACCGGGAGTTCGACGATTTCTTCCGAATGCCGTTGGACGAGCCAGTCGAGGCCGCGGTCCGGGGGAATGCTCGCCAGTTCTCGGGCGAGCTTCCATCGGAAGAGGGTGGGATGGCCGCGCTTTCCCTCGAATGTCGGAATCAGGATCGTCGCGGAAGTCGAATTCCAACAGGCAAGCAGCTTGTCGATCGTCCCGCGGCTCAGCACCGGGTGATCGGCCGGGACAAGCAGCCAGGCATCGTCATCCTGGGGGGCCTGGCTCTTTTCGATTTCCGCAATGGCATGCGAAACACTCGTCCGCATGTCGGGTGGCGGAGTGGCGGGGACGATCGCCTTGGCGCCCGCTTCCTCAGCCGCGGCACGAAGCGGCTCATCCCCCGGCCGAACGACGACATATCGTTCACGAATCATCGGATGCTGCAGCGCGTCGAGCAGCCGCGCGATGACGGAGCGCCCTCCCAGAGGAAGCAGCAGCTTGGGTTGCCCCATTCGACGGCTTTCCCCTGCGGCGGGAATGACGGCGAACAGACGCGGGACGGAAGACATGCCAGGTTCCTCGAAGTGACGGCCGGATGTTCGCGGCGACTCGTTTCCCATCGTGACAGTTGTCGTGTATCTTCGCAAATGAATACGTAAGCCACGATTGGCGACTCACTATTATCGCGATTGCCCCCAATCCCAGAATCGGAAATCCTCCGTGCAAATATTGCTGACGAACGACGACGGAATTTATGCGCCCGGCTTGAAGGCGATGCGCGACGCATTGCTGTTGCTGGGGGACGTGCAAGTGGTTGCCCCCGCTTCCGAACAGAGTGGCGTTGGATTGAGTATTACCTATCGGCATCCATTGATGGTGCAGGAGGAGATACGCGACAACGAGCACTGGGGCTGGACCGTGGCGGGACGCCCCGCTGATTGCGTGAAACTCGGCGTCCTGCAATTCTGCAAAACGCGCCCCGATCTGGTCGTCAGCGGCATCAACTCCGGTCTGAACACCGGCATCGACGTTCTGTATTCGGGGACGGTTGCCGGCGCGATTGAAGGGGCGTTCTTCGGCATCACGTCGGTCGCGGTGTCGTACGCGATTGACCCTCCGCTCGACTACGTTCGCACCGCCCGCCGCGCCGTGAATGTGATCCAGCAGATCCTCGAACAAAATCCCCCGGCGGGGTCGTTGTGGAACCTCAACTTTCCGCCGAACCGGTCCGGTTGGCCGCGCGGCGTGAAGATCGCCTCCCTCGGCGTGCGGTGGGCGTCGGAAGTGATGGAGAAACGGATCGATCCGCGCGGCCGCGCGTACTACTGGAGCGATTATCATCCGCGCGACAAGAAGTCGATGGAGCCGGGAACCGACGTCCGTGAACTGGGAGAAGGCTACGCGACCCTCACGCCGATGCACTTCGACCTGACGAACCGCGGGGATGTCGATCGCTATGGAAAGAACGACTGGCAACTACCGGTGGAAGAGTGAGCGGACCGCGGAAGTTGGCTACAGGCGGTTTCAAAACCACGTATTTGGGAGGGCGACACTCCCGTGGAGCCGCCATAACGAGAGACTTTCGGTCGCAGCGGCTCGGCGGGAGCCTCGCCCTCCCGGTTTTGAAACCACCGCTAGCGTTTTCCCGCCGGCCGCGCCAGAGTTCCGGGATCGGCGGCGAATTGGATCGACTGGAACTTCGCCGCGCGACAGGTATCCCACGTGCGGATCAGATCCTCCAGCGGCACTTCCGGTCCGATATCGAGAATGACAGGACTGTCCGGCGCGACGTCTGCGAGGGCTCGTAACTGGGCTTCGACTTCTCGGAAATCGTCGTATTCCCGCTCGTTGAGCGAAACGGTTGTTGGTTCTGCTTGATTCGTGTGCCGCAGGCGCAGCCACACCTCCGTGGCCCACGGTTTCTCTTCCGGTGCGACCGGCTCGAGCGACTCCACCGCACCGGTCGCCAATTGCGAACCGAAGAGGGATTCGACCAAGCCCGACGTTGAGGTGCAGACGAAGAAGATCAGCAGCAGAAACACGATGTCGATCATCGGCGTCATCTCGGGATTTTCCCGCAGGTCGTTACGATCGTAGTACGAGGGGATACGCATGAGGAATCGGGCTTCAGGTTATCGGGCTTCAGGAAATGCAAGGAGTCAGGAGGTAGGGTTTTATGGTGCGAGGGTTCGAGGCCTAAAACCGTAAAACCCATCAGAAGGGGCCATCCTTCGCTTTCGCTGACTCTCAACTCGCATCTCTCGACTCTCAACTACTTCTTCAATACCGCAAATTTGAAACTCTTCACGCCGGTGCGCGCGCAGGACAACAGCAGCGGCTGTATTCTTCGGTAGGGGGTTGTTCTGTCCCCGCGAATCAAGACTTCGAACCGCGCCGGGTCTTCCGCTTGCCCTTGAATAATCATCTGCTCGATGGCTTGCTCGTCGACCTCTTTCGCACCGACTGTCAATTTCTCGTCGGCGGTGATCGTCACCACAAGGTGATGCGGCGCGGTATCGCGGGTTTGTTCGATCTGCGTCGCCTCGGGAAGTTCGATCGGCTGCGCGGTCTCACTATGTTTGAAGTGGCTTGTCACCACGAAGAAAATCAGCAGGTTGAAGATAATGTCAATCATCGGAGTGATGTTGAACTTCAACCCGTATTGTCGTGGACGAGCCGTCGGTCTCATCCCGTTTTATCCCTTTCGATCTTTCCCTTTTCGATCGTCACCGAAGGGATTGGCGGGCGAGCCGCGTCCGGTTTTCCCAAGGACGGAACGTTGTACGTCACCGGAGGGACGGGGGGACGCGCGGCAGCGGGATTGCTCGTTCCCGTCTGTTTCTTACGACGCCGGAGCGCCTGATTTCGGCGGTAATCAGCGAAGACGTGCTCCGCCAGTTGTGCCGAGGCAGCCACCAGTTCGTCGATGCGATTGCGGAAGTACGCAAACGCCGCGAACGCAGGAATCGCCACCACGAGGCCGATGAATGTCGTCACCAGGGCATGCGCGATTCCCGGGGCGAGATCGGCTGCTTGCACATTCGCCTTCGCCTTGAATTCCAGAAAGGCCAGCATCATCCCCCAAACGGTGCCGAGCAGCCCAAGCATCGGTGCGATGGTGCCGATTACCGACAGATACTCAATTCGCCGGAAGAACCGCGCCGCCTGTTCGGCGCTGGCGTCCTCCATCGCCTTTTCCATCGACGCGTAACCGAGTCCGTGCTCACCCAATCCCGCCGCCAGCACGTATCCGAGAAAGCTGCCGTTCTCTCGTCAGTGGGTTTGTGCCTGCTGGAATTGCCCCTGCTGGATCAGGTGATAAGTGTCTTCCGCCAGGCCATGCGGCATGAATGCCCCGCGTCGAATGCGAAACAGAAACTCGATGACGAGCGCGACCACCGCCACGGAGAGCACGATTGTCAACATGCCGATCGTTCCCGCCGCTTCCATGAATTCGTGGACGTCCATCGGAAGGTTGGACACCACGCTTTTCTCCTGAGCGAAGGCGGTTCCAGGAATCAGCAGCAGAACCAAGGTCAGGGCAAGCATCAGGGGCCAACCTCGTCGGCGCGACCGTTCGCTTGTGGGTTTGAGATTCATAGCCGAGCAGGGCGGAATCCGCATCATTCTTTCTTCGAGTCGGCCACGGGAATTCATCGCGTTTTCTCCTGCGGGGCCGAGAGTTCGACGTTCAGGTTACGGATCGCCTCCGCGGCTCGTGCCGCAGCCGGCGTGCCGCGATATTTGTCCACAGCTTCGGCGTACAATCGGCCGGCCTCCTCATTTCGGCCGATGGTCGCGAGTGCATCCGCCGCCTCGACGCAGGCCCGCGCGCAGAGGAGACGATCGTGATCGAACACCAGGGGCAGCCACAACAGCGCCGCGGCGGCGCGCGGCGCTTCTCCCCGCGCGAGATAGCCTTGTCCAACCACGTACCAAGGACCGCCGCGCAACCGCTCGGGCATCTCGTCGACGCGCGCTTCCCACCGTTCGATGACATCGAGCGGCAACTCCCTTGAACGCAGGCTTTTCCGCCAAAGCTGCGCCCGGGCCAGCGAGCGGATGCGATCATCAGTGCTCGATGCAAGATCGTTCAGGGCGCGGGCCGCGGACTCTCCTTCCATTTCATCTTCCAGGAGATAGCTGGCGCCGATCAGCCGGGCTGCTTCGACGGGCTGCACCAGCCAGCTGTGTGCCTGGTCCGCCAGAGTTGCATCGAGCTTACCGGAACTCCAGGCGAGTGGAATGAACTCATAGTTCTGCGTGTCGGCGTCGCTGTGCAGCATGAGCAGGAACCGCGCGCCGGCGGTGCCGTAATCGCCCTGCTGCAGAGCCGCGCGAATGGACAGAGCGAGGATCTCGCGACGGACCCAGGGACGCTGTTCGTCTTCGAGCGCTTGCCGCAACGATTCCTGCGCGGCGTCGTATTTCCCTTCCAGAAATTCGGCCGCACCGCGACGGTGCGCCGCACTCTGCGGTGTTGTGACCGAAATCACCTCCGCGGCCGGGTGCGTCTGAAGATTTCCCCCCTTGCCAACGAAAATCTCCAGCGACTTGCCGGTGTACTCCTTGATGCTGCCGTGAACCGTGATCCGTCCAGGACTCCCCGATTGCTGGAGCACGACGGTGTCGATCGCTCCCTCCGGACCGGCTCCCGCCAGGCCGACGAAGAGCAGCGGCCACAATCGCATCACGTTCTTCAGGTTCAAGCGTTTCAACAGCCACAGCCTCTCTGCACGTTTCCCAAGAACTTTGTCTTTGGGAGGGCGACGCTCCTGCGGAGCCGCAACGACCACAGACATTCGGACGCAGCGGCTCGGCGGGAGCCTCGCCCTCCCGGGCTTAAATCGGCTTCTCTCGAATAATGAAAAGACGTCATCGTCCCTATTGTCCGGTTCCCTCGAACGCGGTCACGTCGCGATAGCGATAGCCCCCGCCATTTTGCTGCGCCAGCTTCTTCAAAAAGTTTGGCCGATCCAGTTCCGGGACCGCCCCGAACTCGATGCAATGAATCCGCGAACGTCCACCGTTCAGCTGGCGGATGTCGCTCAGTTGCTTGTCGCTGAGTTGCGGCTGGTCGGCATCGGTCAGGAAAAAGATCACTTCCGGACTCAGGCTGAGTGCCAATCGTAAAGCCGGCATATGGTCAGTCCCACTGTCGGCCTGGACGCTCGAAATATAGTTTTGTGCCAGCCGGCGGTTGACGTCGGTCGCCCAGTAGAGCTTGTCCTGCTCCCGCCCGGCGATCGTCATCAGATCCGCCTTGGTGTTGTAAAAGATGATTTGGAACTGCTGCGTCCGCTCCAGGCTTTCGAGACTGGCCATCAGTTCCGCTTTCGCCACGCGGATCGCCTGGTGATTCAGCATGCTGCCGGAACAGTCGATGACGTAGACGAGTCGCGAGCCTTTGTCTTTCACGCCGAAGAAAGTTGTCGTCCCCGGACCGAGTCCCACCGTCTTCGAGGGATGAAACATGCTCCCGGACGACATCGGCAACTGCGATACACTCGTCGGCACGCGCATCGGGGCCGGCGGTCCCGAGCCGATGATCGAAGGGGCGGAGGTCGAAGGGGTGGTCAACGGAACCGGCGGCTGATCGGAAACTATCGACTGCGGACTGACCGGGGACGGGTTGGGTTGGAGCTTCACGTTGTCGATGCTTTGCTCCGCGGCCGACGGTTCGTCCTGTCGCACAGTTTCTCGTGCATCATTTTCCGGCCGCACATAGATCCCGACTTCGCGAAAATCCCCCTCCGCCGAAGCCAGTGACCCATCTCCCCAAGTCGCCATATGCGTTGCAAAGAAGTAGAGCAGCACCGCATGCAATGCCAGCGAGAGGAGCCAGCTCGGAATCGCGGCGCGCGGCGAACTCGCGCGGAATTCCGGCTCGTACTGCTCGATGGCTGGGGTATGCGAATTCATGCAGCCCCTCGTCGGGGAACGGAAGGGTATTTCGTCCGCTCCGGGCGGGCGGGTCCAGAGAGTCTGGCTGGTTGTCGGATGTCGAAGAGGAAAGCAGTCGGGGACGTTCTTCCGTCCGAAAAAGCGGCCAGCGTCCGTGCCGGCTTGCTATTCGTAAGTCTAGGTGGCCTCGGAAAATGAGTCAACGGGAGTTGAATAGCGAGAGTTTCATGAGCGTCGCAACCTGTGAACCCGTCGAATCGCGGGAGGCAACGTTCTCCTCCTTTATTCTGGACTTCTCAATTCGCCAGCAAGAAAGAGAGGTGTCTTTGCGGTCGGCAGGGTTAGAATCAGCACAAGACTGGCCATGAAGGAAGAGGACAAGAGACGATGACGACCGCGATTCATCCGGCCCCGGCTGGGAACTATGCGACCGATGACGACCGCTGGGGGGCACTCGTCGCGCGCGATGCTGCGGCGGACGGGTGTTTCGTCTATTCCGTGCGGACCACCGGCGTGTTCTGCCGTCCTTCGTGTGGGGCAAGACTTCCGCGCCGTGCCAATGTCTGTTTCCACGCGACTCCGGAGGACGCCAGGCGAGCGGGTTTTCGCCCCTGCAAGCGCTGCCGCCCCGAACAAAGTTCGCCGACACAACAGAACGCCGTTATCGTCGCCGCCGCTTGCCGCCTGATCGAAACAGCCGACGAACTGCCAACATTGCAAGAGCTGGCGGACGGGGCGGGGCTGAGCCGGTTTCATTTTCACCGACTCTTCAAATCCGTGACCGGGGTCACGCCGAAAGCCTACGCAGCCGCGCAGAGACGCGTACGGGCGCGATCGGCGTTCGCGCGCGATGGTTCCGTCACTTCATCGCTGCTGGCGGCCGGCTACAACTCATCTTCACGATCCTATGCAGGCTCCGTGGATGATCTCGGCATGACTCCCACCGACTTTCGGGCCGGTGGGAGGAACGCGCGGATCCGCTTCGCCGTCGGCCAGTGTTCGCTCGGAGCCATCCTTGTCGCCGCAACGGATAAAGGGATTTGCGAGATCGCCCTCGGCGACGATTCGGAACGGCTCGTCCAGGATTTGCAGGACCAATTTTCGAATGCCCAGTTCCTCGGCGGCGATCCGGCATTCGAGACGCTGGTCGCGCGGGTCGTCGGACTCGTTGAGAATCCAAATATCAGCGTTAATCTGCCGCTCGACATCCGCGGCACGGCGTTCCAGCAGCGGGTGTGGGCGGCGCTG
>CAZVJA010000217.1:5202-8641 GCA_964626885.1 uncultured Planctomycetaceae bacterium | reverse complement strand
CCGAGCCGTACCTGTTGTGCGTAAACATCAAGCCGTTACTCGCATTCGCACCGGCGGACGAGCCTCCAGTGCCACCCGACACGCGTGTAACCCGGCCTTTGTCGCGAGCCCCCCATGACCGTCGTCCGTACCCGCTTCGCCCCCAGCCCAACCGGCTACATGCACATCGGCGGCATGCGCACGGCGCTCTTCAACTGGCTCTGGGCTCGGCATAACGGCGGGCAGTTCATCCTCCGAATTGACGACACCGACCGTCAGCGGAACATCGAAGAAGCACTCGTTCCGATCTTGAGCGCGTTTCGCTGGCTGGGGCTCGACTGGGATGAAGGAGTTGAAGTCGGAGGACCGCACGCACCGTACTTCCAGTCGCAGCGAAACCCGATCTACAAAGCGGCGGTCGATCGACTGCTGGCCGAGGGGAAGGCGTATCGCGACTTCGAAACCGCCGAAGAAATCAAACAACAGCGGGAAACCGCCGACCGAGAGAAGCGAACCTACCTCAGCAGCAGGGTCTCGCTGGAACTCAGCCCGGCACAGGTCGAGCAGTACATGGCGGAGGGGAAGCCGTGGGTTGTGCGGTTTCTGGTGCCGCGCGGCCGGACAATCGCCATCGACGATGTGGTGCGGGAGCATGTCGAGTGGAACACCTCGCTGATGCCCGATCCGGTGATCGTCCGCTCCGACGGTTCGCCGCTGTACAACTTCGCCACCGTCGTCGATGACGCCGCGTTCCAGATCACGCACGTCATCCGGGCGGAAGAACATCTTTCGAACACGCCGGTGCAGGTGCTGTTGCACGAAGCGCTCGGCAACCCGCTGCCGGTCTTCGCCCACATTCCGTTCGTCACCGCGCCGGGAACAACGAAGAAGCTCAGCAAACGCGACATCAGCAAGTACCGTGAGAACCCGAAATTCCGCAAGATGTTCGACGCCGCCGACCAGGTCTTCCCGCAGATCGGCCTCGGCAGTTCAGAAACACTTAATCCCGTGATGGTCGAGTATTACGAGAAGATCGGCTACCTGCCCGAGGGGGTGCTCAACGCGCTCGCCCGGCTCGGCTGGTCGCTCGACGACAAAACCGAGTTCATGTCGCTCGACACCATCATCGAGAATTTCACGCTCGAGCGAGTGGTGAAGAACCCCGCCGGGCTCGACCCCGACAAGCTATTCAGCTTCCAGGCTTACTGGATGAACCAACTGACGCCTGAGAAAAAGCTCGAAGGCTGCCTGCCATATCTAATCAAGGCGAAGATCATTCCCGAGAATCCCGATCCGGCGACGCGAACCTTTGTGGGGCGTCTGATCACGGCAGTCGGCGACCGGCTGAAACTCTTCAGCGACATTCTCGACTACCCGGAATTCTTCGTGGCCGACGACGCCCTGACCTACGACGAAAAGGCGTTCGAGAAGCGGGTTCGTGCCGGTGACGCGGTCGAAGTGTTAAAACGATTCCGCGCGCTCCTGGTGGACTGCGAGCCGTTCGACGCCGCCAGTCTGGAAGGACGGATGCGGGCATTCGTCGAGGCGGAGGGGATTAAGATCGGCGAGATCGTCCACGCCGTACGGGTGGCGGTGACGGGGAAAGCGACCGGGCCGGGGTTGTACGACGCACTGGATCTGCTCGGCCGGGAGCGGTGCCTGGCCCGCATTGATCGGGCGATTGCCCGGGTCTGAGTGCTGCACCCCGCTTCCCTTGCGTTGCCACCGGTTCCGATTTAGAAACGCTCGATACGTTGGGTGAAATGACCAACAGCGTGTGCCACTGGCTTCGCCAGTGCGAACGCGTCAAGGTAACCCAAAACACTGGCAGAGCCAGTGCCACACGGAAATCGAAGATAACTATATCGGGGGCATGCACGCCAAGTGGATCAATTACACCGCCACGCCGAACCGTAGATTTGGCACCCGAATTAAGCCGGAGCCTCAAGAATGAGTACAGCAGACCCGACCACCCCCCTCGACTTCGTGCGGAGCATCGTCGCCGAGGATCTCAAAACCAACAAGTACGGCGGCCGCGTCGTTACTCGGTTCCCCCCCGAGCCAAACGGCTACCTGCACATCGGCCACGCGAAGTCGATCTGCCTCAACTTCGGCATCGCCCTGCAGTTCGGCGGCACCTGCAACCTCCGCTTCGACGACACCAACCCCACCAAGGAAGATGTCGAGTACGTCGATTCGATCAAGGAAGATGTCCGCTGGCTCGGCTTCAGCTGGGACGACCGGGAGTACTACGCCTCCGATTATTTCGAGCAGCTCTACCAGTGGGCGCTGCAGCTCATCCGGGAGGGTAAGGCCTATGTGTGCAGCCTCTCCGCCGATCAAATCCGCGAGTACCGCGGCACGCTCACTCAGCCGGGGAAGAACAGCCCGTATCGCGATCGGTCGGTCGAGGAGAATCTCGATCTTTTCGAACGGATGAAAGCGGGAGAGTTCCCCGACGGCACGCACGTGCTGCGGGCGAAGATCGACATGGCGGCCGAAAACCTCATCATGCGCGACCCGGTGCTCTACCGCATTCTGCACGCCGAACATCATCGTACCGGCGACAAGTGGTGCCTCTACCCGATGTACGACTATGCCCATGGGCAGTCCGATTCCATTGAGAAAGTGACGCACTCGATCTGCACGCTCGAATTCGAGATTCACCGTCCGCTGTACGACTGGTGCCTCGATGCCCTCAACATCTACCACCCGCAGCAGATCGAATTCGCCCGGCTCAACCTCACCTACACCGTGATGAGCAAGCGAAAGCTGCTGGAACTGGTCGAGGAAGATCGTGTCAGCGGCTGGGATGATCCTCGCATGCCGACCATCTGCGGCCTTCGCCGTCGGGGGTACACACCGGAATCGATCCGCAATTTCTGCGAGACGATCGGCGTCACGAAGTACAACAGCCTCACCGATCTGGTGGTGCTCGAGAATGCGATTCGCGAGGATCTCAACAAGCGCGCCGCCCGGGTAATGGCCGTGTTGAACCCGCTGCGGGTCGTCATCGAGAATTATCCCGAGGACCAGGTCGAGGAGCTCGACGCCGTCAACAACCCGGAAGATCCTGCGATGGGAACGCGAAAAGTTCCGTTCTCGCGGGTGCTCTACATCGAGCAGGATGACTTCCGTGAAGACCCTCCCAAGCAGTTCTTCCGTCTCGCTCCCGGCCGCGAAGTGCGGCTCCGCTACGCGTACTTCCTGAAGTGCGAAAGTGTGGTCAAGGACGAGGCGGGGAACATCGTCGAGCTGCGCTGCACCTACGATCCGGCGACGCGCGGCGGCTCGGCGCCTGATGGGCGAAAGGTGAAATCGACAATTCACTGGGTCTCGGCCGCACGGGCCATCGACGCCGAGGTGCGTCTCTACGACCACCTCTTCATGAAGGAAGATCCCGAAGACGTCCCGGCAGGGGAGGATTACAAGTCGAACCTGAACCCGAAGTCGCTGGAAG
>CAZVJA010000217.1:0-5102 GCA_964626885.1 uncultured Planctomycetaceae bacterium | reverse complement strand
GACGTCCCGGCAGGGGAGGATTACAAGTCGAACCTGAACCCGAAGTCGCTGGAAGTGCTCACCGGCTGCAAGCTGGAGCCGAGCTTGGCGACGGCGGCGCCGGGAGACCGGTTCCAGTTCGAACGGCTCGGCTATTTCTGCGTCGACTCGCGCGACTCGTCACCCTCGAAGCCGGTCTTCAACCGCACGGTGCAACTCCGCGACACCTGGGCGAAGATTGAACAGAAGGGGAAGTGATTAAGCACGAAATCCGAATGTCGAACCAGGGGTATTCACCACGGAGACACGGAGTTCACGGAGAAGAGTAATCAATAAGGAATGCAGGAAACCAGGAAAGGAAAATTGAGGAGAACGGAGAATTCCAGCCCATCATTCCTGCGTGGATCAGCAGCTTCACAGGATCAAGATAAACGCCGTATTGTTGTGGAAGCCATTCTTCGATCTTCCTCCTTTCCTGCCTTCCTGGTTTCCTTATTGAACTCGTTTTTCCGTTTGTTTTTCTCCGCGCACTCCGTGTCTCCGTGGTATATCTCGTCGGCGCAAAAAAAAATGGGCACCGGGCTGAAGCCGGTGCCGCGAGGGAAACCCAGATTTTTCGCAGAGTGCGAAACCAACGGCTGGAAAAGGGGCGCGGTCCGTGTTTGACGGATGAGGGGGTCCGGCGATTTGCTTCAGAGGTTTCCTGAAACGCCTCGACCGGGAAAAATCAAAACGACCGGACTAGCGCTGAGAGACATCAGCAACGGAGAATCCACGACGGCTTGTGAGTGTAGGGCCGTTGTGGGAAGCTCGTTGTTCGGAGCGAGGTGTCCATTGGGCGGCGCGGACGGCGGTCGGCACCGCGAAGGGACGGCGAGCAGGAGTCACGTTCGAGAGATGGTCGGGCTTACGCCGCGGGATGATGATTTCGGTCTGACCAGGATCTTTTCCAAAGGAATCGATCGCATCATCCGACTTCTTGCGACGATCGCCTTCGTACGGGCTGTTGTTCTTGTCGGCCGAGCGGGTCGGGCCGGAACCTTGAGCACTCGCCGGATCGGGACGAGGGGCCAACGCGGTGGCGGTGGTGCCTAAGGGGAGGAATGCGATCGAGCTGCCAATCGGCACCGTTCGCATCACGGTCACCGGCCGGTTCACGACCACTTCTTCATTGACGTAGCTTAAGCGATTGTAGGCGACTTTCTGCGTCGTCTGCTTCGCGACCATGCGGGTGACGTTGTACGACACCTGCTGCACTCCCGGCACCGCTACTTGACGAGTCACCGGGACCATCGTGGTGACGTAGTTCGGCACGTATTGGCGTTGGGCGATGATGTTCGGCGTGAATGCCTGGCGAATCGTGTAGCCGGTGCGGTTCATCCAGCCCAGCAGTCCGGGACGGGGATCGTAAGCACACGGAGAAATCTTTGGATTGCACTGGTAATTGGTCTGCCAGTAGCCGCAGTTGCGGGTGCAGGCCTGACATTCCGTGACAGTCTGGTAAGAGACCGTCGGGATTTGGGCCGTGCGGGTTTCGGTGACCGGTTCGTAGGTCGTGACCGGTTGGTCAACGTACTCCACGGTCATCACGGGCCGCTGCACGGTCTGCCGTACCTGCTGGTACTCCGTGACGGGGACCGTCTGGTAGCAGGGCTGAACGACCGGCTGTGCGCAGGCACAAGGGTTGGGGGACGAGAACCACTGAGCCTGGACGGGCTCAGCGAACAAGCAGAGACACAGGGATCCCAAAAGCGGGACCACTCGAGCCATGTTTCGAGACATGTGCACCTTCCTACCGGAAAACTTGTGAGAAAGGAGGGGTCGAAGTGAGAGTGACGGGTGACGCGTCGGCACTTGAGGAGGAATCTCCCAGGGGGGTACCGTTCGCGTGTGCGGGATGTTTATCGGAATCTTTTTTTTGGGTCAAGACCGTACTGGTCGATTGCCGATAAAAACTAGTTTCGCGCAAGAAAATTCGGGTGGAATGCGCGCAACATCTTGCAGGAACATCAGTTCCGCAGGCTTTGCAACGGGGCGGGGAGACGTCCCGCGTGGCGGATGAAGCGGCCGCTGTGCCCCGCGGAATGGACCGGCAACACGACCGATTCGCCGAACAGACCGCCGAACGAAACCCGTTCCCCCGCTTGCTTTCCGGGGACCGGAATGAGCCGCGCGGCGGTCGTTTTGTTGTTGAAAACGCCGATCGCGATTTCATCCGCAATAATTCCGGCAAGAGTTGCCGCATCGGTGTCGCCGGGAAGCGGAATCATATCGAGCCCGACGGAGCAGACGCTCGTCATCGCTTCGAGCTTTTCGAGCGTGAGATGTCCTGATTCGACGGCGGCCGCCAGCGCTGCGTCTTCCATCACCGGCAGAAACGCGCCGGACAATCCGCCGACCGACGACGAGGCGAACAGGCCCCCTTTTTTCACCGCGTCGTTCAACAACGCCACGGCCGCGGTCGTGCCCGGCGCGCCGATGCGCTCGATCCCCATCAGCAGCAGAATCTCGCCGATGCTGTCGCCGACTTTCGGCGTGGGTGCTAATGAAAGATCGACGGCGCCGAACGCCACTCCCAGTCGCGCCGCGACTTCGCGGCCAATCAATTCTCCCACGCGCGTCACGCGGTACGCGGTCGCTTTAATTTCCTCAGCGATTTCATTCAGCGTGCAATCGGGAACGGTTTCGTGCAGTCGCTGCAGCGCCCGTTTGACGACTCCCGGCCCGCTGACGCCGATGTGAATCACCGTATCGGGTGCTCCTTCGCCGAGAAAGCCCCCCGCCATGAAGGGGTTGTCTTCCGGCGCGTTGGCGAAGATCACGAGCTTCGCGCAGCCAAAGCCGTTTTGCGAGGCGCTCGCCTCGGCGATTTCTTTAAGCTTCTGGCCGAGGATCTCGACCGCGTTCATGTTGATGCCGGCCTTTGTCGTCGCGACGTTGATCGACGCGCAGACCCGCACCGTGCTCGACAACACTTCCGGGAGGCTGTCGATCAGGTTGCGTGCGGCCGATGTCAACCCGCCATGCACAAGTGCCGAATAGCCTCCGATCAGATCGACCCCCACCTCCGCGGCGGCTGCATCGAGCGCCTTCGCGATCTTCACCATGTCTTCGACGGAGAAACCATCCGCGACGCGGGCGATGGGCGTGACCGTGATGCGACGGTTGACGATCGGAATTCCGTACCGTGCCGAAACCATATGGCAGGTGGAACGGAGGTTCTTGGCCGCATCGAGAATCCGTTCTCGAATGGCCTCGCACACTCGGTTTACATTTCGATCGACGCACCCCGCGAGGTTGATTCCCATCGTCACGGTGCGGACGTCGAGATGCTCCTGCTTCACCATCCGCAGCGTCGAGAGAATATCTTCCGTCCGGGGCATCTCGATTCGTACCTTACTCATTGAAAAATGGAGTCAATCAGACTCGGAAAGCACGAAATCCGAATGACGAAATAAGCACTAAGCACGAAACGAGTGTTAAGACCGCGCCCGCATTCGTTCGTGCTTTGGATTTTCGGATTTCTTTCGTCATTCGAGCTTCGTGCTTGAGTCCATGTTTGTACTTTCCGTCGAGTCAACATGTCGTCTCGGGAGGCCTCGTTCCCTCCGCGTGTCTCAGCCGTGTGCGAACGCGCACCGGCCGCGGGTCGTTCGTCGCGATGAAGATATCTTCGTGCTGCAGCGCCGCCAACAGCCCGACGGTGCTTCCCAGTTCCTCAAGGTCTTTTTGCAGAACGAGCGCGTCGATTCCCAGCGGAACCGCCAGTTCCATGATCATCACGAACGACTTGTCGTGCTCGCCACGTTTGGCATAGAGATCGGTAATGTCGATGCCGTCCTTCGCCAGCCGGGCTGAGATCTGCCGGATCATGCCGGGGCGGTCTTCCCCTTCGGCGGTGAGAAAGTATTTTTCGACGCCCCCTTCGGGAAGCTGCTGCATCGGCTCGCGGGCCGGATCTTTCAGACTGACTTCAATGCCGAACGGTCTGCAAACGCCGCGGATATGTTCGAGAATCACCTGCGGGTCTCGGTCCTCGGGAAACTCCGCCGCCATGATGATCGTGAAGAAGCCTTGCATCACCGTCTGGCTGACTTCCTGCAAGTCGCCTCCGAGTTCGGTCAGGGATGTCGTGAGAGCCGCCAGAATGCCGACGCGGTTTGCGGCCATCAGCGAGATGATGTACTTCTTCGCCATGCGTTGACCCTCCGCCTCGCTCGGGTTGAAGTTTCCATTCAATCCGTCGTTCCGGTTGAACCCGTGCATTGTGGCAACTTCTCGCCCCTGCGGCCAGCAGCCGTGTCCCCTGGTGGGTGAAATCCCGCCATCGCGGCAAAAACGGTGAGTTCAGGGAAGTGGATCTCTCTACCTTGACAGCGGCATCGCCGACGAAGTTCGCTGGCGCAGAACCGATGAACTGGCTGCGAGACAAGTCTACAATGGCGGCATGCTCGCGCGCTACAAAATCTACCGGGGAAAACGTCCTGCCGACGATCCTCTGCCGAACGGCATTCGCCAGGACACCCGCAAGCACACCAGCCATTGCCTGCGCCCGCCGGAAGCAATCGTGACGGCGTATCTCGCCGCTCCCTCATCGGCGGCCTGGGAGAAGTTCGCCGCTACGTATCTCCGTGCCTTGGAAGATCGCTTCGCCAACGATTCAAGCCCGTTCGACCAACTGGCTGAAATTGCGATGCGAGAGAAAGTTTTCCTCGGCTGCTCCTGTCCGACGGCGAAGAACCCCAATGTGAATCATTGTCACACCGTTCTCGCGCTGCGGTTCATGCGGGAACACTATCCAAAATTGGATATCGTGTTTCCCCGACCCTGGAATAAATAACTTGTACCAGTGGGCGTCCTCGGTGCCGAGCTTGCCATCACGATCGTCCGGTCCGTCGTGAAGGGCAAATACGTCGACAACAACTGAACTTTGGGAAACACCGACCGAACGTTGGGGCAAGCGTTGATACCGCCGGGAGCCTGAACCTGCGGACTTCGAAATTAACCCCCGGCCAGTTCACAGCCGGGAATTTGGCGGGCCATCTGGAATTACAATCGATGAGGCTCGCTCCCCATGAAAGAGCCGCCGGGGGGATTCGAACCCTCGACCTACGCATTACGAA
>CAZVJA010000216.1:0-8801 GCA_964626885.1 uncultured Planctomycetaceae bacterium | reverse complement strand
TGCCCCCCGACCGTCAGTCATAAGACTGCAGGTAGTGGTTCCGTATGATCTTCGGCTCAAACGCATAAAGTCTGGCGTTCTTGAGCCAAAACCGCAGGCGAATCGGACGGCCTTGCAGAATGTGGCAGTCTGTCTCCCCTTTCCACGACGCTCGGTGCCGCACGCTATTCGACGTGATCACATTGCAATCGTCTTTCGTAAAGCCCTCGATCGGCCGGCCTTCAACATCGAGCGCCTCCACGCGCAATTCCCCGTTGCCGGCATCGGCATTGATTTCCAACGTGTCGCCGATAAACACCAACGGTTTTGTCGTCACGGTTCCAACCTCGGGCCCGGCCGTCACAGAGACGAAACCATCGAGCCGGAGCGTCGCCAGACCGATCCCTTTGTTCGGTTCTTTTGGATGGGGATCAAGCATCGGCGGATCGCCCGACCACGTCCACCAGTTTTTGGCGTTCGTCCCCGTGTAGTAGAACCAGTGTTCGTCGTTCACGATGATGGGTTCGGGCGTAAAGACGGGCGACACGGTCCCCCAATCCCAGTCTTTGTCCTTCTCTCCAAATGGGACGAACACGGCCTCCAGCGCCATCTGTTTCCAGTCGCGATCCTGATTTAACGCGCTTGGCGGAATCGCGCCGTGCTTGCCGACGCGGTTCCAAGTCACCCCGTTGCGGCTGAACGCCAGCTGGAGATTCTTGCGATCGGTCCACGGCGCGTCGGCCGGTATCGGTTTCAAAGACTCACTGTGATAGGCCGCGATCAATCCAAAATAAAGATCCTGATACGCAAACGGAGCCATCTGATACAGCTGCGTCGCCAAGGGACTATCGAGCTTTGTTTGCCCGAGCACGGTGATCTTGGGCGACCATGTCAGGAAATCGCTGCTTTCCGTCCGGCTGATAAAACGGGTGTTCGGCGGACCGAACCGCAGAAAGGTGACGTACCGCCGCCGGCGTTCATCCCGGATGGGGCAACTTTGCGTGTCGCTGAAAGGAATGGAATGCAATTCCGGAGCAGCCGTCCATCGGAGGCCATCGGGTGAAAATGCGACGCTGGTCGTCAGCGATTTCGATGTGCCGTCGGGCAGGCTGCTGAAGACCATTTTGTAACGCCGCGCGGGGTCGATCTCCGCGGCATCCCGCAGAATGGCGGATGCCTGAAAACCGTGTACCTCCGGCTGACGAACCTGATTGGTTTGACGGTCAGCGAACAGTGGTTTCGACCACCGCAGACCGTCGGGCGAGGTGGCGTACATCAAGAGCGCGCCGACAGCGTCCTTCTGGCCCCAGCATTCATACCACAGCTTGAACAGCTTCTCATCGGGATCGTAAATCACCGTGGCGTAGCCTGGTCCTGTCGGCTCCCACGGCTGATCTCGCACCAGCAGCGGATTTCGCGGAGACTTCTTCGGCTGGTGCAGTTCCTTTTCGACGCCGCGCATTTCCGCAATCAGAAAATCATCGATGAATAATTGCTTGCCGTGCAGCAGCTCGGCGTTTCCGAGCAATTCGTCGTCGAGATTCTTGAACATCCCTGGCGGCGCTTGTCGGTTTTGTGCCAGCAATAGAGATGCGTTCAGCGTGTTGCAGATCAGAATGCCGCAGATCAGGAAGCGCGATGTCATGATGAAATTCCGGTATTCGAGGATGTGCTTTTGCACAGTATACCAACCTCGAGATCGGAATAATCACGGGGCACCCGGCGATGATTTCGCGAAATCCCCAATCGAGAAAATTCTTGCGTCTCTGCTAACCGCGCATTATCCTCTTTGATGTTTGTTATTTTCTTTCATGGACCGGTCAAACCCGCCAGCCAGGGAATTTAATCGTGAAACGTATCCGCTTGGTCACGATTTTGATGCTGTTTGTCGGCATCATCCAGCTGCTGAATGTTCATCAGGCCGATGCGGCTATGCTGCAGATCGAATACAATTCCACGCTTACATCCGGTTCAACGCTCAATGGGAGTCCGGTGGGAGTGCATGGCCATCCGCTGGGCACATCGTTCACGATGCGGGCGACGTTCAATACGGCGGTCGATCTTGATCCCTCGCTCGGTACTGTTCCGTTCGGGATGGGAGTGTTCGCGGCGCAATCGGTGCAATTCGACCTCAATTCTTACGGGACATTCACCGCAGCGCCCGGGAGCTTAAATGTCTTTTTCCGGAATATCGGCGGTTTTGGTGTCGATACCGGGATTCTCCCGTCCGGCGGCGGTATCGAGCCGTTTCGCGTCTTCCTGGGGGTTTCCCCCGGTGTGTTCAATCCCGATAATCCGGTCCCCGGCGTCTTCGGTTCCGGAACCGGCTCTTTCGTCTCTCCAACGACGATCCCGCTCGTCGGCGGCGGGACGCTCGGTATCAATGGGCTGACGTCCTCCTTCAGCTCCGTCACGATCACCGCACTCCCCGATGTACCCTCGGTACCGGAACCGGCCAGCTTTGCGCTCGTGATGATTTCGGGAGTGGCGCTCGTCGGCTGGCGAAAGCGGACCATCGCTGGGCTCTGAAGCGAGGACTCGGGGTGCCACTGGCGAGGGTCTTCGCTCGCTGGGTGGCCCCGGTTGGCCGTTTCGACCTACCGGGGTGGCTTTGCCACAAGAGGTCGTGCTTGTGATAAATGCTACCGAATACCTTCTTCCGCGCTGAGGATCTGTTGCACAACCTCTTGCCGCTGCGCGGCCCAGCTAGGCGAAACGCCAAGCTGGGCCACCCGCCACACTTTTCCGAGTTAGAACGGACTTTCTTGCTGCGGCACTCCAGCCCGCTGCAAATGCTCATTGAGCGCTTCCGCGGGAGATCGACTCGTCGCGACGTTTGACTGATGCTCGTTGTTGACGTATTTGTCCAATTGCCGGCATTCAAAGCAAATGACGTAGTCGGTCGTTTTGCCACCCCGCGTCAGCCGCACTGCATGTCGCGGCCAAAAACATTTCGCCATCACGTCGCCATCTTCGATTCCTTTTTCAATGGCTTTGAGGACGGACTCCCGGTCGCCTGGCTCCGTGACATCGACTTTTCCAAGCACGGCCCAACCGTAAAATTTTTCGACCCCAGGCGGCAACTTGTAGCTGGGGTCATCCGACTTTGCGTCGAGCGAATAGATGGTCATGGTATCGATTGGTTCCCTGCCGCAACCCGTCTGCGAAAGCGCGAGCAGCCCCAGGGCCAACACAAGACATACGCGCATGATTGTCCCCTTGGAGACCGCGAGTTTTCGACTGCGACACATTTCGTCAGGGGGGTGAAACCCGTGTTCCACGGCTGCTTGCGAATTCCGCCATGTATCTCGCGATGATGGAATGGAAGTTCCGGACGACGAGCGTGCCAACGAGCATTCTGCGTGGTAACCAGTCCCACGATTCATCAACAAGAAACAGAGTTGAAGCAACGCCAATCATAATTATGATCAAGAACGCCACGTAAGTGACCCTGGGCCACTGGTTCTTTGGAACATCCCAAAGTCGTGCTGTCTTATTACGGACGCGGCAGAGAGACCAGTCCAACACGTTCGCGAACATGGAGAGCAGGAATAAGAGCGCGAAAACAGTGTCGATGTTCATAGAACACCCGATTCGAGTCGTTCAATGCGCACCCGCTGCCGCGCCTGCTGCGACGGGGATCAAGAATCCCTCGGTGTCAAATTCCATTTCCGACGGGCCGTCGAGGATTTCCAGGTCGGACCGCTTCTCGACCTCCGGCAGGTACGCTTCGCTGACGAGCACTTCGGCCAGATGCAGCGTGTTCGAGATGTGCACCACCCGACTATCTTCCGGCGCGTCGAGACCGACCGTCTCGAGCGCCGCTTCAACCGCTTCGCGATCGGTATTGTAGGCGACCGGAAGCGCGGCGCAGGCGGGGTGGCCGCCGGTGAGGGCATTGATCCGCGTGATGTGCGGATCGACCTGCGCGATCGCGCGGTGCGTGGTGAACTCGGCGATTCCGATGCCGCAGGCGTTGCCGTGCGTTTCTTCCGTCAGGCCGCGGACGAAGATCCGTTTGACCGCGACCTCGTCTTTATCGGTAGCATTGTGGTCGCTGTACTTGCGGCCGATGACGTTGGTGTCCATGCCGGCGCCGCTGATGTTCTTGCCGATCTCGTCGACGATCAGCAGGCCGATTTTGTTGAACGGCAGGCGGGGCATCCAGCGTCGTGCGAGTACCAGGAGTTCCTTTTCGCGTTCGAAGAATCGCTCCGGCGCGACGGCGTCGATCATCGCGGTTTCGTCGTACGCATTTTCGACGATCCCCACCCCGGCGACGACGCGGCACTTCTTCAGCACGACGTCCGCCACGGCGGTGATGATTTCGAGGAAGCTGAAGTCGAGAATCGCGCGGTGGTAGACCTTAGCTCCTTCGTGCTTGCCGAGTCCGATGAGCATCATCTTGTGCAGGCCAGATTCGATCTCGCCGACGAACCCGGTGTGCGGCTTGACCCGCCCGCAGACGATGACGTGGTCACATTCGAAAGCGCATTTATCAAAATGGACCGGAATCCCCTGCGGCGTGCGGTCGACGATCACGGTTTCCATCGACGAGCGGATCTCCGCGCCGGTGTATTCCTCGGTGATGCCGTAGCCTTCGAGGATGCCGCGCTGCCCTTCGGGCGTGCCGCCGCCGTGGCTGCCCATCGCGGGGATGATAATCGGCACGGCTTTCAAGCTACGGACATGGTCGCAGATCGCCTTGATGATGAGGGCGATGTTGGCGATCCCGCGGCTGCCGGCGGTGATGGCGACCGTCTGACCCGGTTTGACCTTTGCCCCGAGCTTGAGGCCGCTCAACTGGCGATCGACCTCGGCGGGGATGTTCTCGACGCGGGGAGCTTCAAATTTCTGGCGGACGCGCACCATACGGGGAAAAGGCATGTTCGATGGTCCTTTTAAAGGGCATAATGGCTCGTTCAAGTGTATTGCGGGATGGAGAGGCAGTCCACTCGGAAGTGGTAGCGGGGTGTTGGGACGGAGAGGTGGTTTCAAAACTGGGAGGGCGAGGGGGCACCGCCCGGAGGGTGGTCCGCCGAGCCGCCGCGTCCGAAAGTCTGTGGTTGCGGCGGCTCCAGCGGAGTGTCGCCCTCCCAAAGACTGGGTTTTGAAACCGTCCATAGTAATTGGGACTTAGCTCACTTGGAGATTGTGCTGTGAATGAGACGGACCCACCCGACCTGAAGGCCACCGGCCAACTGTTCGCCGGGCGATTGAGCATTCCGATGTCGGAGTTGCGGTTCACGTATTCTCGCAGTTCGGGGCCGGGGGGACAGAATGTTAATAAGGTGAGTTCGAAGGCGCAGCTTCGCTGGCCGGTCGCCACCTCGACCGCGCTCCCGCCGGAGGTGAAAGAGCGGTTTCTGAAACTGAACCGGAAGAGAATTACCGTGGAAGGGGATCTGCTCGTCTCCAGCCAGCGGTCGCGGGATCAGAAGCGGAACGTCGAGGACTGCCTGGAGAAGCTGCGGGAGTTGTTGCTGTCGGCGGCGGCGCGTCCGAAACGGCGTAAGAAAACGAAGCCGAGCCGATCGTCGATCGAACGACGACTGAAAGCGAAGCGATCGCGTTCAGGCCGGAAGGCCGGGCGTCGCAGCCCAGGGATGGAAGATTGAGCGACACGAATCCTGCCCCGCTGTTGATCGCTAACGGCTGACCGCTGAATGCTTTCGGGCTGCAAGTCGTTCCGCAATCCGGGCTTGCTGAGAATTCGCGATTCCGGTACCGTTCGCCGCGCACCGTGGTGCGTCTTGGCCGGCTGGAACCGGTCTTGGCTGTCGCGGACGAAGAAACTCCGTCGCGATGTTCTAGATGGACGCGTTTGATGCAGGTGAAACGGAGAGCAGCGGAACTCAGGGAGAAGAGAATGTCATTCTCACGGACCGAGAAGGGGATCGTCGCGCTGTTTCTCATCGCTGTCGGTGGACTCGCGGGGCATCTCGCCGCCCGTTGGTACGAATCTCCCTCCCTCGCACGGCTGGACGCGCCGCCCGCCGTGAGATCGCATTGGCCGGGGACGAGTTCCGGCGTGCTGGTGCTCGACGAGCCGGAGGAATTGGAGGTCGTTCCGGCACATTCGTTCGCGATGAATTCGTCAGAAGTCGAGAGTGACTCGGCAGTGCTCGAGATCAACTCGGCGGTCCTTGATGAGATGGCGGGCCAGGGGATCAACTTTGGGCCTGAGAATGCAGCAAGGACCAGATTGCCGTCGTCTGTGTTTCGGCAAGACACGTTGCGCAGCTGGGCGGCGTTGTCGTCGGCCGGCGATGTGAAGGGACCTTCACTCGCAGCACCCGCGGATCAACACGATCGGGCGTTGGCAAAATTGATCGAGCGAATTCGCAATGCCACCCCGCCGCCGGCGCTTTCTTGTGATGGTCCCGCCGCCAGTGCCGATGCGGCGTCGGCGGATTCTCCCTGCTCGAAGTGTCCGGGCGCTTTCTGCTGCGATGAAAACGCCTGCAAGCTCGGCTGTGCGGAGCAGGAGTGTTCAGAACATGGCTGCGCGGTCGCCTCCAATGGAGACAAAAGTGACGCGGAGTGTTGCGACTCCGAATGCGGTGATGCGCACGCGTGTGAAGCAGTGGAAAGCGAACATTCCGCGGATGTGAAGCCGGAAGGCGACGCGCCGCCGGTGACGTTGCAGGCTCCCGCCGACGCCTCCGAGATCGTTCCCGGAATTTCGTCTCACAGTCCGCTGAAGCCGTCCGGGAAAGATGCCGCCCCGTCTCAGGAAGGTCCGTCGCTTGGCTCCAAGGAGGGGGAAAGTGCCCGCACACCGGGTGAAATCGAACAGGAAGATCGAACTCGGGCGATCATTGCACAAGAACTTCCCGAAGCGCGTGAGGATGAACGGCAAATCTGGTTCGAGGAACTCAAGGGGCTTCCTCCGGGTATGATTCGCGAACTGCTCCGCATTCGCAGAGGTTTCCGAGTTGAGAATCGTCCCGGTGCCACGTGGATCGACGTGCCGCACCCGGTGCCTCCGCCGATCGCGCTGAAAGAACATGGCCCTCCTGCTCCCCCGCCGCCGACGAATGAGTCGGACGAATCGTCGATTCTGATAGAGAGCAGCCCGAGTGCTACTAGTATCAACGGAGATGATGCGCGATTGCAGACGGCGCTCGCGGCTTTGCGACAGGCGCAGCAGGTGATTCTGAACAACATCGCGAATGCGAACACTCCCGGCTTCAAACGGTCGAGCGTGACATTCGCGGATCTCGATTATCAATCGGTCCGCCTGCCGGGAGCGCAGGATGCAAACGGCCATGCGGCACCGACCGGTGTTGCAATCGGCGCGGGGGTGCAGGTTTCCGCCACGTCGGTCGATCATGCGCAGGGGCCGCTCCGTCACACCGGCCGGTCGCTCGATCTGTCGATCAGCGGGGCGGGGTTCTTCCAGTTGCAAGACCCGAGCGGGCAGATCGTCTACACCCGCGCGGGGAACTTCACGGTGAACTCTGACGGTGTGATCGTCGTGAACTCGACGGGCGAAAAGCGGTTGCTCGAACCGAATATTACGGTGCCGCATGGCGCGGCGAAAATCGACATCGCATCGGACGGCGCTGTCTCGGTGCTGGAGCCGCCGAATCAGACTCCGACACAACTCGGACAGATTCAGACGGTGAGTTTCGTGAATCCCGGTGGATTGCTGCCGCTTGGCGAGAATCTGTTCGGCGCGACCGATGCCTCGGGAGCGCCGCAGGTTGGCACACCAGGACTGGAAGGGCGCGGCAAGCTCCGGCAGGGATTTCGCGAAGGTTCGAACGTCACACTGACTGAGGAACTGGCGGAGTTGAAGCGGCTGCAGCAGCAGATGCAAGCGATCGAGCAGGCAGGGGTGATCCTTTCCGCTCCGGCCGCACCGCCGATTCTCTCGCCCGGGGAGCAGCCCGCTGCCGGCCCTATCGCTCGCCGCCGACTCCCATCGCGCACGAGCGAGCACACTCCGCCCGACCGCGCGAAGCGGTGAGGAAAATTGCGGATTGTTGTCCGCTGGTCGCAGGTGCCCACTCCCGGTCTGAATCCGCGATCAAGAGCCCGAAGTCCGCAATTCCCGTCAGCGTGGGAAGTTGCGACTTTCAAAGTTCACCGCAAATAGGGAAAATAATCCCCGGGGGTTGCGCATCGTATTCCGGGAGCCGCCGGTTCCTGGCGCCGTGGGGATGCTGTTTTGACATCGGCCGATCAGAGCACCGGCGACAAGGACCGGGTCGATTCCACGTTTCTCGCGGCATCGTACGCCGAGTACGCCGAAGATTTGCGGCGATTTCTGGTCGGGGTTTTGAAGGACCAGGACCAGGCGGCGGAAGTGTTGCAGACGACATTCACGCGGGCCCTCGAAGGAAAGAGCCCGCCGCGCGAAGAATCGGTGCGGGGCTGGCTGTTTCAGGTGGCGTTTCGCGAGGCGCTAGTCCTCAAGCGTCGCCGCAAGGTGCATTGGAAATCGCTCGGTGGGCTGGCTTGGATTCGGCCGAAGGCGGCGGAGTCGGCGGAGCAGGCTGCCAGCCGGGGGGAGATGATCAATAAGGTGCGCGGGGTGCTCGAAACCCTTCCGGCGGAACAGCGGAGCGTCGTACGGATGCGAATATATGAGGACAAGACCTTTGCCCAGATCGCGGAAGAGACCGGCACGCCGCTGGGAACCGTGCTGACACGCATGCGGCTGGCATTGAAGAAACTGGAAGAGCAACTGAGACCTTTCGACAGATAGTATCAGAACCATATTCCTGGGAGGGCGACGCTCCGACGGAGCCGCCACTACGAGAGACCTTCGGACGCAGCGGCTCGGCGGGAGCCTCGCCCTCCCGGTTTTGATA
>CAZVJA010000215.1:0-8981 GCA_964626885.1 uncultured Planctomycetaceae bacterium | reverse complement strand
AAAAGAGGTCATTCCGCAAAAGCCGTCCGACGCACCGTCCCCTTCCTCGGATGCACAGGGATCTGCGGAACCGCGTGACGCAGGGGAACCGCCACAGATTTTTCTGCCGCCTGCTCCGACAGACGCGGAGAAGCAGCGTGATGCAAAAGCTGGTGACATCGATAGCGAGCGCTCGGGCGACGAAAATGAGGATCGGGGAGCAGAGCAGCGCACTGATACGGAATCGCGGCAGGTTCTTCCCGGGCCAAGTTCGACCGATGAAAAGTTACAGGAGTCCCCGAACGATCGCAGCCTGCCTCCAAATTCAGAACAACCGGAGGCGGAACAGAAGCCGCAATCATCGCCAGTTCTGGACGATCTTCAGACATCGCATGAGGGACGTGGTCGTGGGGAAGAACGATGGGAAATGCCGGTTCCCTATACCGGCCCGCGACAAAGAATCAACGGGAGTGCGAAAGTTTCTTCGCGGGCTTCATCGTTGACGCAATTCGATCAACAGGGCCGTAACACGGAGAAAAACATTCTCCCGACCGCCAACTGGGGAGCCCGTCCGAAACTCGCGTCGCGTTCTACCGCGGAGACGCCAACTCCGTTAACTCGCGGGAAACAAGCAAATCGTGGTAGACAAACGACGGCGACTCGCGGCAACATCGTCCCCGGTGATGATCCCACGATCATCTCGTTACCAAACAGGTAGGCAGCATGCCGACCGCGGACAGAACGATCTTGCCGCGCGAGCAGCTCTACTCAGACAATAGGTTTACAGACTGAGTCCAGCTTAGAGTGCGCCATCCCGTGCCATTTGCAGAAATGCGGTGAGGAACTCGGCCGCTGATTTGGGAAGCTTTTCGTCCTTCTCGAGCGTGTCGGCCGAAAGGACCTGCAACTTGTATAAACGGGGATAGCCCCCAAACGCACTGCGCGGGTAATCGGGAACGTTCCAAGACTGGCCGTCTCCCCAAGCATAGCAGATCGAAAACTCGCCTCGTGCATTGCCGGGGGGCTGATACCGAAGGACGCGGAAGGCGCACTGCGTGCCCTCGACGCTCGGCAGCACAAAGCTCTCCGGTCCTCTCACAAGCTTGTTGGCCCGGTTGCCATAACAGATTTCGGGGGGATGCCGTACGAGCGGACCGGGGGAGCCGACAAACAGCAGCACGCTGACGTCTTTGCCGGTTTTCTCGTTGACGTAGCGACGGTTGACGTAGGCCGCGCATTTCAACTCCTCGACAACCGTCTGATCCAGGACTTCGTCGGAAACGCGCCGCCAGTCTCCGATTTGCTGCGGAAAGTCACGCACGCGGAGCGCCCCCGTCTGGAGATCGGCCGGAACGCCCCAGCGATTCATGATATGGCCATGAATGACGGCGGGAACGGCGGTCAACACCAGCAGCACGATCACCATTGTAATAACGCGCGCCGAAAGACCTTGTTTCATTTCGATGACCTTCCCGATTAATTGGCGAGCACCGGTTTGACCAGCACGCCTTGGAGTTCCTTGAGCATGTCCCGATCACCGGGGGTGATGACGGCTCGAGAGGCATCCAGGTCGAGCGCTTTTTGAAACGCTCGCCGAGCTTTCTCGGTCTCGCCTTCCCCTCGATATGCCGCAGCCAGATGCAACAGGTGCAACGGATCGGACTCATTCGATTCCGTCGATTCTTCCAGTATCTTGCGGGCATCGCCGGCTTTTTTCTGCCGCAGCAGCACGATCGCGTGCGTATCCAGCAGGCCGGCATCCGGCCCCAACGCTTCCAACGCCTGTTTCACGATCTTGAGTGCTTCGTCTAGTCCCGAAGGATCATCCGACAATGCCAACGCCAGATTGTTCGCCGCCAATTTATGCTTGGGCTGGAGTGCGAGTACTTTACGGTATGACTCGACAGCTTCATTACGGCGGCCATGAACGTAATGCAGATTGGCAAGGGAAAAGACCAAGTCGACGTCGTCGGATTTGGCCTTCGACACCTCTGCGAAGAGAGGATCTGCCAGCTTGATAAGTTCGTCCGCGTCGTGCGAGACAGTGAGCGCGGCTGCGAGACAGGCGGCGGAAGACGCTTTGTCGAGCGGAGAGGATTCACGGCACATGCGCACCGCCTGATCGAGGAGCGACTCGCGAATCAGCAGCATCAGGAGACCGGTGAAGACATCTTTGCGAGCGGCTTCGTCCTTCACTTCCTTGAGCCGCAGTTTGACGAATCGATCGATCGTGGATTGAACCGCTCCCTTTTGACGGGCCTCGTCAGGATTCGACTTCTTTGCCCATTCCAGTCGAAGCCGCAATGCGCTGACCATTGTTGCGGGGTCGGCTTCCAACCGCCCGAGCGTGGTTTCCGCCCGCGCGGCGAACTGCGGCTGCTCCTTCACATTCCGAAACAGAAACTCGACGAACGAGACAAGATGGGGCGGCAATGCGTTCGGCTGGCGTGCCACGGTCCACATCTGCTCGTAGGCCGGCTGGATCCGCTTTTCTTCTTCATACAAAGCAGCCAGTTGCAAACGGTCGCGAGGCTGCGCTTGCTGGGGGATCTGCACCAAGGATTCGAGAATGCTGATCGCGCGGCGTTTGTCCTCTGGGCGCCCGCGGCGAACCAACAATACGGAATGGAGTCGGCGGTCGGCCGGAATCTGCCGACCTCCTTCTTCCAGCTTCGCGAAAATTTCCGTCGCCTCCGCAAGACGTTGATCTCCCCCTTGCTCGGCCAGCGACAATACAAGAGTACGGCGGGCGTCGAGCGATCCCGGAGTTAATTCGAGAGCTTTGCGGCTGAGGCTCTCGGCATAACTCGGATCTTCCGTGACGAAGAATTGCGCCGCCCGCTCGCATACCTGCGCCTGGGCAGCATCGGGGGCGAGTTTCACCGCCTCGCGATAATTGCGGTCCGCTTGTGATTTTCGACCCACCGATTCGTAAAGCTGCGCGAGCACGAACGCCTTACGGGCGGGAAGAATGTCGATCCGTTCCGCCAGACGGCTGAGCATGTCCAACGCGGCTCGCTCATTCTGCCGATAGCGCAAGTGGAAGTGGAACAGGGCGACCCATGTTCTCACGTCAGTCGGCCCCAACTGAACGGCATGACTGAAGGCCTGTTCGGCTCGATTCAGCGTCTCCTTATTTGCGTCGGTCTTCCCTTCGCCGCTGGTGATCAGCAGCGTTCGTCCCAGGCGCAAGTAACTGGCGGGATCGTTCGGCTCGCGCTTGATCCAGTCTTCAGCGAGTCGCAACGCCTCGTCCGCTTCACCGCGGCGAACGTAAATTGGAATTGCCACCGATGACAGCCGGCTCGAACGCGCGACCGCATCTCGAACTCGCTCCAACTGCTTATCCGCTTCGGAGAAGCGCCGTTGTTCGGTCAGCAAGTCGATCAACTCTTCGGCAAGAGCGATGCTTTTGTTTCCCAGTCGCACGGCAAGCTCGTAGGCCTGCACCGCATCCGAGCCGCGTCCTTCACGGCGCGCAATCTGACCTCGAAGCGCCGCCGTTCGATGCCACGACGGGCGGACCCGGTCCAACTCGTCCGTTAAACGAATGGCTTCACGAAACCGAGCTTCCTCGACATCAACGGCAGTTGCCAGCAGCCTCCTTGCACGAAAATACCTCCAGTTCGATCCGTCCTCTCCTTCGACGCGGTTCAGATTCTTTTCGATTTCTTCAAGTGACTTCCAGTCGAGACTTTCCAGGGCCAGCCGCGCCTGCATCTCAAGCATACCGACATCGCCCGGCCGCAATCGTGTGAGCTCCTGAAGTTCTTTTCGCCCCTCGTCATACCGGCTCGACTGCAAGTCGAGTTGGGCGATTTCAAAGCGCACGTCAATCTGCTCCTCCTTAGAAAGCTTGGGAATGGCTTCGCTGAGCACGGCCCGAGCCTCGTCGATTTTTCCGTCCACGGCCAGCAGCCCCGCGCGAAAGACGGCGACCCCTTTGGCGTCTTTCGAACAACGTGAGTATTCCGCGAGTGCTTTTTCGAGTTCCGGCTCGGATTTCGTGCGATGCCTGACAATCGCCATCGATCGCCAGAGATCCGCCGAATCGGGGACTTGTTTCAACGCATGTTCCAGCTTCGCGACCGCCTCTTGCGGACGATCTTCCGCCATCGCGTAATCGGCTTGGAGGATCGTCAGGATCAAACCATCCGCCTTGAGTTGCACGGCTCGATCAACCGCGCGGCGAAACGTCTGCCAATCCCGTTTCGACGCAGGGAGCTCGACCTGGTGAATCAGGCTGACGCGCGCGAGAGACAACCAAATTTTTGCGTTTGTGGAATTCTGGCGCGCCGCGGTTTCCAACAAGGTCACCGCATCGGCAAAGCGCCCCGACGATTCGCATGCCTGGGCGGCTTTCCAATGCCATTCCGGTGTTGCTGGATCAAGTCGACCGGCTTGCTCAAAGGCGTGCGCGGCCTGATCCGGATCTTGAAGGACTGTGTAGTAGTCCCCCAGCGTCCGCCAGATGTTCGCGTATTGCGCCTTCAACTGCAGGGAGACCTCGTAGCCGACTTCCGTGTTCAGCAGTCGTCGCAGCATTACCACCGCTTCGCCGTGCTTTCCCGAAACCGCTTTCGCCCGGGCCTTCAGCATGGTGACGCCGAACCGTACGCCGCTTTTGCCCGGCTCACGAAGTTGTGGAATCACGTCTTCCAAGCTTTTCAGACGTTCTTCCGCTTCCGGAATGCGGCCCAGGTCGATGAGCGCGCCGCTGAGCTGCACGACTAACGGGAGCACAACGCTGAGAGGTTGCTGAGCTCCACCGACACTCTTAAGCCCCGATCTCCAGGTCTCGATGGCTTGATCACGCGCTTTATCCGTCCCAACCGTGAATTGAACCTCACCAAGGCGGAGCCAGCCACGATGATCCAGCGGCGCCAACTCGGTCGCACGACGATAGAGCGACTCCGCGTCCTTCAGCTGGTTTCGCTGATAAGCCCGTTCGCCAGCCGTGAGGATCACATCGAGGTGTTCTTTCGATTTGTCCTTCCGGCCAATCTCCAACGCGCGGTCGAGGTCGGCATCCGTGTTTGCATCATATTCGGCAGACCCGTTCTCCGGTCGGTAACGCATGTGAAAGCGGTACCGCGCCAGGTAAGCTGGTGGGTATTCCGGGTTCTTTTCCACGAGCTGATCCAGCACGGCGTCGGCCAGCTTGATCCGTTCCTGCTCCTCTGGTTCGGACATGTATTTGCGGTAGACTTCTCCCAAGCGCACCGCCAATTCCACATCGGAAGGGTTGAGCGAAATTGCCTGCTGCATGGCGGAAACCGCCGACTTCCACTCACCCGGCTCGCCGATACGCTGCTGCGTCACGAGCGGTCCGAGGATCGCCAACGCGGAAATTCGTGCGGCGAGAGCGTGGTTCTTCGACAGGGACTGGTCACCTTTGATTTGTGCCAAGACTTTTTGCGCCGAGGTGGACGATTCCGCGTATCGCTGAAGTTCCAGGGCCAGTTCGGCGTGACGTATTCCTAAATCAATGTTGTCCGGATCGGCTGCCCACGCCTCCGCATAAAGATCGAGGGCGTGGCCACGGCGACTTGTTCCAGCAGACGCTTTGTCGAACGCACGAGCCAGCCGTGCCATGACCTCAACGTCCTGGGGGCGCAATTCTTCTTCCGCCGAGCGGGTTCGGAGGAACCGGTCGAGGTAACCCACCGCTTCCGCCCATTTCTCTTCTTGCTCAAGCGTTGAAGCGCGGTCGAGCAAGGCCTGCACATTCCGCTGCTGCTGAAAGGCGTGCCAACCATAGGCTGCCGGAACGAGCACCGCGATCAACAACAAACAAGCCGCGACGGCCAGCATCGCGCCGGAGCGCGAACGTTGCAGACGCTTCTCAAATCCCGCCAACAACAGGGAAACCAGTGCGAACATCGGTACGGCAAGGACCACCATCAGAATACCGGCGAAATCGTGAGAGAACTTTCGCGCCGCTTCGCCGGAAATCATCTGCTGTACGAGCCCGGTCCCGACAATCCGCGCTGTGTTGGCGAGCAGCGCGACTGGAGCAACGCTGAGTATCAGCACCACAGCCCGGCGAATGGGAACCCGAACCAGCATGACATAGGCCACCGAGAGCGCGAGAATTCCGTAGAACAATCGCAGCCCGCTGCACGCCCGCTCGACTTCGAGCGGAGGCGGTTCATTCAGCAGAATCGTCGTTCCTTCAGCGAGTGCAGGCTGACCCAGGCATTGCAGTGTCCAGGTACTCATGCGGGTGGCGATGCCCTGGAGGGGACCGCTGAGCATCGTCTCAACGGTCCCCGGTAGAGGGACCATGAACCACAGGAATGCAATCGACGGTGCCGCCCACAAGAAAGTCCGCCAGCCGAAACAGAGCCAGCAGGCTCCACCGATCCAAAGCGGAATCGACCAGGCGTCGACTTCCGGAAGGTACAGCCGCGCACTGACGATTCTCGCCGTGGCAGCGAGGAGAATGAGTGAAAATCCTCCCCAAGCCGGCGCTATGGAGTCTATCGGAGCGCGGCCGCGCCGCATCCAGAGGAACCAGGCGACCAGAGGCACGACAAGATAGCCGTGTGAATAGTCGGGGTTGGAATTCCAATGTGCCACGATATCGGCCAGAGTCGGCCAATACGCCCAGGCGAAGAGTACCGTTAAAGCAATCGCGATTGCTGTCAGCACATTCTTTGATGGCGTGCCTGGAGGGGGGTTGTCCGCCACTCCGGTTGGGCTGACATGCGAAATTGGACCCCGAGACTGGCTCCGCCGAGAGTCGGAATTACCCATGGGCTGTGGTGTTCCTCAAGTTGTTGTCCGTTTCCGGGTGCTCACACTGCCTCACGCCCGCAGTCCTGGATTATACGAAAAAAAACTGCCCTGTGCGAGAATGCACAAGGCAGTTGAAGTTTAATGAATAGATGTTGATGTGTTGGTTAGGTTCCTAGGCGGATTTGCGACGATTGCGGAACCAGGAGCCCCCACCAACGACAGACCCAAGCAGCGACCAAACCGCCAGAGACGCCGGTTCAGGAACACCTGACCCGAAGACCCGAATTTGGTCGAATCCGGCTCCGTTCGCAGTGAAATGAACGGTCAAGGTTTTGCCGTCCGGTGAAATGGAGAACATATCATTGGCTCGGAAATCGATTCCGCGAGTATCAAGCCCGGCGATCGGAACTCCGAACGTGGGATACGTGGTCCCCGGAGCCCCATATATGTCGCTGTTGTCGATGCTCGGACTAAATAAACTGATCCCGATGATCTCTTTTGCGAACGTGATCACCGCCTGCAGACCCAAACCGTCGGTGGCGGTTTCCAAGTGAATCATCGCCGATTGATATTTCGTGCCCGCGGTCAAGGTTGTGCCAAGACCCGAGAAATCGCTGTTCCCCTTGTAGGAACCCGGGGTGCCATCGTGATCGACCGCGAGATCGGAAACGATAGATCCGCTGCTTTCATTCCAGACAGAGTAAGAATCGCTGACCAGCGCGCCCGGAGAAGCATCCGAGGGAGGCGCGATCAGCGAACCGTTACCGGTCACGGAGACGACAAACGCCGCCGAAGCAGGGGCGGCACTGAGCACAAGCACGGCTGTCACAAGAGATGCAAGTCCGAGCCATTTTTTCATGGTCGATCCTTCCAAAAAGAGTCTACTGATGAATGCCTTACAGGAGCCCGTCGATCGGTGCGTTGCCGGCGAGTCGTCCAAACGCCTCCGGCAAACTTTCCTGACGCCTCTCAGTGACCCGTAATTGAGAAGGTCTTTTACTTGCGGGTTTGTTCCAAAAACCCGATGTGACGCCCATTAAGGTAAGAATATTCGAGCTGCCAGTCAAGCCTCAGCCCGAAAACTCAACCCAAACTTCCTGTTTTACTCGTATGGATTGACGGCCCTCTTAGCCGTCAAGGTGCAACGAATTGGGGTCAGATCGCCTCCTCCGTCGACTCAGTCCGCCGCCAATTGCGATTGCCAGGGACCAAACAACCAATGAAGCAGGTTCAGGGACGCCCAGTCCCGGATTATCGGAGCAGCGGGTGAAAATACGGATTTGGTCGAACCCATACTTTGCAATGAATGACAGATTGATGGAGAGCCCATCCGGCGAGACATCAAAGAAGTCGAAAAACTCCAGGCCACGGATATTGTTGCCCGTTGGATAAGTCGTCCCTGGCGCGCCAAGGAAGTCGCTCTGGTCAAGCCTATGATCACGATACGCGATCCCGAGGATTTCCTCCTCGAAGGTCAGCGTCGCGTGAGGATTGAGAAACAACCTGTCAGTCTGCTTCGGGTCGAAATGCACGAAGTACGAACAGACACAGGTCCCTTCATGAATCTTGGGATCGCGCGAAGTGTGCTCACGAAATTCCACAAGATCATCGTCTTCATTATCGCTGTGATCATGCGGAGTCGCGTAGTCGACGTGCAAGTCGTCCGCCAGAGTCTTGCATCCCTCATACCAAACCAAGTACTTGTTGCACTCCAAATCACCCAATTCCGCGGATGGAGGAGGATCGATGATCTTGGCCGATCCCGAAACCGAAACCCCAAATTCCGCGCGGGCAGAATTCGATGAACAGAGCAAGGCCAGAGCAAGGCCGCCAATGAGAAGCATCATCCATGAACGCATCTTCAAGATCCTTCCTGTCAAAGTAAGCCTGTTCAGCGCAGCTATTGGGTAGGCCCTTCAATGAAGAGAGTTAAGAAAGGGGGTGCATAATGTGGTGGAGCGCGGGAGAAGTGAACCTCATGGTAACCTTTTAATCGGAATAGTCAACAAAAACTCTCTAGATTATTGGGTAGGAAAGATGATTGGACCATTGTCCTGTGACATATAGGGTGCGCGACAAGAATGAGAAGAATGGGAAGAATAGGGCGTGAATTTCGAAGGTGCGGCTGGCTTCAATCGCAAGTTATGCCGAGCCAAGCTGTTCGCTCTGGCCAGCGAATCATCGAGGGTTGTCTGTCGGGTTGGAGCTTAGAGCCAGTCTTCTAATTCATGAAATCGGGTTTGTGAGTCGTTTGAGCATGA
>CAZVJA010000214.1:0-9071 GCA_964626885.1 uncultured Planctomycetaceae bacterium | reverse complement strand
TGCCGAGCTTTTCGATCTGGTCGGCACACTCTTTTCGCACTTCGGCGAATCCTTTGGACGTCGGCGAGCCGGCTTTCACGTATTTGAGAATGAGGTCTTCGGCTTCCATCAGTTCCTTGCACGCCTGCGGCACCTCGGAGGCGACCTCGACCGGAATTGTCGTCACGCCGTTGAGATCTCCGTGCAGCAGATCGCCCATGTAGACGGTGATGCCGCCGACGACGACCGGCACGCCGACTTGCAGAATGTGGCAATAGCCGTGCGCGCAGGCTGTGCCGGTGGTGAAGGTGGGAAAGCCGATCG
This sequence comes from uncultured Planctomycetaceae bacterium, assembly GCA_964626885.1. Taxonomy (GTDB): domain Bacteria; phylum Planctomycetota; class Planctomycetia; order Planctomycetales; family Planctomycetaceae; genus CAZVJA01. The sequence continues at coordinate 8,768 of CAZVJA010000214.1, read as the reverse complement.
CCTCGACCTGGGCCAGATCGCGCCCCGTTCCAGAAGTGATGAGTCCCCGCGCACCGAATGACTTGTAAGTGGTGCACATCACTTCGCCGAACGTGGCGGCGGCGCTCGGCACATCGAGATCCTGGAAGACGATGACCGGCGGGCCGGGGAGTTCACTAAAGCGGTCGATTTGGGTATTCAGGCTGGAGTAGGCATCCCCACCGCGCGGCGGGTCGAGACTACGGAAGGTCGAAGTGAGCGCGAAGCCGACCATCGGGGGCATCTGAGGGAAGCAGGCTTTGATGGACTGGTCCATGTAACCGGCACTGCGCCGTCGGAGATTGAACAGCTCGACGACGTTGCAGACGGTCGGAGTGTCGTATTGGGCAAGCCCCTTGAGAACCTCGGGCGAGATTTTGGCCTTGGTCATAAAAAATGCTCCCGGTTGTTGATCGCGCTGTGTGCAAGTCATCCGCGGTCTTGCGCCGCGTGCGGTTGCACTATAGCCGATCAGTGAACGGGAGCCAAATGGATGCGGTTTATTTCCACCGCTCGGGAAATCGTAACAGACATCGCTGTTCAAGCGTTGCTACTGAAGGGGGGCCGTGGATTATGCGACTTTGGCCTCGTCTTCGAGTGGGGCGTTTTCTTGATCTTCTGGTGAGGTGGTTTCCGTAGGAGCGTCGAGCCGTTTGAGGAACATCCCCCCCATGGTAAACAGTCCGCCGCGAACCGATTCGCTATGGCGAATCTCGATGAGCACTTGGATTTTCGCGAGTTGAACGTAATCGGGGACGTCAATTTCAATGGCGGCGAATTGAGAAGTAATGCGCCGCATATGAACGAAGCCCAGCCCTCCAGTCGAGATGTCAAACGTAAGCGAACGGAACGGCGCACCGCTCGGTTCCAGTACGATGTCCGTGGTTTGTCTCTTATGCCGTGGAACGAAATGATCGAGCGGTTGCACGATGAGCGGAAGAACAATGTTCCGCCGTTCGTGGGCGCGCTTGTCGTGTCCGTCGAAGTAACGTGGCGGAAGCCGCCGGGTAAAAGTTACGATCGTCTCGGGAGGCTGAATCAGCCGGTCTCGATCGAGACGATTGAAGGGATTGATAATTCTGGCTGATGTCCACCTTTCATCACAGAGTTGGTTGTCAAAAACAGGAATTTCAGTGCCTTGCGGCGCCATAGGCTGCTCCGAGTTACGAGTTGCAGGGAACGATGTGCATCGTCGACAGTTTGAGCGATGCTGTTGATAAGTCGCACGGCGAAACGCCGCGCTGAGATGTGCATCACAATCCTGTCATGAAATTTCCCGCATCGAGGAGGAATTCTTGGAAAGGAACGGAAATGGGGAGCTTTCCCTATTCGGTCGATGGGATTAATACATCGCCGTTGTGGAAAACTAGAGGCCTATCAGGAGATGCGCGATGACGCTGGCCCGGTTTGAGTCGCATCCGACTGAGTCAATTGGCGCGAGTTCACTGCACGGGGGATCGATGTTCGTAATCGATCCGCCTGGTACACGTTGCCGGATCGCAACACCGAAACCGGCATGCGAAGACGAATGCTGCCTTAACGCAACGTCGGTGTTATGTGCTCAACATCGGCGGCGACGATGCAGGACCAGTACCGGAGGGTTCTTGTGGAGCGCGAAACCCCGCTTGGCTAAGTCTCGGCAGAGGCCAATGCGTTGGGAATATCGCTTTTGCTGCTGAACCGTTTGACGAACCGTCCCCCCATCGAGAACAGCGTTCCCTTCAGCGGATCGCAATGGCGGATTTCAAGAATTACCTTCACTGGAGGGAGGTCCAGAAATTCGGGGACTTCGACCTCAACGGCGGCATACGGCGTGAACAAGGGCCGCATGTGAACCATCCCCAATCCCGACGTCGAGATATCGAACGTCAGTGATCGAAACGGCGCACCACACGGTTGGACGCTGATGCGGTAGGGATTATTGCTTAGCAGCTTTGCAGTGACCGGCTGCACGAGGAGTGGGAGGACGATGTTCCGCCGTAACTCGGAACGTTTCTCATTTCCTTCGTGATCGCGCGGGAGGAGACGCCGGGTGAAGGAGACGATGGTGTCGGGTGGGTAGATCAGGCTCTCGCGATCAATCGCCTCCAGGGGATTGGGGATCGTGACGGCATCCCATGCTTCGAGGGGAATGAACTCCCCTTTGGTGACGTCTTCCGGCTGCACGCTCATATCAGCCCCTGGTGCGATGTCTTCTCCAACGGTTCGTGGGACATTGCCGATTCTGCGGAACTTTAGGATTCGAAGGCCGCAGATCATCCCAAGAGCGTCGGATGGTTTGATTCATTGTTTGATAAGAGATTCAAAGTGGTGATTCAGAGAGCGCATGGAGCACCACTCAATTTTCAAGGTCCATCGGTCGGGAGAAATTCCATGTGGATGGGGTTTATCCCCCAGTTCTTGAGTGTTTTCATTGTCCCAATACTCTCGCATCTCAGCGGAAACACTGATAATTCCCTTGGTTGGTCGTGGTTGACACTTGGAGGAGCCCTGCGGAGGAATACTGACAATCGCAGTGGAATTCCTCCAAGAAAGACGGTTGGCATTATCGCGCCCAGTGCGCTATTGCACGATCATTTGGAAATGGAACGAATCAACAAGGATGCTGAAGATCGTGATTGTGCAGGATAAATGAATCGGGCGCGCTTCCCCGTTTTGCTGCAGCACAACGGATATAAACATCTGGCCTTGCGAAAATGCGGCTAGCTCGTGCACTCGCAAAGACGGCATTGTTGATGATGTGTGTGGTGGGGAGCTCTGGTACTTTCGGACCTTGAGATCCCTCAGAGAATGCGCGACGCATTTTCAATGCGAGCGTTAAGGATCAGGTCCGTTTGGTGCCGAGCGGACGGCCGCGGTTGGCTACTTATTCGAGCACAGCGTCCATTGCCAACTTGAGCGTTGGAAAAGTGATTGCCGTTCGGACAGCCGGTCCGTGATGATAACCCGTCCGAGATATTGCGAGCGTCAGGTTGCCTCACCATCCCAGCGCATCACGAATTTGCCGCCGATGTGAAACAGGCGATCGTGAACTTTTTTGCAAGGGCGCAACATCAGAAGCACTTGCATTCGCTGTGGATGAGGACCGCCCAACTCAACAATCTCAACCGCGACGAACGGTGTCGCGATTCTTTCGATGTGTACAAAGCCGAGACCTTCAGTGGTGATATCGCGTGTCAAGGTCCGAAACGCATTGTCGACGGGGCTGTAGTCACAATCCATCGGCTGGACGATGATGGGGAGCATGATTGCATGACGCGTTCGCTCCCGTTTTTCATTTCCAGCAAATGCATGGCGAGCGGTCAACAATTTAACAAACGAGGCAATCGCGGCCGGAAGGTGAATGAGTTGGCTGCGATCGATTCCTTCGAACGGCGAGGTCTGGTTCATGAGCAAGTGTGGACATCTCTCCAGGGGGCGTCACTGCGCACTGTGGGACAGCTCGTCAGCCTGCGAAGCGAGACGGACGACAAATACGCCTCCCATCTCGAACAGGCTGGTATGGACAGCTTCGCAATGACGGATTTCGATGATCGCCTGGATGGTTTTAGGTTCCGTCTCGCTGACTTGTTGGATCTCTATCGCGGCAAACGGCGCAAGTATCCGTCGTGAATGAATGAAGCCGATCCCGTTTGTGGTAATATCAAAGCTGACAGCGCGAAATGGTTCGCCGCACGCGTCAAAATTGATATTCAGCGGCAGGACGATTAAAGGCAGGTCGATTGGCAGGCGCGACTTCGAGCGTTTTTCCTCGCCGTGGTAATGGCGCTGTCGTAGTCGGCGAATGAACGAGGCAATCGTGTCGGAGGGTGGATCAAGCGGCGGCGATCGATCCCGTCAAATGGATTCTCCATGGTGTGTGTAGATTTTCATTGTGAGGAATATCCAGGCTGAATGCGCGAGCCTGTGATGCGGGGACGCACCTAGGGGTTTTTTCTCGGTGCCGTACACTTCTGAATAAATACATCCTGTGCACAAATCGTCATGTTCTCTGGTGGCCACGATGAATTTTTCATTTACCAGAGTCGAACGGGGGAAAACTGGTATTCACATCCTAGGATTTCCTCTGTCTCCATTAAGGGATGTGGACCTAATACCTTAAGGTAGCGCGTTTTTTCGCAAATTAAATAGTGCCAACTTTAGTTTGAGTTTGTGATCCCCCTCGGAACCAATATGACCGTCGTCACGGCCAATGACAGATTGAAAGGATGCCCACAATGAGCCGATCGAATGCTCCGCCACGCCGAGTTGTTCACTATGATTCGCTCGCGGAGATCGTGGCGGATGCGGAGAACATTTCCGCCGCACCGCATGAGACAGTCGGCAGTTGGTCGTACGGCCAGATTCTGTGGCACATCTCAACGGCAATGAATGCCTCGTTCGACGGGTTCGGCTTTCAGGCCCCGTGGTTCGTGCGGAAGCTCATTGCCCCGTTCTTTCGTTGGCGTTTTCTCCACAAGCCGATGTCGGCGGGATTCAAGCTTCCGCAGAGGGCCGCCAAAGTGCTTGGCCCCAGTGCAGACATCTCTGTTGAAGAGGGAATGAAGATGCTGCGCGATGCCGTATCGCGGTTCGAAACCGAAACACCGTCAGCTCCGCATCCGGTGTTTGGGCCGATGACCCCCGACGAATGTTTATTACTGCATATGAGACACTCGGAACTGCACATGAGTTTCGTAAAGCCATCCTGATGAGGGACGGAGGGCGTAGAGTTTGCCGAAGGGGGCTGGTGCGCGGGCATTCGCGGGGGGATTTTCGAATTTTTGGCGGATTTTCGCGGACTTGGCCTCCGAAATTCCCCCGGATTTCGGGTAATTTGGAGAGAGTGCCACTGAGCACTTTGCCTGCCTTGTAATTTCCTGCCGAGTGATCCTGCCTGGATTCATACGCTGCGAAAATGAGTGTGATCGCGCAAGCTTTTCGCGATCGCGGGGCGCGGCGAACTTTCCTGGAATTTGTTGTTTCTCGCGGAGATTTTCCGTTTGACTGACGGGGGTGGGCTCGGTTTGATATGGGACGGGCAGCGACGCCCCTGAAGGGATTTCAATTGAAACCGGCCGGTTAATTCCGTCCGGTTCAGCGCACCAGAGCTTGTGCGACTGAAAAGAAAGAAGTGGAGAAAGTAAGGATGGTTCAGACAGCGAGTGAAAAGTACCGTTTGTTGCCGTCGGCGGAGATGCCGGCTTACACCTATGTGCCGGGGACAGACACTCCCCATCCGATCCGCGATCCCCGCGGGCATAGCTATGCACGCAAAGGGCGGGTTTCCAAACCCCTGGTCGCGGACCTTTGGGCCGAAAATCGCACCTATCTGTTGGCAATCGATTACTTCAATCATGGTTATTACTGGGAGGCCCACGAAGAATGGGAGCGCCTGTGGCGTGCCTCCGGACCCGATACGACCGTCGGCCGGTTCCTCAAGGGTTTGGTGAAGTTGTCGGCTGCCGGCGTGAAGGTTCTCGAAAACAGCATTCATGGCGTGCGTCGTCATGCCGCTTCCGCGGGTGAGGTTTTCGCGGATGTGGCTGCCGAGGCGGGAACCGATCGCTATTGCGGCCTCGAGTTCACCATGTTGCAGTTCGCCGCGGATCGCGCCGCGCAGTTGACGTACGAAAAAGAGTCGAAGTCGGGTAAGCCGAAACGGGTTTTTCCGTTCCTCCTGCAACCAGAGCCAACTCCGTTTGCGTGATGCGGCGGATCTCCGTTCGATTCGATCAAAAACCCCCGGCAAATCGTCGGGGGTTTTTTGTTGGAGTCAGAACCCCTGCCAATTGAGTCTGTGCGATCGAATTTTGTCGAATTTTGACCTGCGATTTTCCCACGGTGGATTCTTATTCCCCGATCGGGCGATTTTCGCTACAAATCCCCGCCCGGACCACCCCCCCCCTTCGATGACCTCATCGGCTCTAGCCGGGCATTGAGAATTTCTTTGGCGCCAACCCTTTATGAAGTGAACACATGCCGGGCACGACATTCTCGATCGCTGGTGACAAACCCTGCCGTATCGCCATCACCGGGCTGGGGGTTGTCAGTCCCATCGGAAAATCGGTTCCAGAATTCTGGTCGGCGCTCGAAACAAAACGCGGAGGAATCGCCGCCTCCAATTCGCTCGTGCGGGAAGATGGCGCGGCTGTCTGCACCGGCGAGGTCCGTGACTTTACGGGAGTGATCGACGATTTTCCGCCGCTCTCGGATGAGGTCCGCAAAAAGCTCCGCAAAGCACTCAAAGCGATGAACCGCGAAACGCAGATGGCTATCTCCTGCGTTTGGCAGACATTGCTCGACGCCCGACTGGCTGACGCAGGCTACGATCCGGAACGGTTGGGAGTCAGCTTCGGGGCGGGGTATGTCGCGATGCAGCCGGAAGACTTCACGTCAGGCATCGAAGCCTGCCGGGACGAACAACAACAGTTCGACATTGAGCGCTGGGGAGACGCCGGCATTCCGCAGGTCGCGCCCCTCTGGCTGCTCACTTGTTTGCCGAACATGCCGGCCTGTCACGCAGCCATCTGCGCCGATTTCCGTGGACCCAATAACACGATCACTTTGGGAGAGTCGGCGACGAATCTGGCTCTCCTCGAAGCCGCCAATTGGATTCGTGAAGGAGATGCCGACGCCGTGCTCGTGGGGGGGGTCGGCAACAACATTCTCCCCTACAGTTGGCTGCACAATGCGATGGAAGCGGATCTTGCGGCCGAAGGGTCCGATCCGCAATCAGTTTGTCGTCCCTTCGATCGTCGGCGATCGGGTGCGGTTGTCGCCGAAGGGGGAGCCGCGTTTCTACTCGAAGATCTCGATGCTGCGGTTCGACGAGGAGCCCCGATCTACGGCGAGATTGTCGGCGGGGCTTCTTCGTGCGTGGTCGATCGGCATCATGTCGCTCATTGCGGGCGGGCGCTGTCGAACGCGATGAAAGTCACGCTCAGCTCGACCCGGAGCAACGCGGACGAGATCGGCCATCTGAATGCGCACGGACTCAGTTCTCCCTCGCTCGACCGTGACGAATCGCGCGCGATTCACGAAGTTTTCGGCAACGCCGCGTCGCGGGTGCCGCTGGTGGCGGCGAAGAGTTATTTCGGAAACGCCGGGGCCGGTTCGTCCGCGATGGAATTGGCTGCGAGTCTGCTCGCGATGAAGCACGGTCGGCTGTTTCCCGTTTTGAATTACGAGGAGCCCGATCCCGATTGTCCCGTTTCGCCGGTCGCTTCCGGCGATGTGGCGGCGGGGGCGAGTTTTCTCAATCTGAGCATGTCACCGCACGGCCAAGCGAGCAGCGTGCTGGTGAAGTCGGCCGCGTAGTCATCCAGAAAATTGCTTCACGGAGGAAGCGGGTTCATGAAACGACGCGTCGTGATTACCGGAGTGGGGTGCGTGACGCCGCTCGGTGGAACTCTGAAGAAGTTCTGGAGCCGGCTGGCGGAAGGAACTCCGGGGGTCGGCCGGATTTCCGTCTTCGACGCCACCAGTTACCCGGTGAAAATCGCCGCCGAGGTGCGCGACTGGTCAGTCGCGGAGATCGGGGAGGATCCGCGGAACTGGGAGCGCTGTCCCCGGCAAACAGTTTTCGCCATCGGCGCGGGAATTCTCGCGGCCCGCGATGCCGGGCTTCCCAATGCGAGTATCGATCCGCTCCGAATGGGGATTCATCTTGGTTGCGGCGAAGCGTTCGAGGATTTTCCGAGATTCATGCAGACCGCTTGCGGGGCTTCCGAGGCGGGGGAGTTTCGCCCGGCGCGATTTGGAAGAACAGCGCTGCGGATCTTTGACCCGGAATCGGAACGGGAATATGAACCGAACGCTCCTGCCGGACATCTGGCGGGCTTGCTCGACGCGCACGGGCCGAACCTCAACTCCATCGCCGCCTGCGTGTCGAGCGCACAGGCGATCGGCCAAGCGGGGCGGATGATTCGTCGCGGCGAGGCCGACGTCATGCTCGCTGGCGGATCGCATAGCACGATTCATCAATTCGGCCTGACGGGGTTCCATCGGCTCGGAGCGCTCAGCCAGCGGAACGATTCGCCGGAATCAGCGGTCCGTCCGTTCGATCGGGACCGCGACGGCTTTGTCATCGGTGAAGGGGCGGCCGTACTGGTTTTGGAAGAGCTCGAGCATGCCCGCGCTCGCAATGCGTTCATCTGGGGAGAGCTGACAGGCTACGGTTCCGCGGCCGATGCCTACCGCGTGACCGATACGCACCCGGACGGGCGGGGAACCGCCGCCGCGATCACCCGTGCTCTGGCCGACGCCGGACTTGCCGGCGACAGCATCGATTACATCAACGCCCACGGCACGGGCACCGTCCTTAACGATCGGGTCGAAACGCGCGCGATCAAGCAGGCATTCGGCGAACAGGCGTATCGCATTCCGATATCGAGTTCGAAGAGCATGCTCGGCCACGCGACGACCGCCTGCGGAGCGATCGAACTGGCGGTCTGCGTCCTCGCGCTGCATCACGGTGTCGTGCCGCCGACGATCAACCACGAGAACCCGGACCCGGAATGCGATCTCGATTACGTCCCGAACGTAGCGCGGGAACTGGAACTGCGGCATGTGTTGAGCAACAGCATCGGCTTCGGTGGGCAGAACGCGGCGGTGATTGTGTCGCGGTTCGACGAACGGTCGCCGAACAAGACCGCTATTCGCCGTGCTGCGTAAGAGATATAGAAAACCCTGCCTTTGGGAGGGCGACACTCCTGTGGAGCCGCCACAACCAGAGACTTTCGGACACAGCGGCTCGGCGGGAGCCTCGC
>CAZVJA010000213.1:0-9089 GCA_964626885.1 uncultured Planctomycetaceae bacterium | reverse complement strand
CGCTCGAAGACATCGGCTGGGCGATCCTGAACTCGAAAGAGTTCCTGTTCCAGCATTGAGAAGCGGTCAGCGATCACTCTTCCAAGCCGACGACTTGTCGTCGAACAAAACAGGCGAGCCGGGGGTGTGAACCCCCGGTTTTGCTTTTCGAGTATTGCGGATTCGGTTCCAACTGGGCGGTTTCAGGAGCGCTGCGGCCGTTGGAACCGGCCCGACCGATTATGTGTGGGGTGTGTATCTCAAATTGTGAGGTGTTTTGTGCCTAGATTCATGCAGAACCGTAGATTAATCGACAATTTGCTGAACCTCTCATCAGCAGGTTTGATTCTTGGGCCATTCATGATGTCCTCCAATGAGATTCTGGGCGAAAACGTGAATGACGTGTCGGCCGGAACGATGCTGCTTTCAATCTCCTTGATTATTCTGTTCCGCATGGTCATGTATCAGCGACGAACGATCAACGAGCTCCAAATGAAGCTCCGGAATTCATTTGAGGAAGTTGGCGCCCTGAACGGCTTAAGTTCAAAAAACACATGAACTTCTCCACGTTTTGTGGACACAAGGTTGGTCAGCGTTGCTGACAAGAGGTTTCCATAGCTCGAGAGAGAAGTTAAAAGGGATGATTCGTTCGAAAGTTCTGCGGGCGACCTCTTGTCGCTGTGCGACCCAGCTAGACGAAACGCCAAGCTGGGCCACCCGAGGGCATGTTCAACGGCGGAATGGATCGCCGACAAACCATGACAGAGATTGATCACACACTTGAACAACGTCTCCGAAAACGCATAGAAGAGCAGATAGCGTGTGAAGCTCGCGGCGACGTTTCCATGCTTTACGAATTCTTTGACCCCAATATTCGTCAGAAACGCGCCAGTGAATGTAACTTCGAGTCGGATCGTACAATTTCACAATTCGGTGAGTTTGTCGGTCACGTTCAATCCGCGGAATTGGAAAGCATTGAAATTGCTGATTACACCAATGATGGCGGTGCCGTGCGGGACCACCGACCGACGGCACTCGCTGTTATCTCGGTGCTTTACAATGGAAACCGAAGAAATCGTTTTCGGACACCGTGGGTACTGCACAACAACGAATGGTACACGCTCGCTATTGGGAAAATTTGGGGAGCTTAGTCGCCGAGTTTAGTTATGCAAGTCGACGATTTGAATTGACGATGCCCCACAACCTTTTCGCCAATCTTCCAGCCAACCTGCCCGATGAGTTGATGGAAACGCTCGTCGAGGGGAACAACGTGCGAATCGAGCGGATTGCCTCGCAGGGGCATGCTTCGCCGCCGGGGTTCTGGTACGACCAGGAACAACACGAGTGGGTGATTCTGTTGCGCGGAGCAGCGCGGCTGCAATTTGAAGACGAGAGCAAGCCGGTCGAACTGTGCCCCGGCGACTGGGTGAACATTCCCGCGCATCGCCGGCATCGTGTCGAGTGGACCACCCTCGACGAGCCGACCATCTGGCTGGCGGTACATTATTCGTGAACGAGCCGAATGAGTGACTGGCACGAAAACCATGCCCGCCCAAAGCTGCGGGCATGCCACCCAAAACCGGGGCTTCCTTCGCTGCGCTCAGTCCAGCCCGGCCACCCGCCGATGAAACCGGCTCTATCTCCAAAACGGGAGACTCACGTCCCCCGCTCGCCAAGGTATAAACCTCGCCGCCGGACCACGCTCTTCGCAAAGTCTTGGGGTATGCCACACAGCCGAGGCACTCCCAGTCCCCAACGAACGCGAACCTTTCCGCGGTTTTTCGCGTCTTTCGGGCATGAAGAAATCTTCAAACACCCTGCTCTTTCCCCAAGGCCCCGGAAGGCCAAAGATGGACTCTGTGAGAGGCAGGCAGCCGCGCCCCCGAGGGTCGAGCACCCGTGCCACCTGGCCCGGCCGGGGAAAATGTCTGTGCCCCGACTTACCGAGCCTGCCACCTTTCCCGCCCGCCTGATGAATCATCCCGATCGATTCGAAGGAGCAAGCCCGAACCCGCCACAACCGAATCCTCGTTATCGCCCGGCGACGCGACGATCTACAATGCCGCCTTCTGGCTGGCGTTCGCTGCCAACTTGGCGTTGACCACCGCGAACGCCCTCACATTTCGGTTTGCGGAACTGGTCGCGTATCTCAAGGGAACGGAACAAACCGCGGGAACGATTGTCAGCATCGGAGTCATCGGGGCGCTCATCGCGCGGCTCGCGCTGGGACAGGCAATCGACCGTTACGGCGCGCGCAAAAGCTGGATCACCTCGAGCGTCTGTTTCGTTGCGGCGTCGTTCCTGTTTCTGGCGACCAATCGCCTCTCGTGGGAAATCTACGTCGCCCGTACGCTGTTCGCGGTAGGGTTGGCGGGAATGTTCACCTGCTCGATGGTGCACATTCAGAATAGGGTGCCGGCCCTGCGTCGCACGGAAGCGATCGGCGCGCTCGGCACGAGCGGCTTTTTGGGGATGATCTGCGGCACTCAGCTCGGCGACCTGATCTTTCAGCTCGTACCGCCGGGACGAGCCCAGTTCCTCGTGCTGTTCGGAGGCGCGGCGGCGCTCGGAGTGTTTTACCTCGGATGTGTTCTCTACCTCACGCGGCGGGACGTGCACGCTCCCCCGCACGAGACGCCGGCGGCTCACAAATTGATGTTCCGCTACTGGCCCGGCTACGTGGTGCTGGTGGCGATCATGATGGGAGCCGGTATCACCGTCATCACAGTTTTCCTCACGCGATTCGCAACCGATCTGCAGCTATCGGGAATTCGAACGTTCTTTCTGGCGTATTCGCTGATGGCATTGGCCTTCCGCGTGCCTGCCACGCGCTGGGCGCACACCATCGGCCGGCATCGCATGATTCTGCTCGGGCTGGCGGGGAACTGCGTTGGGCAGGCGATGCTGCCGTTCGTGACGCGCGACTGGCATTTTCTGTTTCCCGCGGCCTCCTGCGGGTTCGGGCATGCCCTGCTTTTCCCGGCGGTGCTGTCGCTCGGTTCTGGGAAGTTTCCAAACCATTACCGCGGTTCCGGAACGACCATCGTGCTGGGCTTCACGGAAGTCGGCGCGATGGTCTCCGCACCGATCCTCGGCTGGATCATCGACAACGTGTCGTTCCCAGCGATGTTCTGGACTTCCTCCGCCTCGACGTTAGCTGTCGGGGTGCTCTACGCGCTCACCGCCGCGCGATCGCCCGACACCGACTTGGAGGACGCTCCGAAGTTTCCGGCCACCTCGCTGCTGCGCGATGCGCCGGTGCCGCTCGATGATCACGCCGCGGAGCCGGTTCCCACGCTGAAGGCTGCTCCGTCGTCAACCACCGGTGCTCCCTCGTTGGCCCATGGGACGTGTCTCGACAAATAATTCCGTAGCGGCGTTGGAATTCTGAGAATCGCTTCGAACTGCGCTGTGCCGCTTCAGCCGATCTTTCCGGACTGCAGGTCGTTGACCACTTCAGCCAGAACAGCCGGGTCGGCGGTTTTCATCACGTGGGCGATGCGCGTCTCGGGAACCTTGAGACGGTGCATCGCATCCTCCGCCGACTTCCAGAGCTTCTCGCGTTTCTTCCCTTCCGCGAGATACAGGTTCGTCACGAGTTCGGCGAGCTTCTGCGCGTCGATCTGGTCGCGGTTGTCGTAATACCGCTGAATGACCTTCTTCTGGTAGTTGCTGTAGTCTTTGGCCATGAATGTTGATTGTGTTGCGGTGGAAAAATGTCAGAACGGAATGCGGGCTGAAGTTGCCGCAATTTGAACCTGAGGTTCACTCACAGGCAAGGGACAGGGTATACTTGATTCATGAGTTCCGTGAGAATCGGTGAAGTTTCCTGGGAAAGGATGATCGGCGCCGTGGAAAAGGTCCGCCGTCGGTTGGGGCGCGCTGTCGCTGCGCTGGAAGGGGCGAAGATCCCGTATGCGCTGATCGGGGGAAATGCGGTCGCGGCCTGGGTCTCGCGCGTGGATGAAAGCGCTGTGCGCAACACGCAGGATGTCGATCTTTTGCTGCGGCGCAGCGACCTGGATGCCGCCAGACAGGCGCTTGAAGCGTCCGGCTTTGTTTATCGACACATCGCCGGCATGGAAATTTTTCTCGACGGACCAAATGCAAAGCCGCGCGATGCGGTTCATGTCATCATCGCCGGCGAGAAAGTGCGCGCAGAGCATTTGTTTTCCGCTCCTGACGTCGATCAATCGGAACCGACGGAAGCGCTTCGGCTGATTCATCTGGACGCGCTCGTCCGGATGAAACTGACTTCATTCCGCGACAAAGACCGCATGCATCTTCGAGATCTGCTCGACGTTGGGTTGATTGACGCCTCATGGCGGGACAAGCTTCCCCCCGCGCTCGCCGAACGACTGTCAACGCTGATCGACAATCCTGACGGCTGATTCGCAGGACCTTTGCGTCATTTCACGCCGGCGTGATTTCGATCTGATCCACTACACGGCGAACGCCGGCGACGCGGCGGCAACATTCGTAGCAGGCGACATGGGCAAAGGCCGACGTCACCTGTGCTCGAATCGTAGCGATTCCCTGCCGGGCTTCAACATGAAACCACCGCAACCCGAGGATGTGCCGCGCCTTGAGCAATTCCGAGATCCCTCGTTCCATTTGATGGTCTGACATGGCCGTGTCCTCCGTCCTGAGCAGGATCGCGGTTATTTGGCCGCGACTTCGAGCAATTCCGCCAGACAGAAATTGCACAACGCGTGCCAATGGCGATCCGTTCCGCAGGCAAACCGGGGACGGCGAGAAAAGCGTGGAATTCGCCGGGTTTTCCGCGTGAGGCGAGTTTACTGGGCGGAACCATCCCCACACGGAGACTGACAGCCTGTTGCGAAAATCCGACAGATGTCGTCCGTTTGACAACGTCAGCGCGGGCGGGAATAGAACGGCAGCTTGACGACCGTTGCGGGTTCGCGTTTGCCACGGATGTCGACTTCGATGGCTGTTCCGACCTTAGAATAGTCGGCAGCAACGTACGCCATGGCGATCGACTTTTCGAGCGTCGGCGAAAAAGTGCCGGAGGTGACACGTCCGATTTCCCGATCACCCACGAAGAGCAGTGCCCCTTCGCGGGCGATCCGCTTGCCTGCTAACTCCAGACCAACACGGCGCGGGCGATCGGCGCGGGCCTTCACCGTGACAAGTGCCGGTTTGCCGATGAAGTCGGCGGCTTCCAGCTTCACCCCGAATGCCAAACCCGCAGTGAAAGGATCGGTCGACTCATCGAGTTCGTGACCGTACAACGGCATCGCTGCTTCGAGCCGCAATGTGTCGCGGCAGCCGAGCCCTGCCGGCAGAAGCCCGACCGCTTTGCCCTGCTCGAAGAGCGTCTCCCACACGCGCGGTCCCTCTTCAGCCTGGACGATGACTTCGTAGCCGTCTTCGCCGGTGTAGCCGGTGCGGCTGACGACGGCCGGCATGCCGAACGCGGAACATTCGGCGGCGGTGTAATACGTCATTGAGGCGATATCATAGTCGACCTGCGGCTTGAGAATCTCGACCGACTTCGGCCCCTGGAGCGCGAGCATGAACCGCGCGGCGGTCAAATCTTCGACGTTTACATCAAACCCGCCGCGCTGCCGCTCGATCCAGGCGAGAATTTTCTCGCGGTTAGACGCATTGACGACGAGCATGTAGCTGGCTGGGAATCGATAGACGAGGACATCGTCCAAAATCCCCCCCTGCTCGTTCGTCACCAGGGCGTAGCGGACCTGGCCAACGTCTATCCGGGCGACGTCGTTGGTGACGATGTGATCGAGAAACCGGCAGGCATCGGCTCCGGTGAACTTGATCCGTCCCATGTGGGCGATATCGAACAGGCCGGCCGCGCGACGCACGGCGTGATGCTCTTCGATGATCGTCGAGTACTGCACCGGCATCTCCCAGCCGGCAAAGTCGACCATCCGACCGCCGTGGGCCACGTGCCAGGAGTAACAGGGAGTGCGGAGTGGCATGGTGTGAGTCTAATGGCCGCAGATCGTCGCCCGCAGATACTCGCGATTCAGCCGGGCGATGTTGCTGACGGAGATCCCCGCCGGGCAGGCCGCTTCGCATTCCGACGTGTTCGTGCAGTTGCCGAAGTTTTCCTGATCCATTCGCGCAACCATTTTGAGAACCCGCGAGCCGCGTTCCGGCTTACCTTGCGGCAGCAACGCGAGGTGCGAGACTTTCGCGCCGACGAAGAGCATCGCGGAGGCGTTCTTGCAGGCGGCGACGCACGCTCCGCAGCCGATGCAGGCAGCGGCGTTCATCGCCAGTTCCGCATCGTCGCGCGGCACGAGCATGGCGTTGCCGTCGGGGGCGTTGCCGGTGTTGACTGAAATGTATCCCCCTGCGGTAATGACCCGGTCAAAAGCGGAGCGGTCGACCGCGAGATCGCGAATGACCGGGAACGCGGTCGCCCGCCACGGCTCGATGGTAATCGTGTCGCCGTCGCGGAACCGCCGCATGTGTAACTGGCAGGTGGTCGTCGCGGAATCGGGTCCGTGCGCCTGGCCGTTGATGACCACGCCGCACATGCCGCAGACCCCTTCGCGACAATCATGATCGAACGCGACCGGCTCCTCGCCGCTGAGAATGAGTTTTTCGTTGAGGACATCGAGCATCTCGAGGAACGACATGTGCGTTGAGATGCCGTTGAGCTGATAGGTCCGGTATTCTCCGGCCGACTCGGCGTTCGGCTGCCGCCAGATCTTCAACGTGAGATTGAGCATATCGCTCATTACTTGTAGCTCCTTGTGGCCAGCGGCACTTCCTCGAAGGTCAAGTGTTCCTTGTGCAGCGTGGCCGGTTTGTCGGCGCCGGCGTATTCCCAAGCGGCCGCGTAACAATAGTTCTGATCGTCCCGCAGGGCTTCGTTCTCGGGAGTCTGGTACTCCTCGCGGAAGTGCCCGCCGCACGACTCATTGCGCTCGAGCGCGTCGGTCGCCAGCAGTTCGCCGAATTCCAGGAAATCGGCCAGCCGGCCGGCATGTTCGAGATTCTGGTGGAAGCTTTCGGCCGAACCGGGAACGCGGACATTCTCCCAGAACTCCTGCCGGAGCTGCCGAATGCTCTCGATCGCTTGCTTCAAGCCCGCGGCAGTTCGACCCATGCCGCATTGGTTCCAGAGGATCCTCCCCAAGTCGCGGTGAATGCTGTCGACGGTGCGGCTGCCGTCGATCGACAGAATCTTGTCGATCCGTCCCTTCGATGACTCGAGCGCTTGCTGAAAGGCGGGGTGATCGGTCGTCACCTTCGACAACTTTCGCGACGCCAGATGGTGCCCGAGCGTGTACGGGATGACGAAGTAGCCGTCGGCCAACCCCTGCATCAGCGCGCTGGCTCCGAGCCGATTGGCTCCGTGGTCCGAAAAGTTGGCTTCCCCCAATACGAACAGGCCGGGGATAGTGCTTTCGAGGTTGTAATCGACCCAGAGGCCCCCCATCGTGTAGTGGATCGCGGGGAAGATCCGCATCGGGACGCTGTACGGATCTTCGCCGGTAATCTTCTGGTACATGTGGAACAGGTTGCCGTATTTGCTCTCGATGACGTTGCGGCCGTCGCGGGCGATGGCATCGCGGAAATCGAGAAACACCGCCATGCCGGACGATCCGACGCCGAACCCCTGGTCGCAGCGGTCCTTCGCGGCGCGGCTGGCGACATCGCGCGGCACGAGGTTGCCGAACGCGGGGTATCGCCGTTCGAGGTAATAGTCCCGTTCTTCCTCGGGAATCTGATCGGCGGACCGGTGGTCCCCTTTCTGCTTGGGAACCCAGACGCGGCCGTCGTTTCGCAAGCTTTCGCTCATCAACGTCAGCTTCGACTGATAATCCCCGGTCACCGGGATGCAAGTGGGGTGAATCTGCGTGAAGCAGGGATTAGCGAACAACGCTCCGCGCTTGTAGCAGCGCCAAGCGGCTGAAACGTTACAGCTTTTGGCATTGGTGGAGAGATAATACGCGTTTCCGTAGCCGCCGGTGCACAGCACAACGGCATCCGCCGCGAACGTTTCGTACTTTCCGTTGACGAGATTGCGGGTGACGATGCCGCGGGCATGGCCATCGACGAGAACCAGGTCGAGCATTTCGCGGCGCGGCAAGAGCTTCACCCGTCCCGTCCCGACCTGACGCATCATCGCGCTGTAGGCTCCCAGCAGCAATTGCTGGCCCGTCTGCCCGCGGGCGTAAAAGGTTCGCGAGACCTGCGCCCCGCCGAACGAACGGTTGGCGAGCGTGCCGCCGTACTCTCGCGCGAAGGGAACTCCGAGCGCGACGCAATGGTCGATGATCTGATTGCTGATTTGCGCGAGTCGATAGACGTTCGCCTCGCGGCTGCGGTAGTCGCCCCCTTTGACGGTGTCGTAAAAGAGCCGCCAGATGCTGTCGCCGTCGTTGGGGTAGTTCTTCGCGGCGTTGATCCCCCCCTGTGCGGAAATGCTGTGTGCGCGGCGCGGGGAATCCTGCAAACAGAATGACAGAACATTGTAGCCCAGTTCCGCGAGTGAGGCCGATGCCGAGCCCCCCGCCAGACCAGTTCCGACAACGATGATATTATATTTCCGCTTGTTGGCGGGATTGACGAGCTTCAACTCGCTCTTGTGGCGATCCCACTTCGAGGCAATCGGCCCTCCGGGGACATGTGCATCGAGCTTGTTCGCTTTGACGGCCTGGTCCATGATGCCTCTGATTTCGTCTCTCGCGAATCGTTCCCATCGGATGCAACCGAAGGGCATTATGCGGCAGGTTGTGATGCGACAGAAATTACCGATTTATCCCGCTAGACTGCTGATCGCTGACAGCTGGCTGAAAGCTTGTTCGCTAGAAATATTTTATTAAAAGGGAGGGCGAGGCTCCCGCCGAGCCGCTACGACCGAAAGTCGCTGGTTATGGCGGCTCCGCAGGAGCGTCGCCCTCCCAAATACAAGGTTTGAAAATCTTCGCTAGCCTCCCCCAGGGGTTTGATGCAGCAACATCCGCCACAGGGGGAACGACGCGAACCCCAGGCCGATGAGGATGGCGAACAAAATGCCGAACCAGCGGATCAACTGGTTGTATTTCGGGTGATTGATTCCCAGCGCCTGAAACGCGCTGGAAAAGCCTTGGGTCAGGGGAATCCCCAAA
>CAZVJA010000212.1:0-9108 GCA_964626885.1 uncultured Planctomycetaceae bacterium | reverse complement strand
CCAGCTCCAGCGAGGGTTTGGGCGCCCCATCGGATCGCAGAAGGCCAGAATTTGCAAAATAATGCCGCTCCTCGTCGCTGCAGTTGGGCCAGTACACCCCCACCCCCGATTGCTTCGCCAGGAACAGGGGCAAATGCAAGTCGATCCAGTCGGCCTGCGCCTGTTCGCTCCAGGCTTGTTTCCAGCTCGGCTCGGTCACTTCAAGGTCAGAATCGCAGTGTGGATCGGCACTGGAGGAGGATGGAAACGCCAGCGTCACATACAGCGGGATATTGAGACAGGCCCAGAGGTCGATCAGCCGTGATGTTTCCAGCAGATCGCGCGAGTCACTTCCCCGGGGACAGTAGCCGACACCGATCTCCAGATTGACTCCGGAGATTACGATTCCGGATCTCAAGAGTGCATCGACGAACTGCACTGGAGATAGACGGTGCTGACCGCGCGCCTGGTAATCGCCCCAGGGTTGGTCGATTCGGATGATGAGCTGCACTTCCTGATCGATCTGCCGGGCGACTTCGAGGGCGCGGGCAACAAGCAGCAGCCGATGTTCCTCGCTGAGTGCGAGAGCGCCACCGGTGTTCATGCGGGCGAAGACTTCCCAATGGCGGACGCGTCCGACATACCGCGCGATGGCGGTTTCGATGAAGTCGCAGACAAAGCTCTCGAGGTTGGGGAGATCCTGCTCCCAGCCCCACAACCAATCCGGAAGTCCCTTAGGAGAAAAATCGAGTAGCGGGCCGCCAAGCATCAACAGTTTCTGTTCCTGGCACCAATTCACCTGGGCATCGCACGCATCCCAATGGTATTCTCCTTCTGCCGGTTCGATGTGTCGCCATTCGATCGGGACCGCGGCGGCCGTGAAAGCGTTTTGAAACAACGACGCCTGGTTCCCGGAGGGAACGGATTCTCCCAGACTGCACCCCAACGACGCGGGGGGCTGCGACGAACGTTTTCGCCGGACCGACAACCGCTGCGCGATGTAGGACTTCGTTAGAATCTCGGCCGCGCGGCAAGCGGCAGCCAGCGCCTGCCTTGCGAGCATGTCAGCGGTCGCGGGCTCATCTTGACTGGCGGTCGCGCTCGCGAACAAACGGTGAGCCGCCTTGTGCACCGGCCCGAACTCATCGGGAATCGACATTCCCGCGATTTCCCACGTGCCGAGTTGATCGCGCACTTGCGAGATCTTTCCGCGAGCCAATTCCAGCGAGAGAAGATACGGTTCTTCTCGTTCACTCAGACAACTGGTGCAAAGGATCGGCCGGCCAAAACCAGACACCGGCCAGGCAACGTGCAGCCGACCGCTTTCGGAAGTGTTTCGACGGCAGGTGATGACACCGTTCTGGATTTCAATCCGCGTCGGGTAAACGCGCGCGTCGAACGAATTGCCGATGTACGCCTGATGGACTTCCGGCCATTGGTCAAGAATTTCCGGGGGATGAACGAGGAAACGCATTACGCCCATGCTTGTTCCTCGACGGCCTGCTCTACCCTCTCCCCCAGTGAAGCCGCGACGCGGCACGAACCTTCAGTTTAAATCAATTCCCCCCATTCCGAAAGCGGCCGATGCCGTCTGACACGACCAGCCGGTTCCATTTACAGGAGAGAGATTGAGGCACAATACAAGCCTGCAAACAGCTTGAGGTCAAGCTTCGTTCCGCCTCGTTGCTTCTGGGTGATCCAGTTTGGGATTTCGTCCCACGGAACTTCGTGTACGGTGATGTTCTCGTGCTCATCGCCGCCGCCGTCCTGCGTTTTTCGTAACTCGGTGGCCAAAAAGAAGGTCAGCGACTCATCGGTAAGCCCCGCGGAAGAATACCCGTGGACCAGTTCGGTCCATTTCGCTGCCTCGTATCCGGTTTCTTCGAGCAGTTCCCGTTTGGCGGCGGTCAGCAGCGATTCGCCAGTGTATATGTCGTGGTCCCCCGCCAGCCCGGCCGGCAGCTCGATGACCCGGCTGTTGACGGGAGGCCGATACTGCTCGATGAGAACCACTTTCCGATCGACCGTGATCGGCACGATTCCCACGATACCGGACATGCCGCGGCGCGCGACGTACTCCCAGCCGTTCTCCTGACGGACTTCGAGAAACCGCCCCGACCAGAGAGGATTCTTGTTGTGGGAGAGCGATCCGGATCTCGGCTCACGAGATTTTCGTGCCGTCGATTTCCTCGCGGTCGGCTTTCCGGACGCTGGCGATGTCGTCTTTTTTTTGCGCATTGTGCTTTTTTTACGCGCAGCGGATTTTTTCACTGCACGCGGTTTGCGGGGAGAGCCTTTCCGCTGCCGCGTCGATTTCTTCTTTGGCATGCTCGATGCTCCTCTGCGTGTGGCCATCATCAGGCTTCAAGCGATTAATTCTTATTGTTGGGATCACACGTGCATCACTCGAATTTCTAAATCACATTAAATCCCAGTCAGATACGGCAACATCAATCGTGCGAATGTCAGTACCAGGAAAAATCCACACATGTCGGTCAGTGTCGTCAGCACCGGCCCGGACGCGAGTGCTGGATCGAGTTTCATGCCGCGCAGGATCAAGGGAATTGTCCCGCCGAAACAACAGGCGAATAATGTGTTGAGTGCCAACGCCCCACCAACGACCAGTCCCAGTACGGGACTCCCCTTCCAGATCAAACCCACCAGTGCCAGCAGAAATCCCAGCGCGACGCCATTCAGTAAACCCACAATCGCCTCTTTACGCAGTACGCGAAATAGGTCACTAGGCCGTGTTAGCCCCAACGAAAGTTCTCGCATGCTGACGGCCACCGCCTGATTTCCCGAACAGCCGCTCATGTCGGAAATAATTGGCAAAAAGACCGCCAGCGCGATCACCGCGGCGAGCGTCTCCTGGTTCGCGGCAATCACTCCCGCCGCCAGAATATTGAGCAAAATATTGATGCTCAACCAGCTCAATCGCCGCGCACAACGTGTCGGCAATGGCAGGCTGCGGAGTTCCTCTCCCCCAAGAATTCCCATGAACTTCAGAAATGTCTGGTTCGCTTTTTCTTCCGCCGCTTCTTCGACGTCGGCTCGGCGCACCACCCCCAGCATCCGCCCTTCGTCGTCCGTCACCGGCGCGCCGTACAAAGGATGCCGATCGAAAAAGTGCCACAACTCCGATAACGGCGTGGTGGCATACACCCACAACGGCTCGCGGATCATCACCTTCGCCAGCGGTGTTTGAGGGGAAGAGAGCAACAGATCGCGCAGCCGAAGCACCCCCACCAGCCTCCCCTCATCCGAAACGACATACGCATACTGCACGTTGTACTTCGCATATTCCTCGGCATGACCGCGCAAGTCGTTGAGGACGTCGTCGACCTTCAGGTTCTGGCCGAATTGAAGAAATTCCGTGATCATCAGGCCACCCGCTGTATCTGCGGGGTATTCCGCCAGGCGCCGTGCTTCGACCGCGTCCTCCGGGTCCATCGCCGTCAGAATCGCTTCCGCCTTCTCCGGATGAAGGCGGCCGAGCACGTCGGCCTGCTCGTTGCTCCACATCTCCTCCACAATGGCCGCTGCGTCACTGGCGGGGAGCTGAGCGATAATCTGTGCCGCCTGGGCCTCGGGAATCTGCTCGATGAGCGCCGCGGCTTCGGCATTCGGCAGCAGTTTGAACAGTTGCGACTGATCCTCGGTGCTCAGTTCCGCCAGAGCCCGGGCTGATTCCCCTGGGGCAAGCGTTTCGAGAAATCTGTTTGCCTGTTCCGCATCGCCGCCGGCAACGATGTCTTCCAATTGCGCGATCTGCTCGGAGGTCGTCGTCTCTTCGGCTGGTTTTGCGGGGTCGGGGCGTGTCTCATCCGTCACGGGGATCTCCTTCTCACCGAAATAGGGAGCACGATGCGGGATGATGATGCCGCCCCGTAGAGGCTGTCAACCCCCGGCTAAGAGGTGCGATGCAGGTTCACGGCTGAGGCCTCACTTCGTCGGCTTGGATTTTTCTTGTTCATCCGCTTGACGCGACAGTAGTGTATTGATAATATAATACACTATGACGCCAACCGCCCCATTCCGATTCCATGTCGCCCCCACCTCCGGCGTGCCGATCTACCGCCAGATTATCGATCAGGTGCGGGCACAGATCGCCACCGGCCGATTGGCTGCCGGCGACTTTCTCCCCTCGGTTCGAGTCGTGGCGGCGGAACTAGCGGTCAATCCCATGACTGTCTCGAAAGCCTATTCCCTGCTGGAACGTGACGGGGTGGTGGAACTCGTCCGCGGGCAGGGAATGCGTGTTTCGGAGCCTGCCATTCGTACGAAAGAAAGCGACCGCCGGGCCGAAGTTGTCCGCCTTGTGCAGAAGCTTGCAGCGGGGGCGAAGGCAGCGGCTCTCTCCCCCGAAGAAGTCTGTGCCCTGTTGAATGCCGCCTTTGAGGAACTTGATCATGAGCGCGTCCGTACTCACTCTCGATAACGTCACCAAATACTTCGGCAACAAGTTCGTCCTCCACAAATTGTCGTTCGAGGTTCCCGAAGGTTCCGTCGTCGGCCTGCTCGGCAAGAACGGCTGTGGCAAAACCACGCTGCTGAAGTGCGCGCTCGGGCTGCTCAAACCGCAGGAAGGGGAAGCCCGCGTCTTCGGCGAGCCGGCTTGGACCTTGAGCGGGCACGTCAAAGCGATGATCGGCTACGTCCCGCAGACGCCGGCTCTGTACCCCTGGATGCGTGTCCGGCAGATCATCGATTACCAGGCATCGTTCTATCCCCGCTGGAACGATCCCCTCGTCGATCGGCTACTGGAAGAATGGGAACTGAAACCTTCCGACAAAGTCGGCCCTCTCTCGGTCGGCCAGCAACAGAAGCTGGCGATTCTGCTCGCCATCGGCCACGACCCGCGGCTGCTGGTGCTCGATGAGCCGGCTTCCGCCCTCGATCCCGAATCTCGCCGAAGTTTCGTGCGGACCTTGCTCGAAATGGTCGGCTCGGAACGGACGGTGATTTTCTCAACACACATCACTTCCGATCTTGAACGGGTGGCGGAACGAATTGCGATTTTGCAGCGCGGCAAGATCACGCTGTATGAAGATCTCGATCGACTCAAGGAGCGGATCAAACGGTTGCATATTACATCGCGAACGCCGCTCCCGGAGGAATTCGCAGTCCCATGCGCGCTCCGGATGGAACGCAACGGCAGCGAAGCGCTCGCCAGCGTGCGGGACGTGTCGCAGGAAATGATCGAAAACATCGAACGCCGCTGGTCGGTGAGCGTCGATGTGGAAGACCTGAGCCTGGAGGATATTTTCCTAGAGGTGACCCATGCATAGTCCTCATCCTTATCTCGCCGCGGTTGGGTCGTATCGCCGGTGGTTCAGCGTGTTGATTTTGGTGCTGTTCTTCGGCTGGATCGCCAGCTTTGCGATCCTAGAGGGGCCGTTTCGCGCGGAGTCGATGGGGATTGCTTACGGGGCGATTCCGCTCTTGAATCCCCGTTTCATCCTATACGGATGGCTGCTCGGCCTGTTGGCGGTCATTCTCGGGGCCCACCTCAAGGAGATGCTTGGCAGAGCGACGGCACAGTTGGCCCCCGGTCTGGTGCGAGCGCATTTCCTGGTGGCCGGAGTGATTGTCGCGCTCTTCGCGATCGTCGTGCCGCTGGCGACATATTGGGGTCTGGGCTTTCGCGGAGCTGCCACGGCCGTCATGGCCATGACACTCGCGGCGATGTCGGTCTCGGCGCTGGTCACGTTCCGCTGGTCCTGGACGGTGTTCTTCGTCTTGTATTCACCGGCTTTGACGGTCTTCGTGGACCGTCACCTGGGACGGCAGGCAATGTGGACACCGTCGGCTGGGGCAATTATCGTCCTTCTAATCGTGGCTGTCGCCTGCTTGATGACGTTCTCGCTGCGTGTCGCGCGGCTCAACGAAGAGATGCCGGAGTATTCCCGAGGCATTCCAACCTCGTGGCGCGCGATCGAAACGTGGAAGGGATCGACGACAGGGGTCGGCGGTTGGTCCTTTCCGTTACCGATGCCCCGAAATCTCCGCGCGCTCGGCAATCGGAGGGACGTGACCAGCGAGTCGTTATTGCAGCGAGCTCTGCACCTGCACGGCGCGTCTCGGAGCTTATGGGGCGCAGTGGCGGGAGGGACGGTTGTGGTGTTTATGTACGGGGTGTATTGGCTGTTTTTTGGATGGTCCGGGACTAACCAATGGCTCAGCAATCCCATGAACTTGATGCTGAGCGTCCTACCGATGATGATGTTCGTGCATCCGCGCAACAGAGCTCAACTACAGCACGAATTGATGCGGCCCTATTCTCGGAAGCAATACATACAGGCGATCGGGACAACGCTGGCGACCTCGTGCGTCTTATGCTGGCTGTTTGTCAACATCGCCCCCGTGCTCGTTCTTTGGTTCGCCATGTCAGAGAACCCGCTCGATGTTAGTACGGTGCAAGGCCCCGTTCATGTGACATTGCGACAACAACTGCCGCTGTCGCTGTGCATGACGCCGGTCCTGTTCGGAGCGGTTGCCTGGCCGCACAAGCACTTCGCATTTCTCGTGGGAACGATCGCGGGGATCAGTGCGCTATCGACCGTTCCCCTCTTCGTTAATGACCAACTGGTCAAGCTCTCGGCGCTCAACTTCCGCATTCTGCTCGCGGGGCTTTTTGCGACCGGATTGCTCCTGACATGGCGGAGCTACCGCCGCTGGTTGAATTTCGAGTTTGAGGGGTGACGAACCTCCCTTGTGTGCCAATGCCTGCGCAACTGCCTGACGTTATATTGTCGCGCTCGCACTTGCGGAGCCAGTGGCACACGAATGCATGAGCAGAGGAGGATGTACGTCGCACCGGTCGCGCGTCGGAATCGGCGTGAAAAAGCATGAAGCCCACGGGGCTGCAACCCCGTGGGCTTCACCTCCACAATCCGGCGTCTGAGTCCCAAGTCTCAGCACCGGGCCACAACGAGAATCACACGATGTCTGGAGGCAATGATTGTTTTTCGTGGACGGCTGTCGTCGCCAGATGTCACACAGTCGCACACCGCCCGTCGGCGTAGCGGCGCAGCCCCGGTCCCATCTCGGCCGGCGGGATAGAATGCACCCGCACCTTTAAGCGGTTCGTCTCGAGCCAGCCGTCGATCATGACCAGTCCGCACGGGAGCTTGATTTCATCCCCCTGCATTTGGTGATACGCGGCGAACTGAAGTTGCTCCACCTGGTCGAAATGGTTGAGCAACCCGTTCACATCAAAATGGAAGCTGCTGTGCCGCCGCTGGCCGTCTTCCCGTCCCCCGACCAGTTCCTGGCTGCCGAGATAGAGGGCCACCTCCCAACAGTCGTCGGCGAATTGGCAGTCGAAGCCGACTCGGCCAATTTCGTCCAGCGGCTCGAAGAGCTCGGCGGCCTCATTGACGAACCGCGTCACCCAGGCAGGGCGGAGGTCGCGATTGTTCCGTTTAGATTTATATTGCTCAAGTTGGTCGAGCAGATGTTTGACCGGCATATGCGAATGACTCAAAGTTGAACTCTCCCGGAAATACTTTGCTGTCTCTCTAAGGTTGATGCTCTTGGGGCCCGCGTGTCTGTGCAGTGATATCGGGGAATCGACCGGAAGGAACATAGTCGAATTCGCGTTCAGCGAGCTGAAGCACCGGGATGCGTTCGTGTGAAAACAGGCGTAGGGGCCAATCCGCATCGGCCGAACACCCCGGTCGGGGGAGTCGGTCGGATGGTGGGGGAGAAACTTCCCTTGAACGGCCCAAATCTGGGAATTTGCGTCGGTCCTGACGGTCCTTTTGAGGCCGGTTTCGGCGAACACCGGTTGGGTGATTGACACCGGCGCTACAGGTTCTAACATGGAGGTTTTTCCGTTTTGGCCGGAGTTTTCGCGTTGGACGAAGCGATCCGAAAAGCCAAGGTTCTGATTGAAGCGCTGGGGTGGATCCGCCGGTTCCGGGGACGGTACGTCGTGATCAAGCTCGGAGGGAGCGCTCTCGAAGAAATCGAGGCTGTCCGCAGCGTCCTGACTGACGTTGTTTTTATGGAAACGGTCGGAATGCGTCCGATTCTGGTCCACGGCGGCGGAAAATCGATCAATCAGGCGATGAACGCGGCCGGAATCGAGCCTCGGTTCGTCAACGGGCGCCGCTACACCGATGAGGCGACTCTGGAAATCGTTTCGCGGGTGTTGGCTGAGGAGATCTGCGGCTCGCTGGTCGAGGAGATCGGCCGTCAGGGCGGACAAGCCGTCGGCCTGAGCTACGCGACTCGGAACTGCCTGATTGGGGAAAAGCTGACCCTTACGGGCAAAGAGGGGGAGTCGATCGATCTGGGACGGGTCGGCCAGGTGGTGGAGCTCAACCGGCCGTTGATTGAAGAAGTTTGTCGGGCAGAACAAATCCCGGTAATCCCTTCGATCGCACTGGACGCCAATGGAAAGAAATTGAACGTCAACGCGGACACGGCCGCAGCAGCGATCGCGCGTCTGATGGGGGCGGTGAAACTAGTCTTCTTGAGTGACGTACCTGGGATTTTTCTCGATCGGAATGACCCCGGCTCCATGGTTTCCCATCTTCAAGCGTACCGCTGCCGCGAGTTGATTCAGAGCGGCGTGATTGAAACCGGGATGGTCCCCAAAGTGGAAGCGGCCTTGGAAGCCCTGGAAGCGGGCGTGGGGAAGGTGCATATGGTAGATGCTCGCATGCCCCATTCGGTGCTGCTGGAGGTTTATTCTAACAAAGGAGTAGGAACCGAAATCGTCCTTTGAGTGTCTGGATATCTTTCGCCCGGAGATGCGTGAGAAGGATGCAGCCGCAAAGAGGCGCAAAAATCACAAAAGGGGCAAGTAAGGGGCAAACATCGAGAAACTGAGTTTGTGATTCAGGATGCGCGGAAATGTTTTTTCCTCTCGACGCAATTCCATCTGGTGCGTGGCGGATGGGCTCCTGAGTGTTTGCATTTTGTGACTTTTGCGACTTCTTGTGGCAAAGTTTCTTGTAATCTGAAGTAATCTGAAGATGTGACGAAGTTTGTGAGTTGTCCAACAGACAGGATGTACCCGTGAAAACAGCCGCCCCTCTCAGCAGCGAACAGACGATCGAGCTGTTCGACAAGTACGTCATTCCGAATTACAAGCGGTACCCCATCAGCCTGGTGCGTGGT
>CAZVJA010000211.1:0-9232 GCA_964626885.1 uncultured Planctomycetaceae bacterium | reverse complement strand
GCGAATTAATCTCGCCGCATCTGTTCATGCGGGCATCACAAAGCCATCACACAGGCACTGGCGACTCAGCCGCCAGTGGCACACCAGCAAGAACTTTGCCCGTGTGGCATCTCTTCTCCACCACGCGAACGGCTCATTCCCGAACAGGGAGTTTTGTTTCGAAAAGCAGACGGGGTGTTGCGGGGGATGTTTCCGGAATGCAACATTCGGTCGCTCGACAAACGGTGACTTTGCCTGGGTGAGCTGCGTAAATTCCTAATCCGCCAACAGGTTGTGTCCCGAGCGAAATTGAAAGCGAATTCCGGGCCCATGATTTGCACCTTCGTCCGCCATGGCATTCCGTACCTGCTCAACCACCAGACTCAATAGCCTCGCCGGAACGACCGACCCAGGTCGAGGTGGTCCGGCTGATCACCTGCAATGTTCGGACCATCAAGGCCGGTGGAACCGGCCCTACGACGCGCGACGAGAAAACACTGGCGGACTAGCCGCCAGTGGCATCCGACTATTCGTGATTTGTCTGGTAATGTTCGCCATCGGTTCGTCGCGGACGCTGTTCGCCGCGGAAGCAATAGGCCCGTCGGCGAATACGCGTGTCGTCGTGCTGCTGGCAGACGGTTCGCGGATCACCGCCGATCGCGTCGAGCGGAACGAGAGTGCCGGCGAATTGACCGCCACCATCGAGCGAGCCGGAGCGACCATCTCCCGCACATTGAAGTTCACCGAGGTCCGATCGGTTCGCCCTGCGGATGTACCGGGCTCGAACACTGGGCACGACTCGATTGCCAATACTCCAGCTCAACATGACATCTCCGCGCGAGCGATTGACCATGAGACGGCGCAGCCAAGTGCTTCTACGGGATTCTTCTCAGACGACGCACTTCGCGCCGTGCAATTCCATCAACCCTCGGACGAATGTTGCCGTCCGCAATCGTATCCCGGGCGGATCATTGGCGTCCGCAATGATCCTTTGAGCGGCTATTCCCAATCGGTCTCGCGAGCGTTCCCTGACGGCGTTCCGCTGTCGGAGGTCGAGTTCGCAGTTGAGTTGATGCGAGCGGAGCGGGCACGCGACGTTCTCACGCCTGTATTGCCACCTGCTTCCGACAATCAATCGACCACTCCGCCAGGTTCCAACGGCGGAGATGCGGTACCTCGTCCACGCAATGAATTGCCCGCTGCTCCACCTCCCCAGCCTCAGGCAAACCGCGGGCGGGTCGACGGCGTGCTGGTCGAAGTTCGTCCGATCAGTTCGCAGGGACGAAGCGACTGGGATTCGCTCCTCTTGGATGTGCAAGCGGTCGATTCACTGGGGCGGGTCGTTCCGGTCAGCGGCACGATTCAAGCCACATTATGGGGCCGGAAGCAACGACTCGTGCGCACCAACGGCGACAACGTGATGGAAGAATTGGGAGACGTCACCAAACTGGCCGAGTGGACGCGAAACCTGCAAACGACCACCGGCACCGTGCGTGCGAAGGATGGACAGGCGACATCCGCCGCGCAATTCGTCGTGCCGCTATCCCGTCCTCTACCGGAACATGATCTCAAGCTGGCGGCGTTCGGCGACCTGCACATGCGGCTTTCGGTACCGGGTGAAGGAGTGTTCGAGGCGACGCAGAGCGGCGTGCCGTTACGGAAAATGAGTCTTGTGCGGGGGCGGAACGTGATCGAACGCGGTTCCGTGATGCTGCCGGGGGAATTCACCACCGACAGCCCTTCGGCGCGCGGCAGCCTGCTGTTCGAGCGTCCGACCTCAGGGCCAGACCGCGGCGTCCTCTCCATCGAGCCGTAAAGTCAGGCACTTCGCGCTGCCGCCGGCTTTGATGAATTCGCCAAGCTCGGTGCTGTGCGGAATGTAGCCACGTTGTAAAAGCTCTGCTTCGAGCTTCGGGCAGCCGTCGTTGACGACGACGTTGCGGCCAATCACGACGGCATTGCAGCAGAAGCGGGCCGCTTCGTTGGGATCGACGGCGATGAGGTGCGGAATGTGCGCTTCGAGGGCGTGGCGGGCATACTCATCGAATGCGGCGGGATGGTAGATCGCTTCCGTCGCGCTGAGGGGACAGAAGCAGGTATCGAGGTGGTAATAATAATTGTCGACAAGCTGCAGCGGAATGACGCGGCAGCCGATGCGCGCTGCCAGCCACTGCATCGCGGGGGCATCGCTGCGGATGATATAGCCGCCGTAGAGCGTGTCGCCGCAGAAGAGAGCGTCGCCGGCCCCCTCGAAGTTCCATTCTTCCGGAAGCGATTCCGTTTGAAATCCCTGCTCTTGAAACCAGGCTTCATCGAGCGGCGTTTCACCCTGCCGCGCAGCATGACGAAAGCGGGAAAGGAACACGGTATTTCGCCACACGAGCCCGGCATTGGCGGTGAAGACGAGATCGGGGAGCCCCTGCACCGGCGAGAGCAACCGGACATCGGCCCCGAGCGACGTTAAGAGCGAATGCAAGGCTTGCCACTGCGCGCGGGAACGAGCCGGGTCGCTTTGCCGGCCGCGACTCATCCACGGATTGATCTCGTATTCAATCCCGTAATAGTCGGGAGGGCACATCAGAATTGTCGGTTGGTTGAACGGCATACGCGATGCATCTTGAATTCTGAGGTGTGACCGTTGCTTCTGAATGTGATTGGTGTCGTAATGTTGGGGTCGACCGGGATCATATCGGCTAGGGCTTGCGGC
This sequence comes from uncultured Planctomycetaceae bacterium, assembly GCA_964626885.1. Classification (GTDB taxonomy): domain Bacteria; phylum Planctomycetota; class Planctomycetia; order Planctomycetales; family Planctomycetaceae; genus CAZVJA01. Next base: position 6,546 of record CAZVJA010000211.1, on the reverse strand, counting down.
TGCGAACAGCAGTTTCTTGCTGCAATACCGGGCAGAGTTGCCGGTGGGCGGGCTGTCGAGTAGAACCCTGAGGTGGTTTCAAAACCTTGTATTTGGGAGGGCGACACTCCTGTGGAGCCGCCACAACCAGAGACTTTCGGACGCAACGGCTCGGCGGACCACCCTCCGGGCGGTGCCCCCTCGCCCTCCCGGTTTTGAAACCACCTGCTGGCAGATGCCGCGGGTGTGATGCACCAAGGCATTGCTTGTGGGGGCTGGATTGTATTAAGCCCTGAAGATGATCGAACGCAAGGAGCTATGTCGTGACGACCGCCGCACACTTTCCCGAGACGTGGGAACTGGAGTCCCTCTATCCGCACCCGACGTCCGAGGAGTTTCGGAAAGTCCTCGACGACTATCACGCGGAACTGGAGCGAGTCGCGAACATTTCCGACGGGTTGCCGGCGGTCAGCGGTGATCCGCAAAGCGGTGCGGCCTGGGCGTCGTTCTTGCGCGATTACGAGCAGATCAATGGCCGCGGCAGTGATCTCGAAGCATTCATCGGCTGCCATTGCGCGGCGGAAGCGGAGAACAAGGAGTTTCAACGCCTTGAAGCACAGCTAGCGGCGCTCGAACCCCTCAGCGAGCGGATTGACACAAACATCGACCTGGCGTTGCAGAGCGCGTCGGAGAAGGATCTCGAGGGAATGCTCGCTTGCGATCCGTATTTGCGGGAGATCAGTTACTTTTTGCACGACAGCAGGCGGATGGCGCAACTCCGCCTGCCGCGCGAACAGGAGCTGCTCGCGGCCGAGTTGGCGGTTGACGGCATTCACGCCTGGGGACGGCTGTACGATCGTATTTCCGGCGCGTTGAAGATTCGCGTCATGGAGAAGGGGGAGGTCGTCGAGAAGTCGCCGGGGCAGGTGCAGTTTGACTCGCCGCAGCGGGCCGTTCGGGAGAACAACTTCTTCGCGGCGGACAAAGCCTGGAGCTCGATCGCCGATACCTGTGCCGATGCGATCAATCACATCGCCGGAACCCGTTTGACCTATTACCGGCGAATGGACCTGGCGGATCACCTCGTCGCGCCGCTCTGTCACAACCGCATGCGCCGCGAAACGCTCGACGCCATGTGGAGCAGCATTGCCGCCCGCAAGGAGATGCTGGTGAAATTCCTGCGGAAGAAAGCGGAAATGCTCGGCCTGGAGCAACTTTGCTGGTACGACTTGCAGGCGCCGCTGCCGACAGGCACCTCGGCGGCGGGCGAGCACTTGTCGTACGACGAGGCCTGCGATCTCGTCATCTCCACGTTCACCTCGTTCAGCGGCGACCTGGGCGAATTCGCGCGAGATTCGATTGAGCGGCGCTGGATCGAAGTCGAGAATCGAAAGGGGAAACGCCAGGGTGGTTTCTGCACCGGGTTCCCCACGCGAAAGGAATCGCGAATCTTCATGACCTTCACCAACACGTCGGACAGCATGTCGACCCTCGCGCACGAACTGGGGCACGCGTATCATTCGCACGTGCTGCGCGATGCCCCGCTGCTCTTGCAGGATTATCCGATGAACCTGGCGGAGACCGCGTCGACGTTCGCCGAGGCGGTGCTCATCGACCGCCGGCTGGACGACGCGAAGTCAAATACGGAGCAGTTGGCGATCCTCGACAACATTTTGTCGGATGCGGTCGTCTATCTGATGAACATCCACGCGCGGTTTCTATTCGAGAACAGTTTTCATACGCAGCGCGCGGAGGGGGAACTGACCGCCGCTGAATTGTCGGAGTTGATGCTGGCCGCACAGAAGGAAGCATATTGCGACGCCCTTGCGCCGGACGGATGGAACCCGAACTTCTGGGTCTCGAAGCTGCACTTCTACATCAGCTCGCTGCCGTTTTACAATTTTCCGTACACGTTCGGGTATCTGCTGTCCCTCGGCGTGTATGCTTTGGCGCGGGAGCGGGGAGCGGCGTTCCCCGAGCAGTATCGTCGCTTCCTCATCGCCACCGGCTGCCAGGACACCGAAGAAGCCGTGCAGTCCTCGTTTGGGGAAGAACTCTCCCAGCCAGGCTTCTGGAACCGCAGCCTCGATCTTGTCGAAGGGCGCGTCGAAAGGTTCTTGCAGTTAGCCGGAGGTTAGGCGGTTCCAGTTTCGGCACGTTCGTGCCTCAGACGGCGGTGTCGCGCGGAATCTGAGGCGGACCTAAGCCGTTTCCATGACGAAACATGCGGGAAATCCCTACGTTTGGGCCGGTCGTTGACTGCCGCCGGAAGGCTGCTTACAGTGAAATTGTCAGACAGCCGTTCCCCTAGCGACCCGAGACAGGCCCTTCATGCTCGCCAAACGGATTATCCCATGCCTGGACGTCCATGCCGGACGGGTGGTCAAGGGGGTCAATTTTCTGAACCTGCGAGATGCGGGTGATCCGGTTGACGTGGCGGCGCGTTATGAGGAGGAGGGGGCCGACGAGCTGGTCTTCCTGGATATCACCGCCAGCCACGAAGAGCGGGCGATCATGCTCGACGTGGTGCAGCGGACGTCGGAAGTGGCCTTCATGCCGCTGACGGTGGGAGGGGGCATCCGAACGCTGGAGGATATTCGGCAACTGTTAAAGGCGGGATGCGACAAAGTGTCGATCAACTCGGCGGCGGTCCGCAATCCGGATTTTGTCCGCGAGGCGGCCTTGCGGTTCGGCAGCCAGTGTATTGTGGTGAATATTGATCCCAAGCGTGTGCAAAAGGATGGCCAGGAGTTCTGGGATGTGCACATCAACGGCGGGCGCATTCCGACCGGGCTGGAAGCGGTCGCCTGGGCACGCGAAGTCGAGCGGCTCGGCGCGGGGGAGATCGTGCTGACGTCGATGGACGCCGACGGAACACAGGACGGTTACGACATTGAAATCACGCGGGCCGTCGCGGAAGCGGTGACGATTCCGGTCGTCGCCAGCGGTGGGGCGGGTTCTCCCGAGCATTTGTACCAGGTATTGACGGAAGGGAAGGCGAGCGCGGCCCTGGCCGCCAGTATCTTCCACTACGGAACGTACAGTATTGAAGAGACAAAGCGTTACCTCGCGGAACGAGGCGTGCCGGTGCGGATCGGTTCGCTGACGGGTTGAACGGGAGGGAATGTTCGCGAACAGGACAATAGAATAGCGGCGGTTTCAAAAGAATAGCGGTGGTTTCAAAAACTTGTATTTGGGAGGGCGACACTCCCGTGGAGCCGCCATAACCAGAGATTTTCGGACGTAGCGGCTCGGCGGACCACCCTGCGGGCGGTACCCCCTCGCCCTCCCGGTTTTGAAACCAGCTGAAGAGAAAACCGAAAAGCCGATACGAATGGACATGAACCGTGTGGCCGAGCCATACGTTACCGTGAAACATTGAGACAGGACGAACCCATGGCCACGGCGACATCGATTGCAACCAGTGAGCCGCGCGAGCTGGAAATCAACAAGATCTTTCGGCAGTTGATCAAGCACAAGGGGTCGGACCTGCACATGCAGGTTGGCAAGGCCCCCATTTTGCGTGTGCGGGGCACGCTCCGCGAGCTGCAGATGGAGCCGATCTCCCGCGAGAAAATGTTCGAGCTGTTCGACCCGATGATGGATGAGCGCAACAAGCGGATTTTCCAGGAGGAAGGGGGAGCCGACTTTTCATATGTGGTCATCGACAACGGCGAGCCGTGGCGGTTCCGCGTCAACCTGTTCATGCAGCTGGGCAATCCGGGGATGGTTTCGCGAAAGGTGGAGCGATTCATTCCCGACTTTGCGGGATTGAACCTGCCGCCGATCGTCGAGCAGCTCTGCAAATTCGACCAGGGAATGGTGCTCTTGGCGGGGGTGACGGGAAGCGGCAAGAGCACGACGATCGCCAGCATGTTGAACTGGGTCAACCACAACATGCGCAAGCACATTCTGACGATCGAAGACCCGATCGAATTTGTATATACGCCCGACAAATGCCTGATCAACCAGCGGGAAGTGGGAATCGACGTCAAAGACTTCAAGATCGCGATGAAGCACGCCGTCCGTGAAGACCCCGACATCATGCTGGTGGGCGAAATGCGCGACATGGAAACGTTCGAGACCGCCATGCACGCGGCCGAAACCGGGCACCTGGTATTCGGGACGATTCACGCCTCGAGCGCGCCGAGCACCATCGGCCGTATCCTCGACCTCTTTCCCCAGGAAATGCACCAGGCATTGCGCGGCAGCATGGACTTCAACATGCGAGCGATTGTCGCCCAGAAGCTGCTCCGCACGATTTGCGAGGAAGGCAAGGGCCCCGGCCGCGTGCCGATCGTCGAGATCATGACTTTCAACCCCACCGTCCGGAAGCTGATTCTGGAAGGAGAAGACGAGAAGCTCCCGGCCGCGATGCGGATCGGCAAGGAGGAAGGGATGCAGCGGTTCAACGACAGCCTCTACTCTTTCATCCAAAAGGAGTTCATCAGCCGGGCCGATGCCTTCGAGATCTCTCCCAATGTCGAAGAGCTGAAAATGATGATCAAGGGGATCGACGTGAAGGGGGCGGCGATTCTCTGACGCGCAGTCTCGGAACCGGTGATTCGTCCGGTGCCGCCAATCTTCAAAACGACTTGCAAATCGCTATAGAATTGAGAGACCCCCGGCCGTTAGGATGAAGAGTCGGCCGGAGGGAAAAAGTTAGCATTCGAACTCGGACAAGAACGCGGCGTAGGCGAGGTCGTGTTGCAGTTGAAAAGGGCCGGACGGTGGTCAGGTCGTGCGATCTTCGACACTATTCGATCGACGCGATGACGGAGCTTGAAATCCTCAACGACAAGGATTCGGCGGCATTACCCCGCCGCGAACAGATCTTTGGATTTGCCTGGCTCGTCCGTTCGCTCGTCCTCATGCTGGTGTTGTGGGGTTCTGCCGGTACCCCTTTAGAGGCACAGCAGCTCTTCAAAAAGAAGCCCCCTCCGCCGCCGGAGGCCCCCGTCGAGCAGACGCCAGCCGCCAATCCCAGCGTAGCGGGGGCCGGGTCGTCAGGTCATCAATATGCGGTTGATCCCGCCGGCTTTACGCGCGGGTCGCGCGCCACGGGAGGAGGCGTGGGAAATTATTTCAGCCTCCTGGGCCTGATCGTCGTCTTGGGAATGATGGGCTTGTGGATGTGGAGTTGCCGCTGGGTCGATGACGACAGCCGTTCTCTCAAGGTCCGCAGCGAGTTCTGGAACTCGGTAGTACTGCTCTCTGGAGTCGCCGGGTTTCTGGCTTTCTTGTGCTTCCCGCATTTCGCGCTGAGTTTTCTGGCGCTCGCGGCGGCCTACGGCGTACCGATGGGGCTCTACATTGCGGAACGAAATCAACGGGTTCCCGAGTCCTCGAAGGTGATGACCCCACGCCACATTGAAAAGGTGCTGGTCCGTCTGTTGGCACGTGTCGGGATTCATATCGGGTCGCGAAAGATTCAGGAGTCCGCGGTCGGCCCGCCGATCAGCTTTGTCGGCAAGACATCGCTGGGGGGAAAATCGGACCCCGCTCGGTCCCGCCAGGTCGAAAATTCGCGAGGCTATCTGGCGGCCAAGGAACTCGTGTATGACGCGATCCTGCGGCGCAGCACCGATATTCACCTGGAGCCCAAAGACGACGAACTGGCGGTCCGGCTGCGCATCGACGGCGTCATGTACCCGACCGAGCCGTTCGACCGGGCGATCGGCGACGCGGTGATGAACATTTTCAAAGTGCTCTGCGCGATGGACATCACCGAGAAACGCCGCGCCCAGGACGGCGGCTTCGGCGCCGCGATGGAGGGACGCGAAATTGATTTCCGCGTCGCCACGCAAGGGACACGTCACGGCGAAAAGATGAGCCTGCGTATTCTCGATCAGGCGAACTCGGTGAATTCGCTGGCCGGGCTGGGTTTGCGGAAGCAGTTGCAGGAAGCGGTCCGTGGCATCATCCACCAGCCGCATGGACTGTTCCTCAGTTGCGGTCCGACCGGGGCCGGAAAATCGACCACTTTGTACGCGGCGCTGCGTGATATTGACGCGTATCAGCGGAACGTCATCACGGTTGAAGATCCGATTGAATACAAGATGTCCAACGTCAATCAGATTGAAATCAATACCAAGGCGGGGCAGACCTTTGCGAATTCGCTACGGAGCATTTTGCGGCAAGACCCCGACGTGTTGATGATCGGGGAAATCCGCGACGGCGAAACCGCGACGATTGCCTGCCAGGCGGCGAACACCGGGCACATGGTGTTTTCCACCGTGCATGCGAACGACACGATTACCGCGCTGTATCGATTGTTGGAGCTGGGGGTCGAGCCGTTCATGATCGCCAATTCGGTTTCGGCAATTCTTGGCCAGCGTCTGGTGCGACGTCTTTGTCCGGAGTGCCGCGAGAGCTACAAACCAAAACGGGAGTTTCTAGAGAGCGTCGGCATCCCGGCGGATCGTATCGACCAGTTCTACCGCCCTCCCACGGAGCAATCGGAAGAACCGTGCCCGACTTGCGGCGGGCTCGGCTACATAGGACGGATCGGTGTGTTCGAACTGCTGGTGGTCACGGACGAACTTCGCGATTTGATCCGCGACAAAG
>CAZVJA010000210.1:0-9256 GCA_964626885.1 uncultured Planctomycetaceae bacterium | reverse complement strand
GAGCCCGTGGCACACGAAAATCTACAACTTCTTCACACCGCACGCTCACGCAAAGCCGTGGGCGCGCGGCCCAGCCCAAGGATCATTCCACCGCGCATCGCAAGATGCGTCAACGGGCCATTTGCTCACGGAATCGATTCTTACAGGCATTCCATAGACACTGGCGTCCCAAGCCACCGTCGACTCTAGGTTGCTTCAGTTGTGTTGACTTCAATCCTCGGCCAATGCCGGGCGACCTTCTGGCGATCTCGCTCGACGAGCATTTTGATCTCCACTTCCCCGCAATCACTGCAGACGAAGTATGTCAGCCGAGGCGGAGACATTTGAAAGATCGCGGTCTGCAGATAGCTGAGCCATCCCATCGGTTGACCATAATGCACGTCCGAAGATCCGCAATTTCTGCAAGGAGTGTGTTGCATCTGGAACTCCGATTCAGAGAAGTCATGTTCGGCAATGAAGGCAATGCAGCGCAAGCACCCACAATTCACGACGCTGGTGCAGCAGGTGCTTAATGGGTAACGTAAAATAGCCACGAGTGGTTCAAAAGACATGTGCGGAGGGGCTAGATGGCCGAGGATTCAACGACGTTGAGACCCATGACGCCCGGCGATCTGGCGGCTGTGTCGCAGTTGGGAATTGCGTCCAAGGGATCTTGGGGTTACGACGCCGATCAGATGCGAGTCTTCGCCAAGGAACTCACGCTTTCCCCGGAGGCTTTTGATGGATTGCTCGTCGCGGAGGTGGCGTGCCGGGGAGAAGAGATTGTCGGCTATTACACCATCCGTCAGCATGCGGACGGAATCACGGAACTGGAACATCTCTTCGTCGCGCCGGAGTGGTTTCATCGGGGGATTGGCGGCACGCTGTACGGGAGCGCGCTGCAGCAGGCCGCCGCGCACGGATTCGCGAAGCTGACGATCATCGCCGATCCGCACTCAGCCGGCTTTTACGAGAAGCTGGGAGCCAAGAAGACCGGTGATCATCAATCGAGCATCCCGAACCGGATCATTCCGATCTACGAAGTCGTCACTGGTGCCCAGTTGGAGTAGGACTCTCAGTTTTGGTAGGGCCGGTTCCACCGGCCGAATTGTTCTGTAAACGTTCGGTTTGAACTGGAGTTGCGAAGCCAAGAGAAGAGTACTGCTGGACGAGCCGGCAGCGGCACCCGACTCGTGTGCCACTGGCTCCGCCAGTGCTGAGAATTCACATAGCACCATTCCACCGCGCAAGGCAAGATGCGTCAACGTGCGGACCGCAGGTCTCACCCCGACACTGGCGGAGGCTAAACTCGCTCCTCACCCGGCCGAGTCGTCCGTGATCAGCCGCACGTCGCTGTCGCTGTTGGCTTCCACGGGAATGGACGGGGCGATCGGCTCGTCTTCCTCGCGGTCCGGCAACGACGGGAACGACGTCAGCATCTCGGTTCTCTCTTCCGTCCCGTAGGTCGGCTCTCCCGGCCCCAGGTGGACGCGGAACTTGACGTTCGCAAACGATAGTTCGTCGCCGGGCAACAGGGCGCCGCGCGTGACGCGCTGGCCGTTGACCTTCGTGCCGTTGGTGCTCCCCAGATCGCGAATGAACAGCAAGCCATCGGTGCGGATAATCAGGCATTGCAGCTTGGAGACATTCCCCTGATCGAGGATCACGTCGCACAATCCCGCTTTGCGGCCGACGACCGTCACATCGCGGGTGATATTGATGGGTGCACCCCCGTCAGTGGGGATTAGCTGCGCCAACATGCCATGGGGCCTTTCGCCCGAATGCCCTCAATCACGGACGTGCGATGTCGATAAACAGCCGCACAGGAAGAAACGAGACTCCCACTCGGGAAACAACGAGCGTTGCCGGTATTCCCTCTGAAGTCGCGTGGAACTCTCCCCTACCTTCCAATTCTCGCGTCTGGCTGAACGGCATGTCAAGGAGCATTGTTCACATAGCCGTCGCATAACCGCTTTCCGGGCCGGAAGTTCGGCCTAATCTCCGCCTCCGGAACAGACTCCGCTGCCTTGAAACTTTGGCAAGGCAATGATAGTGTGCCTTCGGTTCCGGTTTGACGAGTCGTGGGTCGGCTCGCTGGGCGGGGTGCAACGGTCGGCGGTCCGGCTCAAAACACCTTGCGTGGCGAGCGGAGCGCCGTCGAACCACAGTCAGCAAGTTCCGCTTCGAGCAAGGAATGCGGGACGAACGTCGGGATCAGAGTCCGGAACAGCACGGTCGCGCCTCATCGCCCGACGGGCTCTCTCGACAGAAAGTAATGAGTCCGGACAGCCGGTGACGTTCCGCGCCTCCGGCAGCGAACAGAACACGACACTCGAGCTTTTTTCAGTTTCAAGGATTCTCGCATGGCGACATCTCAATCGGTCAAGTATGTCTATTCCTTCGGCGGTGGAAAATCGGACGGCGACGCCAAGTTGAGCAACCTGCTCGGCGGCAAAGGGGCCAACCTCGCCGAGATGAGCAACATCGGGCTCCCCGTCCCAGCGGGGTTCACCATCACGACGGAGCTGTGCAACCACTATTACGCCAACAACAAGACCTATCCAGCGGAGCTGAAGTCGCAAGTCGAGGCGGGGCTGAAGCAGATCGAAAAGACGATGGGGGCCGAGTTCGGCTCGAAGAAGAACCCCCTGCTCCTCTCCTGCCGGTCCGGGGCACGCGAATCGATGCCCGGCATGATGGACACCGTCCTCAACATCGGCCTCAACGACGAGACCCTCAAGGCACTCGCCGACCAGGCACAGAACGAACGCTTCGCGTGGGACAGCTATCGCCGCTTCGTGCAGATGTATGGCGACGTCGTGCTCGACATGAAGCCGAAGAGCAAGAAAGACGAAGACCCGTTCGAGGTGATTCTGCACCACAAGAAGAAGCAAGCGGGAGTCACTTACGATTCCGAGTTGAGCGTCAAGCAGCTGCAGGAGATCGTCGCGGAATTCAAGAAGATGGTGAAGGAAAATACCGGCAAGGATTTCCCCACCGATCCCATGCAGCAGATCTGGGGAGCAATCGGAGCGGTCTTTAACAGCTGGATGAACGACCGGGCAATCGTCTATCGCCGCGATTACGGCATTCCGCACGAATGGGGCACAGCCTGTAACGTGCAAGCGATGGTCTTCGGCAACCTGGGTGATGACTGCGCCACCGGCGTCGGCCTGACGCGCGACTGTGCTCTCGGTCTCCCCGGTTTCAACGGCGACTACCTCATCAATGCACAAGGGGAAGACGTCGTCGCGGGCATCCGCACGCCGAAACGGATCGAAAGCACCCTCTCCAAGGACATGCCGGAGGCCTACGCGCAACTCGATGCAATCGGCAAGAAGCTGGAAAAGCACTACAAGGAAGTGCAGGACATCGAGTTCACAATTCAGCGCGGCAACGTCTACATGCTGCAAACACGGAATGCCAAACGGACCGGCTTCGCGGCGGTTCGTATCGCGGTCGATCTTGTGAACGAGGGGCTGATCACTCCGGAAGAGGCGCTGCAGAAGCGGCGTATTCCCGCCGACGACCTGAACCAGCTCCTGCAGCCGATCTTCGATCCCGCCACGAAGAAGAAGTCGCAGGACGACGGAAAGCTGCTCGCGAAGGGGATCAACGCCGGCCCTGGCGCCGCCACCGGGCAAATCTGCTTCCATGCGGGAGATGCCGAGGAGCTGTATGCCAAGAATCCGAAGGTCGAGCTGATTCTCGTCCGCCGCGAAACGAGCCCGGAAGACCTCCGCGGCATGCGAATCGCCAAGGGAATTCTCACCGCGTTCGGCGGTGCCAGCTCCCACGCGGCACTCGTCAGCCGACAGATGGGCAAGGTCTGCATCGTCGGCTGCTCGGCACTCGAAATCGACTATCATGCCGCCACAATGACCGTCGGCGGTAAGGTTCTCAAAGAGGGGGATTGGATCAGCATCGACGGCTTCACCGGAGAAGTTTTCGAGGGGAAAGTTCCGACCAGCCCCAGCGAAGTGATCGAGGTGCTCATCAACAAGACCCGCAAGCCGGAAGATTCCGAGGTCTATCATCGCTACGCGCAACTGATGACGTGGGTCGACAAATATCGCAAGTTGAAAGTGCGCACGAACGCCGACCAGCCCGATCAGGCCGCCCAGGCGGTTGCGTTCGGGGCGGAAGGGATTGGCCTCTGCCGCACCGAGCATATGTTCTTCAGCCATCTCGATGAAATTCGCGAGATGATCCTGGCGGATAACACGCCGGATCGGCAGAAGGCGGTCAACAAACTGCTCCCCTTCCAGCGGGACGACTTCGCGGGACTGTTCCGCGAAATGAACGGCCGCCCGGTGACGATTCGTCTGCTCGACCCGCCGCTGCATGAGTTCCTCTCGGAACATCACCTGCACGAGCAGCCGGACCTCGCCCAGAAGCTCGCGAAGACGCTCGGCGTGAGCGAGGAGTTCGTACATCGCCGCGTCGAGGAACTGAAGGAAATGAACCCGATGCTCGGCCATCGCGGCTGTCGCCTCGGGATCGTTTATCCCGAAATCACCGCCATGCAGGCCCGCGCGATCTTCGAGGCGGCTTGCATCGTGCAGAAGGAGGGGATCAAGGTCGAGCCGGAAGTGATGATCCCGCTGGCTGGGTTCCTCACGGAATACAAGAACCAGGAGAAGATCGTTCGCCAGCAGGCGGAGGCGGTCTTCAAGGAGACCGGCGTCACCGTGAAGTACCTCGTCGGAACGATGATCGAGGTGCCGCGCGCCGCGGTCTGCGCCGACCAGATCGCCACATCCGCGGAATTTTTCAGCTTCGGCACCAACGACCTCACCCAGACGGCTCTCGGTATGAGTCGCGACGACTACGGTGGATTCATCGGCTACTACCAGGAGAACGATATCGTTCCGAACGATCCTTTCCAGACGATCGACAAGGACGGCGTCGGCCGGCTGATGAAGATTGGGGTCGAGGGGGGCCGAGGAACGAACGCGAAGCTCAAGATCGGCATCTGTGGCGAACATGGCGGCGACCCTGCCAGCGTGATGTTCTGCCACGAAATCGGTCTCGATTACGTGAGCTGCTCCCCCTTCCGCGTGCCAATCGCCCGGTTGGCTGCGGCTCAGGCAGCACTCGCCAAATGACGCCTGACATAAGAAAGCCCACTTGTCGAACTTGACCGTGGGCAGCCGGGCTGTGGAGACATCTCCCCACCCAGAAACTTTGAGCGATTGGGGCTGGTTATCGCAAGGTAATTTGTGCAAAGAGGTTGTGCCTCGGCGGTGAGAGCGGTTTCTCGCCGCCGAGTCGGTCCCCTTGAGACAGCCACCAACAATGTGAATATGCCGTAAATAATGCGACAGCTATGGTTTCGGCGATTTTCCCTCTTTCCCCCAATCGGCACGGACGATAAGATGCAGCATCACTTTGCCACTTCCCTCAGACTGAAAACTCAGGCTGAGTGAAGGGGCGCGGCTCGAAGGATCGAGTTGGCCGCGACTGGCAAAGCCTTCCCGAACGACCCTCCTTCGATGTTCGAGCGGGAGCAACGGTAGGTTTCCCTCGAGCGTTCAAAACTCGCAACAGCGCCGAGCGGCGTGGCAGTCGGGGTGTCTTTGCACCGCGTCTGGCAGCGGTCATGTCGGCAAGTTGTAAATTTTCGGGCAGGTACCGGGATCGTCCCGGTGCATCGCCACAACCACGTTTTCGACTCGTTTAGCTGAACCACAAGTCCCATGAAGAACGTCCTCAAACACCGCAATATCGGCATCTCGGCTCACATCGACTCGGGCAAGACCACGCTCACGGAGCGCATCTTGTTTTACTCCGGCCGCATTCACCGCATGCTGGAGGTTAAAGGAGGCGACGGCGGCGCGACGATGGACTTCATGGAGCTGGAGCGCGAACGCGGCATCACCATCACGTCCGCCGCGACGCAGGTCGATTGGGACGGTTACTCCATCAACGTCATCGACACCCCGGGACACGTCGACTTCACGGTTGAAGTCGAACGCAGCCTCCGCGTGCTCGACGGCGCGGTGCTGGTGTTGTGCGCCGTCGGCGGCGTGCAGAGCCAGTCGCTCACCGTCGACCGGCAGATGAAGCGTTATCACGTTCCGCGGATCGCATTCATCAACAAAATGGACCGCACCGGCGCCAACCCCGCTTCGGTCATCAAGCAGATCCGCGAGAAGCTGGGCGTCACCCCCCTGCCTCTGCAACTTCCCATGGGAAGCGAATCGAACTTCGCCGGCGTGATCGATCTGATCACCATGCAGGCGGTCTACTTCGACGGGACTCAGGGAGAAAAGATTCGCCGTGAAGCGATTCCCGCGGAATTCCAGGAACAGGCCAAGACGGCCCGCGGTGAAATGCTCGAGACGCTCTCACTGTACAGCGACCAATTGATGGAAGCGCTGCTCGAGGAGCGCGATATCCCCGCGGAGGAGATCTACCCGCTCATTCGTGAGGCCTGCCTGGGACAGGAACTGACTCCGGTGATGATGGGGACCGCGGTCAAGAATAAAGGCGTGCAAGAACTGCTCGACGCCGTCATCCGCTATCTCCCCGGTCCGAAAGACCGCCAGATCACCGCGACCGACGTGGCCGCCGAACGTGCCGCCGCAAAAGCAGGAACCGAGCCGCCGCCGCGCAAAGTTCTCGCAACATCATCCAGCGAACCGCTCGTCTCGATGGCGTTCAAAACCGTCGTCGAGACCTTCGGCCAATTGACCTACTTCCGTATCTATCAAGGGAAGATCGTCAAAGGAGAAAGCTACACCAACATGCGAACCGGCAAGAGCGTCCGCTTCGGTCGTCTGGTCCGCATGCATGCTGATGAACGAGAAGACATCGATGTCGCCGAAGCCGGAGACATCGTGGCGGTCGTCGGCGTCGATTGTGCCTCGGGCGATACTTTCTGCGGCAATGGTGTCGAATACGCCCTGGAAAGCATCTTCGTTCCCGAGCCGGTCATGCGGCTGTCGATCGAGCCGATGAAGCGCGACGGCGCCGACCGTTTGAGCAAGGCGCTCGAGCGTTTCCGCCGCGAAGACCCGACCTTCCAGGTCACGACCGATCAGGAATCGGGCCAGACGATCATCGCCGGTATGGGGCAGTTGCACCTCGAAATCTACATCGAACGGATTCGCCGCGAATACAAGTGCGAATGCCTCGTGGGCGAGCCGAGGGTGGCCTATCGCGAATGCCCGACCAAGGAAGTCGAGTTCAACTTCAAGCACAAGAAGCAGACCGGCGGTTCGGGTCAATACGCCCATGTCGTCGGCAAACTGGTTCCGCTGCCGGAAGACGCGCCGGTGACCTACGAGTTCGTCAACGAAGTCACACAGGGACGCATTCCCAAGGAATATATTTCGCCGGTCGACGCCGGCTTCAAGCGGGCTCTCGATAAAGGTCCGCTGTGCGAATGTGAGGTCGTCGGCGTGCAGATGGTTCTGCAGGACGGCTCGTACCACGACGTCGACAGTTCCGAAATGGCGTTCAACATCTGCGGCTTCAACTGCATGCGAGATACCTTGAAGAAGGCCAAACTCGCCCTGCAAGAGCCGATCATGAAGTTGGAAGTCGAGATTCCGGAGGAATTCCAGGGACCGGTCACCGGCCACATTTCCAGCAAGCGGGGCATCATCAACTCGACGGATGCTCGTATGGGAATTAGCGTCATTCTCGCCGAGGTGCCGCTGGCCAACATGTTCGACTACGCCAACGAGCTCCGCTCGATGACGCAGGGAAAAGGTTCGTTCAGCATGGAATTCTCCCGATATAAAATGCTGCCGACCAACCTGCAGGACGAAGTCATCGCCCGCCGCAAGGCCGAAAAAGAGGAACGGCTGGCGGTCTCGCACTGAAACGCGATCCGAGCATCGCCGAAAACACTCAAGCCCACCGACGATTGTCGGTGGGCTTTTTCATTTCAAAACCGGGAGGGCGAGGGGGCACCGACCGAAGGGTGGTCCGCCGAGCCGCTGTGACCGAAAGTCTCGCGTTGTGGCGGCTCCGACGGAGCGTCGCCCTCCCAAATACAAGGCTTAAAACCACTTCGAGAAGCGTCCGATCTTTAGAACGCTCACCGTTTTGAAAGCCCCATCGTAGTCAGCTCCTTCTCGAGCTCTTTCTCCGCCGCGATGATCGGCTTCACCAGCGCGTCGATCTCCGCGCACTCCGCACTCGTCAACTGCCGTTGCGGCGCGCGGACCTTGCCGAAGTCCTGCCCCAAGAGCAACATCCCCCGCTTGAGCATGCTGATGTTGTAGCTGTCGCCGGTCCGGGCGCGGTAATCTTCAATCGGCAGAATCAGCTTTTGCAGCCGCATGCCTTCGTCATATTGCCCCGCCGTGAAGGCCGCGTGCATGGCGAGCGTCAGATGCGGGCAGATATTCCCCGCGCCGGTCGTGTAGCCTGTCGCTCCTGCAAGCATGTAATACGGGGCGTACCGCTCCGCCGACCCGCACAGCCATTCGATCCGCCCGCCATCCGCCAGAACGACCTTGCGGAATTCGTGCATCTCGTTGACTGCGTATTTCACGCCGACGACGTGCGGGTTGTCGGCCAATTCCAGCAGCAACGCGTCGCTCGGCAGCGGCCCTTTTTTGTAAATGAGCGCCGGGCACTTGGCTTGCTCGATGACCTGCAGGTAATAATCGCGCGCACCGGCGTCGCTGAGATACGGGTGCGCGAACGGCATGAACATGATGCCGGTCGCCCCGGCGTCGAGCGATCGCTTGGCGACGTCGATCGCATGGCCGATCTGCAAGCCGACCGCCGCGAAGATCTGGGCATCGGGCCCCGACGCCTGGCGGGTGATCTTCACGATCTCAACAATTTCATCGGCCGACAGGCTATGAAATTCACTCGTCCCCGCCGCCGGCATGAAGACCCGCATTCCCGCCGCATACATCCGGGCGGTGTGTTCCGCCTGCAATTTCGCGTTCAACTTCCCTGACGCATCGAACGCCGTCAGCGGAACGAGATGGACCGAGCGGATCAATTCGGGATGATACGTCTTGCTCATTGTTGAGCCCTCGCTGGCATGGTTCCTAACGGCACGACCGGCAAGTCAGCCGGTCGATTGGCGTCCGATTCGTTCCGTCCGTTGTACGCCCGGTAATTGCCTCGGTCAAGCCGCCCCGCTCTAAACAGGGCCCTGTGGCATGCGGTGCCGGCTGGGTTATGATGACGTTCTCGATGCTTTGCAAAAGGGTTTCAACACGTGGTTTCAAGACAGGGAGGGCGAGGCTCCCGCCGAGCCGCTGCGACCGAATGTCTCTCGTTGTGGCGGCTCCGACGGAGCGTC
>CAZVJA010000209.1:0-9258 GCA_964626885.1 uncultured Planctomycetaceae bacterium | reverse complement strand
AGGCAAGTGTGACGCTCGAAATTGAACGCGATCCGAGCACGATCCCGGAATTCGAGGCCCAAACCGGCATCAACCCGGAACGGCTCACGGAAAACGACCGCATCATCTCGTATCTCACGATGGTGATTGTCGAGGAAGGGACCCTCGGCGTCGCTTACTACTTTTACCGTTGGCCCGATATCTGGGACCAGGAAGCGAACTCTAATCCCACAGCAGAAGCAACACCACACCCGTCACCAACGACAAGCCGAACAACACCGCAATCCGTCCTAGAAGACGACGCGGGCCGATTGCCGCGACAAGAATCCCCTTGAACACAAGGTTCGACAGCGCGGCGGTGATCACCAGCCGCCACCCCACGGTCGCTTCCAGTCGGCCGGCATCCACCAGTCGAGAAGTCGACAGCGTAATCGCGTCGATGTCGGTCATGCCCGCCAGAGCCGCAATCGCATACAGTCCTTCGTCACGCAGGTAAGCGTTGCCCAGCGCCACCGCGAGTGTAATCGCGGCGAACACCGCGCCAAACACCAGGGCCGATTTGATCTCTGTCGGATTCTCCTGCGACGGCATCTCCGTGGACTCGCCCTGTGATGTCATCCACGCGATCAACGCGAGTACACAGCTCGTGCCGCCAAGAATTGCCAGCGGCGGGGCGGCGACCGGCATGAACCCCGGCGCCGCAACACCGATTTCCAACAAGACGCGGAAGAACGAGACGGTTGTGGCAATCATGATCGCCACGGCCGACAAGCTCGCCAGATCGGGTGTCGATGCCGATCGCCGCGAAAAACTGACCGTCGTGGCGGTACTCGAAATCGTCCCTCCAAGAATCCCGCCCAGCAACACACCTGCCCGCT
The DNA here is from genome assembly GCA_964626885.1 of uncultured Planctomycetaceae bacterium. Classification (GTDB taxonomy): domain Bacteria; phylum Planctomycetota; class Planctomycetia; order Planctomycetales; family Planctomycetaceae; genus CAZVJA01. The sequence goes on along the minus strand of CAZVJA010000209.1, from coordinate 8,401 downwards.
GCCCCAGCCATTTGTAAAGCAGATAGCCCCCGAGGCTGATCGACACCACCAGCACCACCATCAGCCAGGTCTCGTGCGGGTTGAAGACGCGGAATTCGTCGCCGCCAAGCTGCGGCCATATCGGCTTCAGTAGTTGCAGCAGGTTATAAGACTCGTTCGGCACCACCGGCAGGATGATGAACGTCACCAGCAGAAACTGGATGATCGCTCGAAAGTCCTCATCACCCAGCTTCGCGGCGAACCCGTGCATCTGAGGCTTGAGGTAGAGCAGAATCGCCACGCCACAGCCGGTTGCCACCGCCACGCTCCAGGGACCAACCACAACCATCGCTCCGACCACAAACATCACCAGGGCGGCGATCTCGGTGGTGATCCCGGTGCTCCCCTGCTTGGCGTGGATCTTCGGCAGGTTTCCAATCGCGAGGAGTCCCATCAGCGCGACGATTCCCGCGGCGGGGATCCACGGAGACTGCATCGTTTGGGACAAAATGGTCGAGAGCGTGCCGAAGATTGTAATCAAAGGGAAGGTGCGAATCCCCGCGACTTCGGAATCGGACCGCTGCCTTTGCAGCCCCACTAGCAAGCCGAGCAGCAGTGAAATTCCCAGTTGTTGAAACAGCGGCATCGGATCCATGGTTTTATCTGCCTCATTGTACCATATTCCCAGGCCGCTTCGTTTCCCGCGAGGGATCGTTGACTTTGGAATTCCGCTTCTCTACTTTGAATCTGATCTGCGGTGGAAACCGTGGAGCTTGTTCGTCTCCGTTCTGTTTGGGCGGCACAGTCATCGTTGTCGCCGCCGAATTCCCTCGATGCTGCAACAGGATATTGAAAGGGTTCCCCGATGGCACGCCCCGTGACGCTCTGCACCGGCCAATGGGCCGATCTTCCTCTCGCGGAACTCTGCAAAAAGGCCCGCGATTTCGGTTACGACGGTCTGGAGCTCGCCTGTTGGGGAGATCACTTCGAAGTCGACAAGGCACTCTCCGACGACACTTACTGTGCCCGCAAACGGGAACTTCTCGCGAAGCACGACCTCAAGCTGTTCGCCATTTCCGCCCACCTTGTGGGGCAGGCCGTGCTCGACAACATCGACGCGCGGCACAAATCGATCCTTCCCGAGTACGTCTGGGGAGACGGCAAGCCGGAAGGCGTCAACCGCCGCGCGATTGAGGAAATGAAGAATACCGCCCGCGCCGCGCAGAAGCTCGGCGTCAGCGTCGTCAACGGCTTTACCGGGTCGAGCATCTGGCATTTGATTTATGATTTCCCGCCGACCCCGCGCAAAATGATCGACGACGGATTTTCCCTGCTGGCTGAACGCTGGAATCCGATTCTCGACGTCTTTCAGGAATGCGGCGTGAAGTTCGCGCTCGAGGTGCACCCGACCGAAATCGCGTTCGACATTTACTCCGCCGAACGTGCCGTGCAGACGCTCAACGGTCGTGAGGAATTCGGTTTCAACTTTGATCCCAGCCACTTGATCTGGCAGGGGGTCGATCCGGTCGAGTTCATCCGCACTTTCCCCGACCGTATCTATCACGTCCACATGAAGGATGCCTCCGTCACACTCAACGGCAAGACCGGCATTCTCACCAGTCACCTGCAGTTCGGCGATCCGCGCCGCGGTTGGGATTTCCGCAGCGTGGGACGGGGTGGCGTGCGGTTCGAGGAGATCATCCGCGCGCTCAACGCCGCGAAGTACTCCGGCCCGCTGTCCGTCGAATGGGAAGACATGGGGATGGACCGTGAGGCCGGTGCTCGGGAAGCTGCCCAGTTCTGCAAAAACGTCGATTTCTCACCGTCGAACATTGCCTTCGATGCCGCCTTCGGCGACTGACCTCGATCCGGAGATCTGTAAAGGTGCATCGCGACAAGAAGCTGGTCCGAACACTCATTGAACAGTTTCGCGTCCCGCCGGGAAAAAAATTTCGGCTGAAGGACTACAATCCCGAATGGGCCGGGGACAAAAAAGTCCCGAAGGCGGAGCGGAAAAAACGCGCCCTTTCGATCCTGTCGGAAGATGTGACGGAACTGGCGGAAGCCCAGGAGCTGTTGTACGCGTCGGATTCCTGGTCGGTGCTGTTGATCTTTCAGGCGATGGATGCCGCCGGGAAAGACGGCACGATCAAGCATGTGATGTCGGGGGTGAATCCGCAGGGGTGCCAGGTCTACAGCTTCAAGCATCCGTCGGCCGAAGAGCTGGACCATAACTTTCTGTGGCGGTGCATGAAGGCGCTCCCCGAGCGGGGGCGGATCGGCATCTTCAATCGCTCCTATTATGAAGACGTGCTGATCGTGAAGGTGCATCCCGAATTGCTCGCGGCACAGCGCATTCCCGACGGTAAGCCGACGAAGGAATTCTGGAAGGATCGCTACGACGACATCAACGAATTCGAACGGCATCTGTCGCGGAATGGCACGCTGATTCTCAAATTCTTCTTGTACGTTTCGAAAGACGAGCAGCGAAAGCGGTTTCTGGACCGCATTGAAGACCCCGACAAGCACTGGAAGTTTTCCACATCGGACGTCGCCGAACGGGGATTCTGGGACGAGTACATGCAGGCCTATGAAGACGCGCTCGGCGCGACGAGCACGTCGTGGGCGCCGTGGTTCGTGATTCCGGCCGATCACAAATGGATCAGCCGGGCGATGGTGGCAGCCATCATCACCGACGCGATTGACCGGCTGGATCTGCGCTATCCTGAAGTGACTCCCGACAAGCTGCGGGCGATTTCCGAGGCACGGAAATTCCTGGAGAAGGAGTAGCCGCTCGAGGCAGTGCGCGGCGATTTCGCAACCTGCGAGAGGATTCCGAAATAGTTCGGCCGTGAAGTTGCGTTCCGGTTATGCCAGAGTCTCACAGTCTGGTGGTCAGATGCCAGTCGGCTCTACTTCCAGCCGCCCGATCGCTACGCCGGTACCTGTTGCGCCATAAGAGTTCCCGCTGTAAAACATCAGGTACTCATCGCCGCGGGGCACCACCCAGGCGTACTCGACCATCTCCGAATCCCACCCTTCGCCCGAAACATCGAGCGTTTGCCCCTGATCGCACCAACCTCGACCGTAGAGAGACTCCGCGGAGCAGACGCGGTACTTTTTTTGCGTTTGCGGCAAAAAGTCCCCGGGAGACGGCTCGAAAGCCTGCTTGAATGAGTACCACATCCGGTATCCTTCCGGCTCATGCAGAATCATCGGCCGGGCGGTAGTCGAACGTCCGTCAACATCGACCGCGGTGTTGTTCGCCCAGCGTTTCCAATGAATGCCGTCAGAACTCTCGGCTTGCTTGATGAAGTACCGCGGCGTGAACTGCACACCGTTCCTTTCAACGGGCGCTTCAATCGATGTGTACCACATTCGCCAACGGTCTGGCGCGTCGCACATGACGAAAACAGTACCCACTCCTCCGGGGTCTTGATCATCTTTGGGAATGAGCGGCCCATCGATCACCCGATGCCATGTTAGACCGTTGTCTTCGCTGGCCGCGAGTCCCGCATTCATTTGTAGCACCAACGGTGCCGATGGGACCGATGGAGCTGACCCGACGTAATACATAAACAACCGGCGGTAGTCGAGCCGCACCACGCATGGCGCAAGCACGCCTCCCGAGTCAAAGGTACCGGGGCGTGGTTCGAGAATCGGTTTCGGCGATTCTCCGTCGATTTCAAGCCGATGGTTCAGATCGACCCAGCCAATCGTATGCGGCGCATCAGGGGTGGTCCGTCCCGCCATGAAAGCACGGTATCCTCCGCGATGTTCAAGGACGCACGCCATGCCGGCGAAGACCTTCCGCCAGATGGACTTCATGTCGGGCTGAATGACAAGCCCTTTTTTCTCAAAATGGATGCGTCGGAGAAGCCGCGTTCCCAGCGGCATCTTGCGCGGTGGAAACTGGATTTGCCGCTCAGGGCTGGCGATTGGCTGTGGCGGAGGAAAACGTGTCAGGTGAGACGGCAGAATGTCTGGCCAAGCAAAATACGACCAACAAACCGCGACCGCGGCTCCACAGAAGAGCGCGCCAAATAGTCCAGCTGTCCTACCAAATATCCGCCACCGCGACTCTTGCATGGCCCGCCAGAGCACGATCGGGTTGCCGTAGGTTCACCACTTCCCTCGCCGGCCCCGTTGCGAGGAAAATGCTTGTCGTTGGAAAACTGAAGCCGTCGTCGTTCGACGCGTCTCTCACCAAGTTTACGGAGACCTGAAGATTCATGACCTGAAGAATCTTAATGTACTTGAAGCACCTGACATGTGAACTTTCTCACCAATCTAAAGGTTTTCTTAAGATAACCGTGGGTACTTGCACCCATTTCAAGTGGATTTACACCCATTCTTCAATGTGTACATAAGATCATACTTCTGATTGTTTTCACGAGAGGGTCTGCCCTAACCGCCAATTGGGATAGAGGATTTTCTGACCATAAGAACCGGGTAGGTCTACCAAATCTTCCCGGCTTACGAAGAGCTGCATTTCCTAAACCGAGCAACCGGTGTCGTTGGCCGTGCGACCTTGACGGTTGTACCGGTTGTGACGATCCCCCGTTCGCGAGGAGTTTGATTCCGGTAACGATCGTAACGCCGGGGTAAGCCGCAACAGCCACCATAGGCGATATGAACTGTGGCGTCTGGCAACGGGGAGAGACGCCTTGATGTTTTCCGGACGCCGGAGTGCGGAGCATAGGCTCCCGCCGAACCGTCGTTGAGCGGCAACCAGGTGGCAGGCGATGGCGATTGGTCCGTTCTGGCGAGCATTGTTTCGCATCAAAGCTGATTCGAGACAGACCTCTCGAGTGTCGGCCAAGCGCCGACGGCAGACCGCGCATCCTCCCGCTCCGGCCGAGTTACTTGAGGAACGGACCTATCTCAGCGCGTCTCCATTGAACTTTACAACCGAGACAGCGGCCGACATGTTCGGCCAGAGCATCGAACTCACCTCCAGCGATTCCACCGCGGCCGGTCAATCGCCCATCCCGGTCGAAGCTCAAAACGATTCGGTGCAGGGTCTCGATTCACTCTGGTATCTCCCTCCCAACTACACCGGTCCGCTTCCAGGCGACGAACATCACGAGGATGACTCCACGCTCTACGTGACCGGCGGCTTCAAGTGGTCACAGCCTTCCGGCCCCGGAACGCCGATCACTGTCACCTACAGCTACAGCAACCTGCTCGACGGAACTCTCGGCGGCAATCTCTCTGCCGACAAGCTGCGTGCTGCTGTTGAGGAAGCGCTCAGCCTGTGGGCGGAGGTCGCTCCGATCACCTTCGTCGAAGTCGCCGACTTCGGACCGCCCGTCTCGGACGTCGTCTACGCCGCGGAAAATCATCCGCAGATACGCATCGGCCACGAATATATCGATGGACCAAGCGGGCCGAACATTCTGGCGCATGCTTGGTTCCCCATGGGAACCGGTCTCGGTGGAGACGTGCATCTCGACAGCTCGAACATCTGGACGATTGGACCCAGCGGCGGCGTGGACGTCATTGAGGTACTGACGCACGAACTGGGGCATGCTCTCGGGCTCTCGCATGAGCCGATGCCGACCGACGGCGGCCAGAATGCGATCATGAATCCGTATTACGGCCGGCGTTTTACCGGCGGGCTAGGTGCTGGATTTCTGCTTCCGGATGACATCGATGGTATTCGCGCGATTTATGGCCGGGGCGTCGGGGCGGTGATTCCGCTCGATTCGCCGAATCTTCCCGGCCCACCTCCCGATGATTTCGGCAATTCGGCAGCAGACGCGGCCACACTGACAATCGGTGCGACCGTCGTCGGCAAGATCGGAACCGGAGGGGACCAGGACTGGTTCCGCTTTCACGCCACGGCCGGCATCACTTATGTGTTTCAAACGACGCTCGGCACCCTTCCCGACTCGCTGCTCAAACTGTACGCCTCGAATGGCTCGACGATGCTGAACTTCAGCGACAATGCGTCCGGCCTGGGGGCCGCTTCGCGAATCGAGTGGCGAGCGCCTTCGACGGGAAATCACTTTCTGAGCGTGCAAGCCCCCCAAGATACAAGTTTGGGGACATACGCGCTCTCCGCATACGAGGTGAACCTGCCGCCGGTCCTCGCGGCGATTGGCGATCAGGCGATGTCGCACAATCAGAGTGTGCTGCAGATTGCGCTCAATGCCAGCGATCCGAACGAAGACGTTCTCAGCTACTCCGTGCGCGTCGTGCGCAGCACCGTCCCATTTGCGGAGGAGGCCTATCAGCTTGACCAGCAGTACGGGTTTACCGCATCCGCCGGTCTCATCGCCGCGAACTACAACTACAATCTCCGCGGCGCAAAAGAGAAATACTTCACCGGCCGCAACAATGAGACATACGCGATCTTCAAGAACGGCGAGTTGTACCGCTTTCACACGAGCATGAAGGATCTCGAACCGATTACCGTGCTCCACAGCGCCTACTACACTGATCCCAGCCTGCTGTGGAATGCGCAGCCGACCGTTCCCACAACAGTCACCGCCAACGTCGTGGGCAAAACCCTCACGATAGGCCCACCGGCCGGCTACCTCGGCACGTTTCAGGTCGAGGTCACCGTGAGCGATGGACTTGCATACGACGCGGAAGTTTTTACCGTCAATGTCACGAATTCCCCGGTCACGCTCGCGCCAATCGCCGACAAGACGATTTCGCATGCTGTCGACAAGCTGAACGTTGCGCTCTCCGTCGCCAATCCGGATAACGATCCACTCACCTATGGCATCAACGTGCACGGTGGGAGTCTCGCAGGCCAGCTTGATCAGCGATTCGGGCTGTACGTCACGCCCGATTTTCTGACGAAAGACTATTACGTCAACGCGCGCGGCGCGAGTGAAAAGTATCTGATGGGGAACAGCGGCTCGTGGTTCCTGTTGTACGCCGACGGCCGGCTGTATCGCTGGGGGACGAGCTTGGCCGACAGCACGCTTATCGCCACGCTCGATGCGTCTTTCTACAACGATCCGCGCAAACTGTATGATCCCCCCGCAAGCGCCGCCCCGCCGATTGCTGCGTCAGTCGCCGGAAACGTGCTGACAATCGATCCCCCCGCCGAATTCATGGGCCCGTTCTCCGTCGATGTCATCGTCTCGGACGGCACGCACTCCGCCACGCAGTCGTTCCAGGTGAACGTTACGAATAGCGCACCGCAGTTGGAAGCTATCAGTGACCAGACGATGTCCCGCTCGCAAGACAAGCTGCAGATTTCGCTGTCGTCGAATGACTCGGACGGCGACCTTGTGTCGTACTCGGTGGAGCTGCAGGCCAGCGATCTCGCCTCGCAACTCGATCAGCAATACGGGTTGTATGTCACTCCCGATTTCCTTGCGAACAACTACTACGCGAACGCGCGCGGCGCGGGAGAGAAGTACCTGCGGGGAAACAACGGTTCGTGGTTTCTGCTTTACTCCGACGGCCGGCTGTTCCGTTGGGGGACCACTCTCGCCAACAGCACGCTCGTCGCAACGCTCGATCCATCGGTTTATAACGATCCTGCGAAACTGTGGAACGCACCGGCTGCTTCATCGGCCCCCATCGCGACCACCGTCAGCAGCGGCATTCTGACAATCGACCCGCCGACCGGCTACGCCGGCACCTTCCTGGTGACCGTCACCGCGACCGACGGTAATGTTTCGGACAGCGAGACGTTCCGAGTGACGATCGGCAATGTGGCGCCGCTCCTCGCGACGATCGGCGACCGGTCCATGTCGAGTTCGGCCGACTTGTTGAAGGTCAACCTCTCCGCGACCGATGCCGACGGCGACACAATCACATATACGGTCGCACTTGAGCCCGGCAACCCTGCGTACGCGCTCGACCAGACGTGGGAGATGTACGTCACCCCCGACTTCCTCGCGAACAATTACTATGCGAACGCCCGCGGCGCCGGCGAGAAATATGCGAGGGGAAAGGACGGTACGTGGTTTCTCATCTACGCCGGCGGAAAAGTTTACAAGTGGGGAACAAGCCTGGCCGACAGCACGCTCATCGGTACGTTGGGGGATGAGGTTTATCGTGATCCGAGCCTGCTTTTCGACGCCCAGCCGCGCGGCGCGGACATCGCCTCCGCGTCGATCAGCGGGAACAAGTTGACGATCAACCCCGTAGCCGGCTTCGTCGGATCATTCCAAGTCACGGTGACCGCGAGTGACGGCACAGCCACTGACAGCGAAACGTTTACGGTAACCGTAACCCCGAGCGTTGAAACTGGCGGCTCGTTGAATTTCACCGTCGCCGATCCAATGCTCTATCTGAATTTCGATGGAGCGGACTTCAGCCGGGAAGAACTGCTGGCCTGGGCGGGAACCGACTGGCGGGAGCTGCTCGACAGCCGAATTGATCCCGCGGGAGATGGCCTGAGCCTCGCAGGTTTTCTGCTCGATTGGACGGAACGCGAGGCATTCATTGACCC
>CAZVJA010000208.1:0-9328 GCA_964626885.1 uncultured Planctomycetaceae bacterium | reverse complement strand
ATTTGCGCCCGTAGCTCAGATGGATAGAGCAACGGATTTCTAATCCCCAAGGGTTGTTTTCTGGATATCGACTGAGTGCTTCTTAGCTGTACGTCTCGCTTTGGAACGTCGATTTCATCCAGCAATTCACGGAGCGCGGCGCGAATCAGGTAACAAAACAGGTAACACGAGTCCGTTTCAACACTCTTTCGAGTCCGTTTCGGTCCCCCGGTGAAGTGTGAAAGGCATCGACCAATCGAACGTTGCCGGGGGCTTTTCGTTGCGCCTGTGGCGACGTGACAGCGAACGGCTCGACCGCAAAGCCGAATGCTCACCTGGAGCACTGTGAGGCTCTAACGTGGCGGCTGCGCTGTTGCGTGTAATACGCACGACCGAACGTCCCCACGGTCCACCGACGCCAAGCGAAGGCGCTGCCAGCCTCCAGCCGTGACCACTGGCATCGTGTATCGACGGCAGCCGGGCCAGCAAGTGGAAGATGATACCGTCCTCCAATCTTGGGTGCGGAGCGGCTGTGCTGGGATCGACGGGGGGGACCCTGCCGGGTGGGAGCCCCAACGAATCACGCAACCACTGTTGATACGTCGTCAGAATTCTGAGTGCTCAAAATGCCCCAATGTGGTGGCATACCTGGGAGGCCCCGATCTCTCCCGGCAAATCTTATATTTCCGTCTCGGACGATTTGACGGCCAGATCAGATTGACTCGGTCAATTCGGACGATATTGGCTCAGATTCTTGCCGTGAACGATCGACGATCGCATCGACGTTAGGTCCGAAATCGATTGTGTGAGATTCTTATTGAAACCGCTGGCATTGGTCAAAACGGGCAATGTAAACTGCCTTGGTACGAGGATTTCTGTTTCTCGGCCAGATCAAATTGCAATGACATTCCAAAATCTCGGGATCGATCGCCCTGATATGGGAGATATGACGCCTTGAATAATAGCGGTCGAAATCAGCCACAGCTGCCATCAGATAACCTGAGTGCCACGATCCTGATGGCCCGCGGCGGCGACAAGGAGCATCTCGGTAGACTGTTTGAGGCATTTCGAGGGCGGCTACGGGCGTCTGCGGAGCGGGAGTTACAACAAAAGCTTCAGGTAAGATTCGATGCCTCCGACATCGTGCAGCAGACGTTGTTATCCGCATTCAACAACTTCGCTGATTTCCAGGGAGACTGTGAGGCGGAACTAGTTGCGTGGCTGGAGCAGATTCAGAAACGAAACATTCTCGATGCGGTCCGCCTCCACGTACGATCGGGAAAGCGCAGCGTGGATCGCGAGCAACCGAACGCACATATGGGGGCGGGCATTTCCAATTTTGCAGATGAACATATTGAGAGCCCCAGTCATGCAGCGATGGCGAGTGACGAGCGACGACGATTGATGTTGGCAATAGAACACTTGCCGCCAGATCAACAGGAAGTCGTTCGAATGCGGCATCTGGAAGGAAAGACCCTGGCGGAGATCATGGCGAAAATTGGGAGGTCGAGAGAAGCAACGGCCGCCCTGATCAAGCGAGGTTTGGCAAACCTGCGTAGACAAATTCAAGACCCAGAATAGTCTCCTCGATTATTCCCGGATATCACGATGAGCGAGCAGCCAGAACAAGCCCAGAATGGAATCTCGTTAGTCGACTCCGCAATTGCCGACTATCTGGAAAAGGTCGATCGTGGCGAGCAGGTCGACCGCCTCGCCTTTTTGAATAATTATCCGGGTCTGGCGGAAGAACTGAGTTCTTTCTTTGCCGATATTGACGACATCGATCACTTGGTCGGCTGGCAGCGGGAGAAGGATACTTCCTCAGCCGCTTCCGAGGCGTCCGCTTCCATCCCGCCGGATGCATACAGTATCGATACCAGCCGGATCGCAGGGCACACGCCCTCGGTCGTGACACCGACGGAACCCGTCCGCAGCGTACCGGAAGTCATCGGGCGATATCAAATTGTCCGTCGCCTTGGAGAAGGCGGCATGGGAACGGTCTATCTCGCTCGGGACATGCTGCTCAGTCGGTCCGTGGCCTTGAAGATTCCACACACCGCTGCCCTGGATCAACCTGGAAGACGCGAGCGGTTCCTGCGAGAAGCCCGGGCTGCCGCGCACTTGCATCATCCGAACATCTGCCAAGTGTTTGATGTCGGGGAAACGGACGGCATTCCATACATCACGATGGCCTACGTGGAAGGAGCGTCTCTTGCCTCACGATTGACCGGGTGGCAACTCCTCTCACCGCAAGATACGGTCGCATTGGTCAGTAAGATTGCCGCTGCGTTAGAGGAGGCACACTCTCATGGGATCGTGCACCGGGACCTGAAGCCGGCCAATATCATGATCAATCGGCGAAATGAGCCGGTGATCATGGACTTTGGCCTGGCCCTGCAGCTCAATGAGGTGCGCGATGCACGCGTGACGAAGCCCGGCACGGTGATGGGGACTCCCGCCTACATGTCGCCCGAGCAGATTACAGGCGATCCCTCGGCGGTGGGCGCGGCCACCGACATTTACAGCCTTGGCGTCATTCTGTTTGAACTCCTCGCCGGACGTCTTCCCTTTCAAGGGTCGGCCGCGGAAATCATGGTTCATGTGCTGAAGGATGACGCACCGCTTCCGTCCAGCCTGCGACCGGATGTCGATCCCGAACTGGATGCGATCTGCCAGAGAATGCTCTCGAAGCAGGTCGAGGACCGGTATCCTGACATGGCTGCAGTGATAACGGTTTTGAAGGGCTATCGGCGGTCGAGTCGCAGTGCTGTCGAGAGTGGCGGCGATTCGGCACTGGAACTGCCATATGTCCTGGGCGAAAGCGGAGTGATACCCCCCACCGTAAAGATCGATAAAAATGCACGTGCAAAAGGAACTTTGGCGAAGCCTCGCAAGAAAAAGTGGGGATTGGCCGCTGCATCCCTGACATCGGTTGTTCTATTAGTTGCTGCTATTGCTGCGGTGACTGCCTCGCTGGCAAGAGATCGAAATCTCGTGAGATTCGAGGTTGATGAGACTGTTCCGAGTGATCTGGAAGTGCGAATCGACGGAAAGCACCTCGAACTCAGCGACTTGAACAATGGGATTCACCTGGAGCCGGGAAGCGAGCACAACTGGGCCATCTGGCGTGGCGACGAGGCGATGCTATGGAACGAAGACTTCCCTGTCGCGAAGGAAGAGAATCCAGCCATCAAGGTCACGCTGCGTCACGATCCCGCACAGGAAGTGAAACCCAAACCACCGCAGCCAGCTACACCGGAGCTTGTTCGAAAGCTGCCACTCGCCGACGGTGTATCGGCACTGGCCATGAGCCCCGATGGCTCGATACTTGCGGCGGCTGGCGAATCGATTATTCTGTGGGACTACGCCAAGGAAGTTGAGATCCGCAGAATCACCTCGGCCGACAATGCTCCGATATCCGCGCTCACGCTGGCGTTCGATCCGTCCGGAAGCAGGCTCGCGGTCGGCGGCGAATCCCGTGTACGGATTTTCGATCCCGCGCGGGGAGCCGAAGATCGCGCTCTGGATTACAAGGGAACGGCCGTCAACTCGTTGGTCTACAGTCGTGACGGCCGATGGCTCGCTGCTTCTTCCCGCGGCGGAAATATCACCATATGGAACGTCAGTGGCCAGTACGAGCCGAGGGAATTCACCGACTCCCGGGACGCGGAATCCTTGGCGTTCAGTCCGGATCATCTGATCCTGGTTTCCGCGCATCGTGACGGTACGGTGGTGCTTCGAGACGTCAACTCCCTGCAGGTCAGGAAGTCATTTGCGACACAAGGGCGTGTCAGCCACGCGATATCCTTCAGTCCGGACGGTAAGTTCATCGCGACAGGGGACAGCCTGGGGGGGGTCCGCTTCTGGGATCCGGAAACCGGGAGGGAGTTAAAGTCTCTCCAGGGTCATACATCCGATGTTCGCGCATTGGCATTCACGCCCAATGGTCGATTTCTGGCGTCGGGGAGTTTCGATCGGACCGTTCGGCTGTGGGATGTAGCCGCAGCGGCCGAGCTTCACGTGATCCGTCAGGAAATGATGATTCATGCGGTGCTTTTTGACGGGAAAGCTCACACACTCATCGCGGGTGGCGAAGGCAAAGAGGTTCGATTCTGGCGGCTCCCTGTTCCCATGACGCTGCCGAGCGAGGCGGGACTGCTCGCAACGCTTGAAGACCACCGCGGCTACGTCGAGTCCGTGGACTTCTCACCTGACGGCAGGTTGCTGGTTTCGGCGGGAGCGAATAAACCCGGCGAGAAGGAAATCGATTCTCACGTCCGATTGTGGGACGTCGCGACGCAAAAGCTCATTCGGCGCTTTGACAGCAAAGTTCGCAGAATCAAGAAGGTCCGCTTCTCTTCCGACGGCCGGCAGGTCGCAGCGATGAGCGAACGGGGGGAATTCCAATTCTGGGATGCAACCTCGGGCGCGCGAACCCAGGACTTTGATGGAGTCGGATTTGGAGCCATTGGAGCAGGCCGAATCCGCGATTTTGATTTCATCCCTGGCCGTGAGCAGGTCGTGGTGGCCGGCACGGAAGGGCATATGATCGTCCGCCTTAGCGATCTCAAGATCATTTCATCCTGGAGGGATGGAGATTTCGATGTGCATTCCGTGGCGGGCTACACGGACGGTCGAACGACCTGGACGCTCTCTGGCAGTGCGCCGCGCGTCCAGAACGCGGCGGATCTCATCGGCCCACGCAGCAATTTCGGGAAGGTCACCTTGTGGGAGACGTCACTTCTCAAAGCATCCCCCCCCCTCAAGGCTCCAGGTTTGCAGGTCAGCCTGCTCGAAGTGACCCCGGACGGACGTTACGCCTTGGGGGGGGCTGGCGGCAGCTTCGCACTTTGGGATCTTGACGTGCGCGAGAATCGTTTGCTGCAGAACTGGGCGGCCTATGCGCCCGAGGTGGGCGCGATTTCCCAAGACGGCAATCGGGTGCTGCTGGCCACGCAGGGGAAGAGGTCTGCCCTGGTCTTGCTCGATGTCGCGTCCGGAGATCTTGTCCAGGAATTTCACCACCCCGACGGTCGACCGGCCGCCGCCGCGGCGTTCTCGCCTGACGGGCAATTGTCCGCAAGTGGAGGGGAGGGGAAAGTGATCCTCTGGCGACTCCCCCCGTATGTCGATCCCGAGCGTCGCGCGGCGGAATGGGTTCTCAAAGCGGGAGGTCACATCACGGAACGGAATACCGTATTACGAAAAGGCATGTTGAGCGATGTCCGCGACCTCCCGGAAGGAAAAGTCGAATGCCTGACCATCGACTTACATGACAATCAAAACCTGACCGACGATGACCTGAAAAAACTCGCCGGACTCAGGAGTCTGGGCAGACTCGATCTGAACGGAACGCGGATCACGGACCAGGGACTGGCGAATCTGCACGGGCTGCCGCGTCTCAGTTATTTGAATCTGGATAAGACCCAGGTGTCCGATGCCGGAATCACTCAGCTTGCGGCACTATCGATCCTCGAACACCTGAGCCTGCAGAACACGCGTTTGACCGGCACCGCATTCCCCGATTTGATCCGATGCCGAAATCTCAAGATTCTGGTGCTGAGTGGAACCCAAGTCACTGATGAGCACATTCCGTATTTGTACGGGTTTCCTGAGCTCGAAGATCTCTATCTCGGGCGAACCCGGATCACCGATGGATGCGTGAAGCACCTGTCACAGATGAAACACCTAAAACTGTTTGATTACCAGGGTTCGAAGATGACCGAAGCCGGCGTGCGCGAGCTGAAACAGGCGCGTCCTGACCTGCTGTTCTTGCCCGACAAGTGACGGTTCTTCCTGCCTCTCAACCCGATGCCGATCCACTCCTTTCCAATCAATTGTTTTTTAAGTAAGTTCTTGTTTACGTACGAAAGATCTATAAAGATGTTGCCCGAGGACTTGCAATACATACCGTAGATCGGTTGCGTTTGCTGTTCGCGAGCGGTCTCCTTCAAGCAGGATAAGTACCGTTTTTAATGGCGATTGCGTCGTTTTCCCAGGCCAAGATTGTCCACACGATTTTCAAACAGGAGCTTTCGATGAGTGATACCGGTTGGATTTATGCAGGTAAAGTTCGAGAGTTTTTCGGTAGCCCACCCTGCAAATGGAACGGAGAGGAAAAACGCGTTCCTGACGGCTCGCAGATGCTTCGGACTTATGAGGCCAGTTGGTATCCCCCTCTATCAGATATCCTCAATGACGACGGCCAGTTGTGCGAGGTGGATATCGAAAAAGACGACCAGTCTATCATGCTGGAGTTATATGATTTTCCTTTCAACACCACCAACCTCCCGAACGGCGCCCAAATTACCGGCGTCACGATCCGCTACGAGGCCAGCGCGAGTGATTCGGAAGTAATCATCTGCAACTCGATCTTCTTCCTGTGCGGGTCCACCCAAAGCAAAGTCAGCTCGAACAAAGGGGATGCGCCGACCGCGAGTGATTTTTGGACAACAACTCCAACAAACCACGATAAAGGAGGAGGGGCAGATAAGTGGGGAATTACTGATTTGGCACCTGGAGACTTTAGAAAAGACGACGGCAGTGGTGGCATGTATCTCAAAGTCCGGTTTCAGTGTGAGAACTATGAATCGAACACAGACGCCACCGGCTACGTTGACGTGGTATGCGTTAAAGTGCACTACACCACCTAGACATGGGTTCCGGCACGTGACAACTCGTCCGCTTGGTGTCGGCCAGTGAAACCCTTGTGCAGTTGATCGCGGTCGATACGCCTCGACATGCGGTCGCCAGTTTCGTGTTTCCCCAGACCCTGTTGCAACCTGATAATAACTCTTTAGAGAAAGGGATACATTATGCCTGCTTCAACGATCTCGCGTCGTCCAACATCAGCCACACAACGTGGTCCTGGGCGTGGCTGGAACAATGTCGATGATTGGATCAGTGGTGATGTTGCTGAGACATCTATTATTCTTCCCGCAAGTAAATCGCCGGATCTGAGTTCATCTCGACTCCTGATCTGCTACAGGTTTGAGTTCGATGAAGACGACGACACGAGCGATGAGCTGCCGGACGACGCGCAGATTGTGGGGATCCGCGTCCACTTCGACTGCCGGGCCAGCGCGGATCGGCAGGTTGTGACGTCCGGGCTGGCTCTGACTTCTAATGCCAGAGACCCGGACGGCAGGAACCGCCCGGACTTCAGTGAATTCTGGCCGGTCCCCGGTGCTACTTTCTGTCGGGGGCTTCGCGAAGACCACTGGCAGCGCAGAAAGTTGTCGGGCAAGCCGTGGACAGCGGACGATATTCGCGAGCGGAAGTTTGGCGTGATTCTCCAGGTTCAAAATAGCCTGGAGACCGATGTAACCGCATATCTCTCATCCTTAAACATAGAAGTTGCATACATGTAGGTTACCAGGCCGCGTTGTCAGATGTCAGCAATTCCCGCAATTGCTAGGAGCCTCGAAGAGAATTCTAGGTCGCACACTGCGCGCGTGAGCTTGCGTTAGACGCACGAATGCAATCTTGCTGCTGTCGGTCATTTTCAGTGCTGAGGTGCTTCAATGGAGGTGTTTGGCAGTTTCCAGGGGGACGTCAAGTCAGTTTGGTTGACCCAACCAACGAACCGACATCGCGTGATGGAGTTGATCGAGCCGCTCACCTTCCATCGGATGGGAAAAGACTGGACTGCCCAGCCGGGTGAGCGAGTGGACGGCGCAATTATTCCGCCGGCACTCTGGAGTACGGTGGGATCACCGTTCGTCGGAAACTACCGCCGCGCATCCGTGCTGCACGATGTCTACTGTCAGCGCAAGACAGAAACGTGGCAGGAGACACACTGGATGTTCGTTTACACGATGCGCACAGACGGCGAATGTTGGGTCAAGGCTTGGAACATGTTTATGGCGGTCTGGAATTTTGGACCGCAATGGCCGCAGCCAAACCCCCGTCACATGACGCTAGCGGATATCGATGCCATCGAATCGGCCTGTAACGGCGTCCTTGCAGAACTTGGCGAAGATGTGAACCCGATCGTAGTACATGAACGAGTCCAATCGCTGCTCAATGATGGAACAGCACCGTAATCAAATGCGTTCAGGGATCTGTTCGGAATGATTTGACGATTTCAGGCTGATTCGCTCAGTTCGGATGACAAAGGGTCGAATTGTCGTTGCGCCTGGTCCAGGATCGCGTCGATCTCGGCCGCTGAGTGCCCTTGCCGGATCAATTCCGCCCGATATCCCTCCAGCATCTGTTCCAATTCCTCGGTCGGCATACGCTGAATGCTTTCCTCGATCTCGGCTACAGACTCCGCTTCGGCGCGATCACTTTCCTCGACCATGCGGACAACGCTTTGCAGCAAGGTTCCCACCGCACGGCTGCCGGGATACCGCTTCGTGGCGGCGTCGATGTGGCTCTTGAGCGCGTCCGCGAGCCCATCCACGCCTCCGAAGCGTTCCATCATGGCAGCACTGAGGGCCTCCACACGCGTCGATGACTGAGCCATGAGAACCTCCGCAGCGAATCGATCGATCCTCCCCTCCCGCCGGGAACGTCGGTAGGCCCGTGCCCTAGCCGCGCCACAATCACGGCAGGTGGACCTCTTGCGTCGATCCGTGCGCGAACGATCGGGGAAGGAGCTTAATGGCAACGGCTGCGCGCAGGCCCGACAGGTTTTGAGTGGGGAGAGGGGCGAATCCATGCCACTAGAATTGAGGGAAATGTAGGTCGCGTGGAAGCGGAAGGGGATCGCAACGGGGCCGGGGGGAGTGTCGCTCCGTTACCGTAACACGCTCTATTGTATCGGCTTGGTTGCGGCGTTCCAGACGAATGTCGATGGAGGTGCGCAACGCGTTAACCGTGGCTGCGAATCTTGGTGTCGGGACCAGTTGCGGACTGCTCGCAGGTCGGGATCGGTTACACTGTGGTTGACCGGCCGGGAGTCGCTCGACCAGTTGCGGACTGCTCGCAGGTCGGGATCGGTTACACTGGAACGAAGAAGGCTACGGCAATCGTTAATGTTGCGGACTGCTCGCAGGTCGGGATCGGTTACACTTCTACGGTGATTCGCCGATGGTCGTGCTCTGTTGCGGACTGCTCGCAGGTCGGGATCGGTTACACTTCGGTTCCGGTTGTAACTGCGCCGGGAGCTGTTGCGGACTGCTCGCAGGTCGGGATCGGTTACACTATTGTGCCCCGCCACGGACATCCGGGGAAGTTGCGGACTGCTCGCAGGTCGGGATCGGTTACACTCGGGGGATACCACGCAAACCGTGACAGTCAGTTGCGGACTGCTCGCAGGTCGGGATCGGTTACACTGGAACGCTCGAAGGCAAGATGGGATTCCGTGTTGCGGACTGCTCGCAGGTCGGGATCGGTTACACTGGAA
>CAZVJA010000207.1:0-9356 GCA_964626885.1 uncultured Planctomycetaceae bacterium | reverse complement strand
ATCACACCTCCGGCGAATACTTCGCGATGGGGCCGCGGTGGACGGTGGGGGTGGTCGTCTTCTGCAGCGCCGCGATCTGGTTGTCGATCTCTTTCACCTCGGCCGCCGTTGCGTGGACCGCGAAGTCGATACTCATTTCGTGCGACTGGCCCGGCTGCAGCGTCATGACTCGGCCGCGCTTCCTCTCGAACGTGCGGATGTTCGGGAAGTCGGTTCCGGGCTCAATGCCTGTGCAGTAGCCGTCCGCTTCGGCCTGCGTGTTCTTCCAGAGGGTAAAGCAGGGGAGCTGCTTTGTGTCGTACCGCATGCAGAAGGCTTTGTCTCCGGCGGCGTTCTTGAGCATGACGAGCGCTTCGCCGTTGTCGGTCACGGGATCGACGAAATAACACTGCTCGACGTAGCCCGCGGTCGGTCCGAGATAGGTCTGCCAATGGCCGATGTCGTCGCCGGCATGTTCGTCGCGCGGGGCGACCTCTTTGATCGGTGCGACGAACTGCGCCCCCTCTTCGAGGAACGGCGGTCCGAGATTGGTGTGGTACAGCAGTTCCAGCTCGGCCGGCTGCCCGCCGAGGTTGGTCACCGTATCGACGATGCGGAAGGAATTGCTGCCGACTTCCGTCAGCAGAACAGTTTCGAGCTGCAGCCGCGGCCCGAACAGTTCGCTCTCCTCGACCCGCCCGCGTACAACCAGACAGCCGTTGTTGTCGGTCGAGACGATCGCCTCGACGAAATTGGCGGGCAGGTTCGCGATCTTGCCGTGCAGAGTGAGCGGTGTTTCGCGGCGTCCCCCTTTGTCGTCCTCAATGACATCCATGCCCGGCGCGCCGTTCCAAGACAATCCGCAGCGGCACATCAGTTCGTTGAAGCCGGTCAGCCATCCGAGCCCGCTCCGGCTGACGGCGTTGACGAATTTCGGATGCACCGGCTGCGAAACGGGGGAGTTCCAGCCGAGGTTGATCCCTTTATATTGCCCCTTCCAGATCCCCATACCGCGTGTCGGCAGGATGGAGAGGGAGAGTGCCCCGTTGTTCACTTCGAGCACCTCGACGCCGTCCGAGAGCCCGCCGCGGAGCGTTCGCTTGGAGATTCGCCAGTTTTCCGCACCCGCCAGCTTCAGGTCGGGGGCTGGTCCGACCGCGAAATCCTCGCGGAAAATCCCGTTTGAAACGTCGGTGAGCGTCCAGGTCTGCTGGGCCATGTCTCTTCCCCTCGCGATGACAATCCGGGTGAAAAATCGCAATTTATCATCGGGAGGAGCCTGTTCCGCGTCAACAGACCGCCAAACCGCCGGAATCGGCTCGACTCCGGCCAATCCGTGCCCGACAATACATCTGGCACCCATGGTACGAAGCGAAGGGTTGAGATAAGGAAACGAGGAAGCCAGGAATGAAAGGCAAGGAGTCCCGTCGAAGGTTCTGAAACCCGATTTCACGAATTGACGGCGTTCCCGCGACCCCGAATTCCGGTTGGGCCAGATTTGAAAATATTCCGCGGAGCGATCGTTTCCATGCTTTGAGCCACATTCCCTTTCTCTTTTCCCGGGTTCCTGGTTTCTTTATTGAACTCGTTTTTGTCTTCACATCGCAACATTCCCTGTTTCCGAACCGCCGCTTAAGAGTCTGCTCATGGATACCGATTTCACAACCACGTCGTTGCGTCCCTATTCGTCGGAATGGTTCGAGCATCACCGACAGATGCTGGGGGACGCGGTCTGCCGTCAACTCGGCATCTATGAAATACCGTCGAACGTAATGCTGTCGGTGGTCATTCCGATTTACAACGAAGAGCGGACGCTCCGCCAGTTGATCGAGCGGGTTGCGTCGGTGCGGATCCGCAAAGAGCTGATCCTCGTTGACGATTGCAGCAAAGACGGCACGCGGGAAATTCTCAAAGAGTACGAACGAGCCGCGCAGGACGACCCATTGAATACCTTCTCCGTCTGGTATCACGAGCAGAACAAGGGGAAGGGGGGAGCGTTGATGACCGGCTTCGGAAAAGCCACCGGCGAGATTGTCATCGTGCAAGACGCCGACCTGGAATACGATCCCGCCGAGTTCCCCCGACTATTGCAGCCAATCATCGAAGGGAAAGCGGATGTCGTGTACGGCAGCCGCTTCCTCGGCGATCAGCCGCATCGCGTGCTCTATTTCTGGCATTATCTCGCGAACAAGTTTCTCACGACGCTCTCCAACTGCTTCTCGAATCTCAACCTGACCGATATGGAGACCTGCTACAAGGTGTTCAAGCGGGAGGCGATCCAGTCGATCTTGCCGACGCTGAAGCAGAACCGTTTCGGCATCGAGCCGGAGATCACCGCGAAGATCGCCCGCCGGCAGTACCGCGTCTACGAGATGTCGATCAGCTATTCGGGCCGCACGTACAAGGAAGGAAAACACATCGGTTGGCGCGACGCCGTGAAAGCGGTCTGGTGCATCGTCCGCTACGGCCTTGCGGACTGACGCATCGCGACGCAGACTTCTTCTCCAAGCCGACGACTTGTCGTCGGAGTTCGGATCAACGGTCCGCACGACGGTCAGAGGGTGATAAGGTTCTGAGAGTTCTTGGCCACAAGCCTTCGCACCTAAAACCCTCACCACTTGTCTTCCTGAAGCCCGCAGCCTGAACTCCTGACAACCGGCTTCCCGCCGCGATTGTCACTGGCGGGGGCATCGTGTACCCTTCGGAAACGGGGCCGCGGTCTTCGGCAAGGTGGTTGATTGCGATCCCGTTTTTTGCGTCATCCCGTTTCGTCCCTCGGAGGACTAGCCGGGAATCGGTCGCGGATTCCCCACCCAGAGCATAGAATTCGTTCATGAACATGGATGCCCCCCCTCCGGAGAACGACCCCAAGCCGCCGCAGTCCCCCGGGAACAGGCCCGGCCCGCGCCGGCCTCCCGCTTCGGACGAATCTCCACGGGCGATTCCGCCTCTCCTCTGGCTGATAATGCTCGGCACGGTTGCGGTCTTGTTGTTTTACGTGTTCAAGCAGCCGTCGAGCGTAGGTTCGCACGTGGAGTACAGCTTCGTCGTTGAGCAGATCAAAAAAGACAACGTCCTCGAATTCAAGTTTTACGGTCAGCGGGCCACCGGCAAATGGAAGCACATTCCGGAGAATCCCGAACCCGATGGCGGGGATCTGAAGGAAGAGTTCAACACGTCGCTCCCGCCGAATTCGCAGTTCGACTCTTCGCTGGAAAAGCTGCTGACGGACCACGGCGTGAAGGTCAGCGCCGAACCGGTCGAAGTCGGTGTTGGCGGACAGATTTTCATGTATCTGCTCGTCCCGATACTGTTCCTGGGTGTGCTCTGGTTCATGATGCGCCGCACCACCGATCCGCTCGGCGGCGGCATGATGGGGAATTTCATTCGCAGCCAGGCCAAACGGTTCCAGCCGACGGAACAGCGCACCACGTTCGACGACGTCGCCGCCATGGAGCAGGCCAAGCTCGAACTCGAAGAACTGGTCGAGTTTCTCAAGAACCCGGCAAAGTTCCAGCGGCTCGGCGCGCAGATTCCCAAAGGGGTGCTCCTCATGGGCCCGCCGGGGACCGGCAAAACGTTGCTCGCCCGGGCCGTCGCCGGGGAAGCGGGAGTGCCGTTCTATTCCATCAACGGCTCGGAATTCATTCAGATGTTCGTCGGCGTCGGCGCGTCGCGCGTGCGGGATCTCTTCCGCACCGCCAAGGAAAACGCCCCCTGCATCCTCTTCATCGACGAAATCGACGCCGTCGGCCGCGTCCGTGGCGCGGGAGTCGGCGGCGGGCATGACGAACGGGAGCAGACTCTTAATCAGATTTTGAGCGAGATGGATGGCTTCCAGCAGAACGACGCCGTCATCGTGCTGGCAGCCACCAATCGCCCCGACGTGCTCGATCCGGCTCTCTTGCGCCCGGGACGTTTCGATCGCCATGTCACCATCGACCGGCCGACTCGCGAAGGACGGCTCGCCATCCTCAAGATTCACTCCCGCAAAGTGCCGCTCGGTGACGACGTCGATCTCGAATACATCGCGCAGGGAACAATCGGCTTCTCGGGGGCCGATCTCAAAAACCTCGTCAACGAGGCGGCTCTCTTCGCCACGCGCGAATCGAAAAACTTCGTCGAGATGGACGACTTCGAACGCGCCCGCGACAAAGTCCTCATGGGACCGCTCCGCGAGGAGATCCAGAACGAGCACGAACGGGAAATGACCGCCTATCACGAAGCGGGGCACGCTCTGCTGGCCTGGCTCTTCCCCGAGGTCGACATGGTCCACAAGGTGACCATCATTCCCCGCGGCCGCGCACTCGGCGTCACGCAGCTATTGCCCGATGAAGAACGCTACAACATCGGCGAGAAGCGGCTCCATTCGCAGTTGGCATTCATTCTCGGCGGACGCGCGGCCGAGAAACTCGTCTTCAACGAATACTCCGCCGGCGCGGAAGACGACCTGAAGAAAGCGACGCAGCTCGCCCGTGCCATGGTCGCTCATTGGGGAATGAGCGAGGTCATCGGCCCGGTCGCGTTTCGTCAGGGGGAAGAGCACCCGTTCTTGGGCAAGGAAATTCACGAGCAGCGGAAGTTCAGCGAGGAGACCGCCCGAATCATCGATCAGGAAGTGCAGCGGTTCCTCACCAACGCCGCCGATCGCGCCTTCAAGATGCTGACCAAACATCGCGAAGAACTCGATCGCGTCGCCAAGGGGCTGCTGGAGCGGGAAAGCCTCGGGCCGAAGGAACTGACCGAACTCATTGGCGAACGGGTCGACGCCGCCGCTGCCGCCTCGGCGGCGGATTGATGTTGCGACCGATGCTTCTGATGTCGCTCGTCCCCGAGTTTTCCCCTCAAACAAACTGAATAACTCCCAACGTTCAAACGCTTTGCAGCGAGTTTTCGCGATCGGCATCCTCGTAGCAATCCGAATGCCGCGCAGCCTCCAATTGACCTGTGTACATCTAAGTGCTATAGTTCTTTCAACTTGTGTCAAAGTTTCAGTGCTGCGGCATTCCTCAGACCGGGTTCGGACAACCGTCGCCGAGTCGGCCAGCTGGAATCGTCGGCCGGGTAAAGTCGAGTGCGGGCGAGCAAACGACGCCCCTCGAACAGAAATCTCGGTGCCGTGGCGGTGTTGTCAGTCCTCCCCAGGCATTACGGGTCGAGGACACCCAGACGGGAATTTAAGGAAATGGTGAACCGTTGCAGAAAGCAGATACGGCCCAGGTTCGGTTTGAAGACCTGGGATTGAGTCGGAACACACTGGAGACGCTTGAGAAAATCAAATTCGAGAAGCCGAGCCCCATTCAGTCCGCGTTCATTCCGATCGCGATGACCGGGGCGGACTGCACCGGCCAGGCGCGGACCGGCACCGGCAAGACCGCCGCCTTCGTGCTCCCCATTCTCGAACGCATCAATCTCGACGATTCGCGCACGCAGGCCATTGTGCTCGGCCCGACGCGCGAGCTCAGCGAGCAGGTGGCCAACGAATGCCGCCGCCTCTCGGCCAATCACGTTTGCCGCACCGGCGTCTTCGTCGGCGGACGACCCATCGGGGCGCAAATCAACGATTTGAAAAAAGGGGTGCAGATCGCCATCGGCACTCCCGGCCGCATCATCGACCTCATTCAGCGGAAGGAACTGAATCTCAACGACGTAAAGATCGTCGTCCTGGACGAAGCCGACCGCATGCTCGATATCGGCTTCCGCCCGGATATCGAAAAGATTCTCCGCCGCTGCCCGACCGAACGGCAGACGCTGCTCCTTTCCGCCACCATGCCGCCGCCGGTCGAACGCCTGGCGCAGCGGTACATGCGGAACCCGCAGCGGGTCGATCTTTCGGAGAACACCGTCGTCGTCGAGACCATCGAGCAGTACTATGCGACGGTCGATGCCGACCGCAAATTCGGCCTGCTCGTCCGGCTGCTCGCCAAAGAGAAACCGCAGCAAGCCATCGTCTTCACCCGCACGAAACGCGGATCGGAAAAACTCTACCGTAAGTTTCAAAAGAAACTTCCCGGCGTGGCGATGATGAACGGCGATCTGCCGCAGGTCAAACGGGATCGCGTGCTCTCCAAGTTCCGCGCGGGGCAGATCCGCATGCTTATCGCCACCGACGTCGTGGGACGCGGCATCGACATCAGCGGCATCTCGCACATCATCAATTACGATGTTCCCGAGTTCTGCGACGACTACGTCCACCGCGTCGGCCGCACCGGACGGTTGTCGTCCGACTGCAAGGGGTGTGCGATCACCTTCATCACCCGCGAGCAGGGGGATCTGTTGACCGACATCGAAAAGCGGATCAACACGATGCTGCCGGAGTACAAGATCGAAGGTTACGAAGCCTTCCGCCCGACGACCCCGCGCAAAGTGCACGAACCGCAGCCGGAAGGCTACTCGTCGCACGAGCACGATTTCAGCTTCGCGTGAATTCCAGTATTCAACGACCCGCGGGGATGGTAAGGTTGAGTTATGGAAAGCCTGATCCGCGAAATCGAAGATCTGTCGCCTGCGGACCGCCGCGCGGTCGAAGCGCTGGTGGGGCACCCTCTCGCGCCGAAGGGACAGGTCTTTGTAGCCTTGCTGGAGGAACTGACCGACGACCAGCGCCGGCAGTGGGAATTGTTGTGCGCCCGCGTTGCACCGTTCCATCAAAATGTCGCCGCGACCGGCGCGCCGCAGGCTGATCTCGAGGACGAAATCGATCAGACGATCACGGAAGTCCGAACTGGCCGGCACTGATGCGAGTCGTTCTCGATACGAACATCGTCGTGCGATTCGTATATTCCCCCAGCGGTCTCATTCTTGCGCTCGTTCGGCTCCTCTTGCCGCCGCGACACACACTCATCACCTCACAGATTTTGCTCGACGAAGCGGCAGAGGTGCTCGCGCGTCCGAAACTCCGCGCCCGGCACCAAATGGATGATGCGGCCATTCAAGCGGCTCTGCGCCAACTCTACGCGAACGCTCCTGCCCCACTGAACCTGCCTGCATCGGCGACGACGCTCGTCCCCCATGATCCCAAAGATGACGCCGTCGTGCTTACAGCGATCACCGGCCATGCGGACGTGATCTGCACGCTCGACAAACACCTGCGACATCCCGATGTCACGGACTTTTGCTCCCAAAGAGGCGTTCGCGTTCTTTCCGACATGGAATTGCTGGCCGAATTACGAAACCCGTAAGGCTTCGATGGCCATAGTTACGGACCGTAGGAATCTCGAACTCACGGGATCGCTCGTCTGTCGGTGCGAACTGATACACTACCCGTCGAGCCCATTCGGTAAATCACTGGAGGCGTCGATGTCATTTCTGATTACTCTAACCCTGTTCTTTGCCGAACCTGCGGCCGCTGATTCGTCACCTCCGCGCGCCGTCACCGCACCCGTCGCGGAGAAAGCGATCTCCGATCCCGACTGGGACGCTGCCTTCACTCGCAACACCGGCTGGACCGGCAGCGACCTGGCCGGGAGCATCGACCTCGGCGACGGCCGCACTCTCTGGGTCTTCGGCGACACCTGGATCGGCGACGTCGTGAAGGGGAAGCATGCCCCCGGCTCACGGATGGTCAACAACACGATCGCCGTGCATCCGTCGCCTTCCGAAACAATGCACACCGCGCCGAAACCGGATGACGTTCGTTTCCATTGGGGGCCGAATGACTCCCAAGGATATCCCACCGCGTGGATCGTTCCGACGACGAGCACCGGCGACGCAAAACCTGGCGAATCAAACGCCGATTGGTTCTGGCCGACCGGCGGCGGAGTCGTGCTCCCTGCTGCCGACGGAACGTCGAAGCTCGTTCTCTTACTTCATCGAGTGCGAAAGGCTGACCGGCCGGGAACGATTTGGAACTTCCAGGTCGTCGGCACGACGATGGCGATCATCGATCGACCGGATGAACCTGTCGAGAAATGGCAGCCGCGCCAGCTTGATATTCCGGAAACATCCGCACGCGATAACTCGTCACTTCAGGCCGATCGCCCGGAAATCCGCTGGGGGATGGCCGCCTGCATCGATCCGGAGGAACCGCCCGCTGGCAATCGGCATGTTTACATTTTTGGAACGCGCCGCTACGACACCATCGGCCTGTCGCTGTTGATTGCCCGTGTCGAGTGCGACGGGATCAAGGAGGTTTCAAAGTGGCGGTTCTTTGCGGGGAACGACCGGTGGTCCGAACGGGTCGACGACGCGGTCCCCATCGCCGACAGTCTCGTTAGCGAATTCTCGATCGACCGGGTACAACTCGACGGCCCGGCGCGGTGGGTGATCATCCAGAGCGAACAGCTGTTCGGCCGCCGCATTCTCGCCCGGACCGCGCCGCGCCCCGCCGGTCCGTGGTCGAAGCCAATCCCCATTCATACCGTCGCCGAACTCGCCGACAGGAAATCCCTCTTCACCTACGCCGCGAAGGGGCACGCCACGCTCTCCCGGCCAGGGGAACTGCTCGTGACGTACATCATCAACTCGCACAAGTTCGGCGAGATTGTCAACGACGCGACTCTCTACCGCCCCCGTTTCATCCGCATGCCGCTGAAGCGACTTTCAAAGTAACCCGGCAGTCAATTAGGGTGGGCCGAATTTTCGAGGCCCACCAGGGCTTCCTGTGACCGGTGTGCCTCGCGGAGCCTCGACACACCCTACGTCACTCGGCACGCCTTGCGTCACTACGTCACCGTGCTCAGTAACAGATAGGATTTGACAGCGGCTCGTCTTATTGCAGCTCCGTCGAGGCCTTGGCTCTTAGAATCCCGTTCTCCCAAAGTTCGAGCGCGATCCGGTAACTTTTCGAAATTGTGGGGTACGTGGTGTACCAGTTCTGCGGTCCAGAGCTAGCCGCAGTGCCGTCGTCGACAATTTCATTGGGTGGAAGCCCCTGAATCGGATCACCCCCCATCGCGGTCGCGTATACAATTTGAATTGCCCCGTCGCGCGTATTCGAGCGCTGGTAGTCAAAGACATACCTCTGCCCGGTGATACGTGCCTTGAAACCGGAAACCTCCCAAGCGCTGCCTGCCCGCTTTGTCGCGCGCTTCCTCGCTCTTTTCCCCGGCTTCTTGTTCGTGGTCGCGGATTTCTTCGCCTTCTTCTTCACTGGTGCCTTAGCCATCGAGCCTCCCATTGTTAAGAATTCAGACGGTCTCGTTCTATTCGTCGCGGCGACACACGCCGCGCACTCCACATTTTCGTGTACACGTTACGTTGGTTTAGGGTGGGCCGAGTCTTCGAGGCCCACCATGATTCCACGTAAATGGTGTGCCTCGCGAAGCCTCGGCACACCCTACGATACTTCGTCCCACCGGTTGCACGGCAACCGGTGCTATCCGCTTCGCGTGATGACAAGTGTTGTTGCGCTGAAGCATAACCTGCTGTTTCAACCC
>CAZVJA010000206.1:0-9489 GCA_964626885.1 uncultured Planctomycetaceae bacterium | reverse complement strand
TGCCTGCGTGCTGGTGATGGCCCGCTGGCCGGAATGGGGACTGGTCGTCTTCGGCGTGGTCAACGCTCTGAGCTTTTTTGTTCCTGGCTGGAAGTATTACCAGCGGCGCAACTTCGCCAGCCGGAATTGAACCATCGACGTCGGGTGCCCGGGGCTGGACGGAGCGAAGCGAAGGAAGCCCCGGGGTTGAACAATCGCTCGTCAGGCCGATTCGAGTTGCCACGTCTCGACTTCAACCGGAGTCCTGTGCCCAAAGATCTCGATGGCAACCTGAACCTTTGCAGATTCCGCTTCGATGGCGTCCACCACTCCCTCAAACGATTCAAACGTCCCTTTCTTGATCCGGACATGATCGCCGACGTGGAACCGTTCGAAATCGAATCGCCGTGTGCCCGATGGCCCGCCGCCTTCAGGGGTTCCGCCGGATTCGACATTTGTTTCTGACTTTCGCCGAAAGAACAGCCCCTCAGCGAGTGAGGCGAACCAGAGCAGCACGCCGCAGTGCGGGCAGGGGGCATCGCCGGTCGGCTTCGACGGCGCAATCACAATCAACTTCCCGCAGACCGGGCAGCGATTGAATTCCCCTTCCGGAGTCAGAGATGAAATATTCACGTCTCTCCTCCTCGTGTCACGCCGAATGAAAGGGTTACTCCTTCAGCCCCCGAATCCACTGCTCAATCAGCCCGACCGCTTCTTTGTCAACCACGCTCGACGCCACGTGCGGCATGCGCCCAAGGCCGGTCAGTTGCATGCGGTGATAGATCATTGACCTCGCGGGATCGCCGGGGACGAGATACTTCGGATCATTGAGGCCGAATTGCCCCTGCCCGGGTCGAATGTTGACCGTGCCGGTCTCGGCGAGCGGCAACGTCGCCAGCAGTTGAAACGCCGCGTTTCCGCCCCCCCATTTGCGGTGGCAGTGAGAGCAGTTCGCATGCAGGTACGACCGCGCGCGGCTATCGATCGACGCGCCGGTGTCATGATAGTCGGGCAGGCGCGATAGTTTTTCCGGTTCTTCCGGAAGCGGCTTCGTGAAGAGTCCCAGATGGTCGAATGTCCGCAACTGGTTTGCGACCACGCTGCCGTAGTCGTGATCCTTGTTCATCTGCGCGGTGTTGATGCCCAGCACGTACTTGGCAGCCATGGTGTGACAGAGGGTACATTCCGACCGGCTGGGGAAATGCCATTTCTGGGTACGCTTGCCCCCCGGCGCGGCGCTATCGCGGATGGTGTACTCGCGGTCGAGTCCGCGAGCGTCGAGCAGTTCGGCGTCGGTCTGGTCGTCATTCCATAAATAGGTGTAGCCGTACCACACCTGCGCGCCGTATTCGTCATCCTTGCCCGGCGTTTTCTCGTAATGCAGAACGCGCGTTTCAAGCCGGCGGCGCGTGGCGGGGTTGCCCGCTTCCATATCGAGCGCGAAGGTTTTGACGAGCACGGTGCCGTCCGGGAATCGCCAGCCGGGTGTCGAACCCGGGGCCGGCTGCGGGTAGGTCACCGTTTCGAATTCCATCTGTGAATCCCCGGGGAGCGCGAGGAATCGCTCCTTTGCTGCCCCGTCGGACCAAAGGGGTGCGTTCACGCTGTAGGGAATCACCCCCGGCGCCGGCGTGTGGTCTTTCGTCGAGGCAAACAGGCCGGTCTCGCTCAGCTTTCGTGGGAATGCGGTCGTTTTCGGCGCCGATTTCGGCGCGGCGATCAGCCGATGGATCTGCCCACCGGCGAAGTCTACGAAATAAACTTCGCCAGCAGAGTCTTGCGCGATGTCGACCAACCGGAGTTGCGTATCGGTCAGCTCGCGGTGTTCCGTAACCTTCTCGTGTTCATAACGAAAGCCCCAGATCCGGCCGGTGTCGTAATCGCCGTAGATGTAGATGCCGCGCAGTTCGGGCAACCGGTCAGAGTGACAGACGTACCCGCCGGTGAGCGATCGAAAGTCGGAATGCGGCTGCTCGATGATCGGCCCGATGATCGGCGAGGGACCTTGCTTTCGTTCGGGACGGAAGGGATGCGCCCCTTCGTTGATGCTCCAGCCGTAGTTGCCTCCCTTTTGAATGATGTAGACCATCTCCCACAAGTCCTGGCCGACTTCGCCCCCCCACATGCGGCCTGTTGCCGTGTCGAAGCTGAACCTCCAGACCTGCCGATGGCCGTACGACCAGATTTCCGGCCGCGCGCCGGGTGTGTTCACGAAAGGATTGTCGGCGGGAATCGCATATGGCTTGTCTTTCGAAGTGTGATCGACGTCGATCCGTAGAATCGCGCCAAGCAGATCGCTCAAGTCCTGGCCGGTCTGAAACTCATCGGCGATTCCGCTGCCGTCTCCGGTCGCGAGATACAGGTAGCCCTCGGGTCCGAAACGGAGGCACCCGCCGTTGTGTCCTCCGGAGGGCCAGATGAGAAGCACCTTCTCGGTCTTCGCGTCCGCGCGGGGCACGGCGCGTCGAGAAGACTCCGCGGCCTGAAATTGTGAGATGCGGCTGCCTGTCGGGTCGGAGATCGCTTTGGGATCGATGACCGACGACGTATAGAAGTAGCCGTTCTCGACGAATTTCGGATGGACCGCCAATCCGTACACCGTGCGGCCGACGTCGACGAGCAGATCTTTCGACTTCGCGTCGGGAGAGTTCTCGAACGTGTAAACCTTTCCGCCGCGCTCCGCGACCGCGAACCGGTTGGTGCCCGGAATCGGCACCAACGAGAGGGGCTCGTTGAACGTCAGGTGTGGAAATGCCGCTTCGATGATGTATGGCGGAGGCGGGTCGGGGGTTCCTTGAATCCGGGAAGTGGTCCAGGGGACGCGCTTTTCGATGCCGACCGGCTTGCGGGTCTTCGCGGCTTTCTCTGGCGCCGCGGCGTACGCGTCGTTTTCAAATCCACGAATGAAAAAGAGCGACCCGATCAGCAGGGACAAAATCAAACGAGACATAACGCGATTCCTCTCGACCGAAATATGATCCGAAATGCCGTTGCAATACGCTGCTCCGAACAATCGCTCGACGAACGCAAATCAGTATACCGGGCCGAATGGCGGCAATGGCAATGAAAAAGACTTTGCGATTTGCGGGGGGTGCAGTCTGGAGCCTTCCGGTTCCTGACCGTTAGAATGGAAATCGAGTGCATCGTCTCGGTTTTCCAATCAACTGGCGAGTCATGACCACGCGCACGGGTTTTTCACTAATTGTTTTTGTCACACTGCTCGCAACCGCAGCGCGCGCCGATGAGCGGTTCTTTGTCGAGCGGGTGGCGCCGATCTTCGAACGGCATTGTGTGCACTGCCATCAAGGGGCCGAGCCGAAGGGGGGCTTGAATCTCGCCGAGCGGAAAGCGTTCTTCGCCGGCGGCGACAGCGGCGAAGTGATTGTGGCCGGGAAGCCGGACGAAAGCCGGCTGATCGATGCAGTGACCGGCAAAGAGCCCGAGATGCCGAAAGACGGCGATCCGCTGTCGGCCGAACAGATTGCCGACCTTCGCAAGTGGATCGCCGAGGGTGCGGCATGGCCCGAGAAGCTGGTTCTCAAAGAGCGCCGGGACGACTGGTGGTCGCTGAAGTCGATCGTCCGGCCAGCTCTCCCAAAGCTGGAAACGGCTGATGCGGCCCGCGTCCGGAATCCGATTGACGTTTTCGTTCTTGCAAAGTTACGGGAAAAAGGTTTGGTCCCGTCGCCGGAGGCCGATCGCCGCACGCTCATCCGGAGGTTGTCGTTCGATCTGCTCGGCCTGCCGCCGACACCGGCAGAGATTGAAGCGTTCGAGAATGATCCGCGCGCGGATGCGTACGAGCAACTTGTCGATCGGCTGCTCGCTTCGCCGCATTATGGGGAGCGATGGGCGCGGCACTGGCTGGACGTCGCGCATTATGGCGAAACGCATGGCTACGACAAGGACAAGCGCCGCTCCGACTCCTGGCCCTATCGCGATTATGTGATTCGTGCGTTCAACAACGACAAGCCGTACGACAAGTTCGTCACCGAGCAATTGGCGGGGGACATTCTCGAACCGGGCACACCGGATGGGACGGTTGCGACGGGGTTCATCGTGGCGGGCCCGTGGGATTTCGTCGGGCAGGTCGAGCTCCGCGAAGGGACGGTCGATAAGCAGATCACGCGAGTGCTCGACCGGGACGACATGGTGACCAATGCGATGTCAGCCTTCACCAGCCTGACGGTCCAATGTGCGCGGTGTCACAATCACAAGTTCGACCCGATCACGCAGGCCGACTATTACGGGTTGCAAGCGGTCTTCGCGGGGGTCGAACGAGCCAGCCGATCAATCGATGATCCGCAAACGGCGCAGCGACGTCGGGAACTCACCGAGCAGCGGCAGTCGCTCGAAGCGAAGAAGCGCGCGATCCAAGAAGAAATCAAGAAGCAAGCCGAGCAGGCAAAGAACCCCGGCTCGTCAGCTGAGAAACCAGTAACGACCGGCGAGCCGAAGACGAAGGAACAAACACGCGACGGCGAACTCGCGAAGATTGACGCCACGATTGGGGAAGTGACTGCGCAGTTGGCGAAGCTGCCTCCCGAGCAGACCGTGTATGCCGCGGCGCCCAACTTCAAGCCGCAGGGATCGTTCACTCCCGCACCGGGGGGAAAGCCGCGAATGATCCATCTGCTCAACCGCGGCAGTGTGAAGGCACCGGGAGATCCGGCGGTGCCGGGTGCGGTCGCCTGTGTGAAGCAACTGACCTCGCCGTTTGATTTAGCGAACCCGGAGGATGAAGGTGCGCGGCGCGCGGCGTTGGCCCGGTGGATCGTCGACGAGAAAAACCCGCTGACCTGGCGGTCCATTGTCAATCGGGTCTGGCATTATCATTTCGGCCGGGGAATTGTCGATTCGCCGAATGATTTCGGCCGTATGGGAACCCGCCCGACGCATTCCGAACTGCTCGACTGGTTGGCAGTGAATTTCCGCGACGGCGACCGAACTCTCAAGAATCTGCACCGGCTGATGGTGACGAGCAGCGTTTATCGGCAGCAATCCGCTTCGCTCGACGCGCAGGCGAAGATTGACGCCGACAACCGTTTCCTATGGCGGATGAACCGGCGGCGGCTCGAAGCGGAAGCGATCCGCGATACGGTACTCGCCGTGACCGGCAAGTTCGACAGTTCGATGTACGGGCCCGGCTATGACTTGTTCGGATTCGTCGATGACCATTCTCCCCACTACCACTACGATCAGCACAACGTTGATGATCCCCGTTCATTGCGGCGGACCGTCTACCGGTTCATCGTCCGCTCGGTTCCCGACCCGTTCATGGACTGTCTCGACTGTGCGGACCCGTCGCAGATCGTGGCGGCAAGGAACACGACCATTACCGCCTTGCAGGCGCTCGCCCTGTTGAACAACCGATTCATGGTCCGCCAGGCGGAACATTTCGCGGCGCGGTTGCGGGAGCAGAATTCCGATGCGGCCGCGCAAATTGACAAGGCGTTCCGTTTGGCACTCGGCCGCGATCCGACCGCCGATGAGCGTAACGCCTTACTCGAATACGAAAAGAAACACGGCCTGGAACAGGTTTGCCGTGTGATCTTCAATATGAATGAGTTTGTGTTTGTGGATTGAGGGGGGCGAACGGTTGGCTTGGCGTAGAGTTCGTGATTTCGTGTCGAACTTGTCCAAGACTGTGGAAATGCCAAATCCACCCCTCACCCCCAACCCCTCTCCCGCAAGGGGAGAGGGGAGAAAGACATCCAATGACTGAAGTGTATTTTCCGTCGATCATAAACGCTTCCCGCCGTGAATTCCTGTGGCGCGCCGGCGGGGGGTTGGGCGGGATCGCGCTCGCGCATCTGCTGGGCAATGAACGATTGCTCGCCGATGCCGGCCCGAAGCCGCGGCCGGAGTTTAACGGCGGCCTGCATCACAAGGCGCGGGCGAAACGAGTCGTGCAGTTTTACATGTCGGGAGCGGCCAGCCAGTGCGACATGTTCGACTACAAGCCGCTGTTGGAGAAGAAGAACGGCGAGCAGTGGGACCCAGGCGAGAAGGTCGAATTGTTCCAGTCGGACCCCGGCAAGGTTTTCAAGTCACCGTGGGGCTGGAAGCAGTACGGCGAGTGTGGGAAGTGGATGAGCGACCTCGTGCCGCACTTGGGCGGCTGCGTCGACGACATGGCCTTTGTGCATTCGATGATCTCAAAATCGAACGTCCACGGACCGGCCACCTTCATGCAGGCAACCGGCTTCGTGCTCCCCGGCTTTCCCGCCGCCGGAGCGTGGGTCAGCTACGCCCTCGGCAGCCTGAACGAAAACCTGCCGACGTTTGTGGTACTCCCCGACGCGCGCGGCTTCGCCCCCAACGGTCCGCAGAACTGGTCGGCCGGGTTCCTTCCCGCCGCACATCAGGGGACGATGATCCGCCCCGGTGCGCCCAACCCCATTGCCGATCTCTTTCCGCCGGAAGGGACCGTCACGAAGGAATCGGAGCGGGATAGCCAGGAACTCCTGCGACGACTGAACGAGCGGCATCTCGAACGACGCGCCGGCGACTCTCAGCTGGAAGCCCGTATTCGTTCTTATGAAATGGCGGCGAAACTTCAACTGAGCGCACCGGAAGCACTCGATCTCTCCAACGAGCCGGCTCCGGTAAAGACCGCTTACGGTCTCGACGACAAAGTGACGGAGGACTTCGGGAGGAACTGTCTCGTTGCGCGGCGACTGCTCGAGCGGGGAGTGCGATTCCTGCAGGTCTGGAGCGGAGCCGATAACGGCTTTCCTCGCCGCAACTGGGATTCGCATGAAGACATCGCGAAGGATCACGGCGAACTGGGACGCGGGATGGATCAATCGTGTGCGGCGTTCATCAAAGATTTGAAGCAGCGCGGCCTGTTCGACGACACGATCATTCTCTGGACCACCGAGTTCGGTCGCATGCCCTGCTCACAGGGGAGCAAGGGGCGGGATCACAATCCGTTTGGCTTCACGAACTGGCTGGCCGGCGGAGGGATCAAAGGGGGCGTCAGCTACGGCGCGACCGATGAATGGTCGTACAAAGCGGTGGATAAGCCGTCGTATTGCTACGACATCCACGCGACGATTCTGCACCTGCTCGGCATCGACCACGAGAAGCTGACCGTTCGCCACAACGGCATCGATCGCCGGTTGACCGACGTGCATGGGCATGTGATCCGTGAGATCATTGCCTGATTTTACTTTGACTTGACCCGCGTCATCTCGAAGAGCTGCGTCGCCTGCGGGCCGAGGAATCCCTCGAAGCGCGTGCGCTCGCCGGTTTGCGGGTCGGTGATGTCTCCCCGCTCCGCCAGCTCGAAGTACGCGTACGTCCAGGGCATCTGCTCCGGCTTGCCGCCGCGCCGCACGGCAACGTCGATCACCACCGCTTCGGTGGCGCTTTGGCGGAGCTTCGAGCCGCGCTCCCCTTCAATCTCCGCCTTTACCGGCACGCCGGCGCGCTGCAAGGCTGCGATCGTCTTCTCGATGTCGCTGAGCGAATCGACGCCGTGCGAGTTGATGAGCGATGTGAAATGATTGACGTTGTAGCCATGGACCATCACCCAGGCGGCGTATTGGCTTTCCTTATTGAGCGCGGTGACATCATCCGCCTCCGGGAGTTCCCAGGGAAGATCGTGAAACTCACGAACGACGTCGGCCAGAAGTCGTGATCGGTCGGCGGCCGGGGCGTTGTCGAGGGTCGCCAATGTCGCGAGCAATTCGGAGGAAACCGGCGGGCGGTGTGTCGACACGATCCGCTCGATGGTCTTACGCGCCGCGGGGCTCAGTTCCCACGACTTCAATTCCGAAACGAAGAGTTTGGGGAAGCCGGGGTTCGCGTGCTGAAAGTGAATCGCTGAAAGGTGCTTGTCGGAAAAGTTGTAGCAGCCGGCCGATCGATAGCCGAGCGCCTCGAAGATGCGGGAGATGCTCGAAATTCCGGTGAGCGGCTGCTGCGCCGCGAGGGTGCGAAATGCGATGTGGTCGTTGACGAACGTGGCACCGGCGTCGCGGATCACGCGCTCGTACGTGGCGACATGCGAGACCCGCGTGCGGTAGCGATCCCATAGAGTGTCAAACAACTCCGCGGAGAAATGCTCGCGCGGCGAGTTGGAAGAAATCACCTGATGAGGGCCGGTCACGCTGTTCGACAGTTGGTTGGTTGCAGCCATCCGTGGGACTCCTGATGTTCGGGATTCCAGGGATTCACTCCGCGGCCGGAATTGTCGTCCCTGCCAGAAAAACTGGGGGACAGACCTTGAGGATCGAATGCATAACCTCTTCAGGCCACGGAAGATCGGGGTTGGGAAATCCGCCAGCCCCGGACGAGCCGATGATTCTCTTGCCCCAGAGACATTATAGCGTAGGATTCCAGTGCGACCGTGATGAAGCACCGACCGCGCCGAGAGCCGGAAGAGCAGATAAAGACGTCACAGTCGTCACAACCCATCCCCTGGGCCATCCGGCCGGCGACGCACGACGATGCGTTCTTTTTCAGACCAATCATGATTGCCGACGGCTCTGCATGGGCCAAGCGCAACTTTGAAAGTGGGAAATGATCATGCTTGACCGTTCTCGATACAAGAAAGTGCCCGACCTGCGGACACCACTGCCGGGTCCGCGCGCGCAGGCGCTGATCGACCGGGACGAGCGTGCAACATCCCCTTCATACACGCGCGTCTATCCTCTTGCGGTTGAGCGCGGCGAAGGGGCGGTCATCGAAGACGTTGACGGGAATCTGTTTCTCGACTTCACCGCCGGCATTGCCGTGTGCGCGACGGGGCATTGTCATCCGCGCGTCGTACAGGCGATTCAGACACAGGCCGCCAAGCTGCTGCACATGTCGGGGACCGATTTCTATTATGCGCCGCAGGCCGACCTGGCCAACAAGCTGGCGGCTCTCGCACCGGGCTCGTCTCCGAAGCGGGTGTTTTTCACCAATTCGGGAACGGAAGCTGTCGAGGCGGCGTTCAAACTCGCACGATTCCACACCGGCCGCAAGCAGATGCTTGCCTTTCGAGGTGCCTTTCATGGCCGGACGATGGGTGCGCTCTCTCTCACCGCCAGCAAAGTAACGCAGCGGCGCGGGTTCGGACCGTTCATCTCTGGCGTGACGCACGTCGATTTCCCGAACGTCTATCGGAGCAGCGACCTACCGGCGGACTGTGCCGCCCGCTGCATTGCGCATATCGAACACGATGTCTTCCGTCGTATGGTTCATCCGGAAGAAGTTGCGGCGATCTTCGTCGAACCGATTCAGGGGGAAGGGGGATACATCGTTCCGCCGCCGGAGTTTCACACCCAACTCAAGGCACTGGCCGATCGGCACGGAATTTTGTACGTGGCGGATGAAGTGCAGAGCGGCATGGGGCGGACCGGCAAGATGTTCGCGGTCGAGCATTGGGGGGTTGAGCCGGATATTATCTGTCTCGCGAAGGGGGTTGCCTCGGGTATGCCGTTGGGGGCAATCATCGCGCGAGACGAAGTCATGGACTGGCCTCCCGGCGCGCACGCCAGCACGTTCGGCGGCAACCCG
>CAZVJA010000205.1:0-9747 GCA_964626885.1 uncultured Planctomycetaceae bacterium | reverse complement strand
CGGAACCCCCAGAGAAAGACAAATACATCATTGAGGGAAAGATACAAGGGTTTTATGTTGCGGGGGTTTTAGGGTTCGAGAGTTCAAGGCCTTAAACCGTAGAACCCTAAAACCATCAGAACCTTCCATCCTCATCCCTCCGTGTTCCGTCTTCGATCCTCTGTCTTCTGATTGGGCGGAGAGCCGACGACAAGTCCTCGGCTTGGGAAGAGCCTTCCTCCATCTTCTGCTCCCCTCTCCCCTTGCGGGAGAGGGGTCGGGGGTGAGGGGGGCATCCTCCATCTTCTATCTTCCTCCCTCCGTCTGCTTGCCGACCGCAGAAAGCTCCTCACCAAAAGCAACCGAGCCGGCGAGTGCCGGCCCGGTGCGTCTATCGATTCCACTCGGCTTATGATTCCGCGAGGAAGCAAGCCGCCGTGTTGATGGAAATCTCAGTCGTCGTACTTCACCGTGACCACACCCTTGCGGGACGTGACTTCGAATCCGTACTTGCCGTAGTCGTACTTCACCTTGCTACCGTCCTTGCTGCACTTGATCTCCGGGCAACCGCACGGAGGAGCGCACACGAGGACATTCACGCACTTCGGAGGTGCGCAGCAATTGCACGGATCATCGCATGCACACGGGTCCTTGATGGAGACAATCATCTCGACCGGACAAGGGTGAATCTCGTGGGTGTGGGTGTACTTCACGCACGAGAACAACTCAACCGGTGCGCCGGCGGCGGGCATCGGTTGACCACCCGGCGTGGAGAACGATGCTCCTTCCGGAACCGGCTGCGGCGGGAGGGCCGTTTCCGGCACGGGAGCCGGAGGAACCACACCCTGGTAGGCTGCCTCTTTCGCTCCGGTCGGCGCTCCGAGCGTCGCACGGACTTGCGACCCGCTTTCTCCGCGACTCTTGAATCCGTAGAACGGCTTGTCGGCGCCCATCGCGGCGGCGCCGGCAATCAACAGTCCCGCGACTGTCATCATACTCATCAGGCTCTTCATCTCACTGCTCCTTGCGTGCTGCCTGTGGCGTCTCATATTGGTCTGCGAATCCGGGCAGCGTATCAAATGGTGATTCGCCAAGACCCAAGCAGGCCGGAAGCCCAGCCTCCCCCATGACCTGCGTATGGAAATCATATCCCAAGCCCCGAGTGAGTCGCCTGAGATCTCGGGTTTTTCGAGAAATTGGGCGGTGCACGGGGGCTCTGCTGACTACAAGTACAGGGTGTGGCCGGAGATCGCAAGGCAATCGCCGGAATATTCTTCGCGTTTTCACAACTCGCTTTACAGATTTGAAATCTCCCAGTTTACCCAGATACACTGTTGCTTGAGCGTTCATGCGATGTCTCAAGGCGCATTAACGCCCGACGAGACAGATATCGCCCTGGCCTCCGTCGACATCTTCGCAAACTCAAGTCAGTTGCTTCGGAATGCACTTTCTTCTGTCGGAACACGCGGTTTTGCGAAGCTCTTCGCCTGTGCGTAAGATAACGAACGTCTGTTGCCTCCCCGCACAGGTGTGTGCGCCGGTCCCGACGAGAGAACTTCCACCAGGAGACAAATTCGCCGCGACAGGTACAAAACACGAACAACACACTCCGCCAGATTCTCCAACCACCATGACCACGCGCCGCCGGAAACTTCCGAGCAATACGTTAAAACCACTTTGACAACCCTCCCGCAACGAACGTCTTCACTGGAGCCAATCACCATGATCCGCACTCGATCGCTGACGATTCTGCTGCTCGTGCTCGCCGCGACAATTCTCACTGCATTGCGGCAAGAAGCCCGCGCCGCCGAGCCCGCCAACAAAGCGCGCGTGCTGTTCGTCACGCAGAGCGCCGGGTTCCGCCACGGTTCGGTGACGCGGAAGGAACCGCAGCAGCTTTCGCCGGCCGAAGTCGCCATCACGCAGCTTGGGCAACAGTCCGGCCTATTCGATGTCCACTGCACGCAGAACTGCACCGCCGACTTTACGCGCGATAACCTCAAGAACTACGACATCGTGATGTTCTACACGACCCTCGATCTCCCCATCTTCGTGGCGGAGATGGATTTCTTCCTCAACGATTGGCTGAAGCAGAAGGGGCATGGCTTTATCGGCTTTCATTCCGCGACCGACACCTACCACAACCATCAGCCTTATTGGGAAATGATCGGAGGCACGTTCAATGGCCACCCGTGGGGCTCGAAAAACACCGTGACGGTCAGCGTGCACGATGCCAGCCATCCCGGCATCACTCCGTTCGGCAAGGACGATTTTCAGATCACCGATGAAATTTACCAGTACAAGCATTGGCAGCCGGAGAAGGTTCACGTGTTGATGAGCCTCAACATGGAAAAGTGCGATCCGAAAATGCCCTACCAGGTGCCGGTCTCCTGGTGCAAGGAGTGGGGCCAAGGGAAGATGTTCTACAACAATCTCGGCCACAATCCGGAAACCTGGGCGAATCCGATCTTCATGAAGTCAGTCGAAGGGGCGGTCCGCTGGGTGATGAACCTCGAACCGGGGGACGCCACGCCGAATCCGGAAGTCTCTGCCGCTGAAGAGGCCAAAGCCAAAGCCGCCGCCCCGGCGAAGGAAGAGAAGAAGTAACTTCTCGCTGGCCATGCGACTGATCCGGGAAAATGCTGAACCACACGGGCCACGAAGTCTCGCAGGGTGTGCCGAGGGTTCGCGCGGCACACCATTCACGGGAAATCCTGGTGGGCCTCGAAAACTCTTCCCACCCGACTTTTGCTTTCCCATCTGCTCGACGCATGCCTGCCCTGCTCCGCGATACAGGCATGGCGCTCGGCGGGGCCGATTCGAACCAGCCGTTGCGTGGTCAGCCTTCGGGCTTCGGAAAGACGGGGGACAGGGATTACGGCTCTATTGTGCGCGGGTTTTAGGGTTCTATTGAGTTTCGCATAATCTAGTGACAATCATGAATTTACTGGAACAAGCCACTGTGTTTGAGGATCGCTTGGCCCAGTTTGTGTTGATGGCGGACGCGGCAGGCTGCTTTGCGTGACTTTCTCCCTTTGAATGGTGCCAGTTAAAGTGAGAGAATCCTACTTCAGGCTTCGAGCCTGGGAAGGATTCTGGATCATGAAGCAGAAGCGTCACAAGGATTTCGGAACGACGCTACGCCACATCGGCATGGCGAACAAGCTGAAAGACGCGGCTGAGAAAGTCTGGCAGCCGAATGTAGAGACTGCGGTTGCAGCGTCAGGCTAGCTTTTCGTCTAACGGCGTATTGGACTGTACCGCAGACTGGCGGGCAAACACGGGGGCAACGCAGAACAGAAGAACTACTGCGGTTAGTCCCCACAAAAACAGTGCAACGCCGATCGGATTCTCTTCGCCTTCGATGAATATCTCGCGGTCTGGATCGCCCGTATAGTGAAATCTGATTTGGCCGGAAGTTCTTTCATCGAGTCGGTATTGGTAATGGCAGTGACCGTATCACCCTGTTCAGGAATTTGAACGGTCAGCTTCCCAGCGGGAATGCCCCAGCGGCTAAATTGTTCCCGTTTGATGATCGTTCCTTCGACGGGGGAACTGCGTGCGCCCAGAACATGCACGCTTTCGATGGTATCGCCGATTGCAATAGCCACGGCGAACGGCGATGAGCTTCCAGCGCATGGTCCGGTTGCTACTACTGGTTTATCGACTGTTTTGGCCGTCGATTTGCCGTAAGTTATTACACCCCGCTGAATTCGAACCAGTTCCGCAACGCCACGGTATCGATTGTCGGAACGAACCCACAAGCCGCCGCGCGCGAGCAGTCTCGGATTGGTGCTATTGTTGTCTTTTCGCGGGATTTGTATTCGCAGGGCCGGGAACAGGCCCTAGTCCCAGCACCGCGGCTGCTTCCTCTCGGAATGGCTTGAAGTACGCGTCAAGCGGAGCTTTCTGATCGACCCAGCGCGCGGCACGTTCAAAACTTCGACGTGCCTGCTCCTTCTGGTTTAGGTTCCAAAGTGCAATGGCGCGGAAGAAACCATTGACGGCGTCCTCTTTTTCAGGGCGAAGTTTGTCAGATCGGTCGAGCGCTTCGAGGGACTTTTGCCATTGACCCGCACGCGAATACGCCGCACCAAGAACTCCCCAGCTCGATCCTGATTCAGGTGCCGCACTGATTGCCCGCTCAGCGAGTTCGACGGCCCGACGCACACCATCGGGCTCGGTGTCTTTGTCGATGACAAGATTCCAGGAAAGCAGTTCGTACGTTGACGCGAGGGGTTGCAGCGGTTGCTCGGAGATTTGAGTAGACCGGCGTGCGTGAGCTTCGTCATCGGTTGCAGCAGTCCAAATCTTCACTGCTCCGTCTTCCGAAGCGGTCAGGAGCGAATATTCATCGGGAGAATAGGCCACGAACTGGACTTGGGCGTCGTGTGCTTTGAGTGCCATCCGTTCTTGCCCGGTCTGGACATCCCAGAAGCGCACGGTCTTGTCCGCGCCAGCGGTCGCCAATGAATCTCCCTTCGGCGAGAATGCGAGAGCATTCACGTGGCGGGTGTGACCCTTGCAGGTCGTCATCAGTGCTCCACTAGCAAGATCCCACAACGTGACCGTGCCAACATCTGTTCCTACCGCCAGCAATTTGACGTCGGGTGAGAACTTCACCGACACGACGTTCATCATGGCGGGTTCCTGGTACAGCTCGAGCATTATCTTTCCTGTCTTTATCTCCCATACGGATACCCATTGAAATTGATACCCTGCGGCCAGAAATTTTCCATCGGGAGAAATATCGGCGCATAGCACCGACAGCCGATTCATCTGCGGCGGACCGACAGTGAATTCGCGAGACGATCTTGCCGCCACATCCCACAACTTCACAGTACTGCCGCCACTCCACGGCTTCCAGGTCGCGAGTTGGCCATTCTTTTTGGAGAAGCTGAGATTTGTGATGTCTCCAAGATCGAGCGTCGCTGATTGCTTGCCGTCATTGTGATCCCGAATCAATGTATGGTCCTTTAGCCTTTCGGCAAACAATTCGGTCTCGGGGGAGATCTGCCACGGTCGCAACGCGCTGGCTGAAGCTGTCTCGGAACCGGAAGTCGAGTCGAAGATCTTGGTCGACTTCGATGTACTTACCACTACCTTCTTGCCACCGGCCGAGTAGCCAAGTGACTTCAGCGCTTCATCCTTTGCCACCGTAAATCCTTCCCGGGACGGAGTCATATCCCACAGACGGATATCTCCCTTGGTTGTCGATGAGGCGAGAATCTTTCCGTCCGGCGAGAATGCGATTCCCCACACCGGATCGCGGTGAACTTCGCGGGCGACGATGTTGCCGTCGGGTAGACTCCACACATAAACAGTCCGATCCTCGCTTCCCGACGCAAGCCGCTTCCCGTCGGCGGAAAATGCGAGCGCCCGGATTTCGCCTCTCTGTCCGCGAAGCTTCGTCAACTGTTTTCCGGTATTGAGATCCCAGAGCCCCAAGCCCATTGAGAATGAGTGCGCGGCAAGAGTCTTGCCGTCGGGATGTAAGTTGACCGTCGCCAAATGTGGTATCCGCAGGCTGCTTTTCTGCTTCCGCGATTCGACATCCCAGAGATGTACCGTGCCCTTCTCCTCAAACCGGCCCGAAAGAGTCACTAGCGATTTCCCGTCGGGCAGATAACAAACCACGCTTCCAGCACCTTCGATCTCGGCGCTCGTTTCGCCCGTCGCAACGTCCCACAGCTTCACCTTATCACCCCCCGCAGCCAGCAGCTTTCCATCCGGAGAAAATGCGAGCCCTGAAGATGTCCCGGGAAATCTGTGCAGCGGCTTTTGAGTTGCAAGATCCCAGATTGCCGTCGATTCGGTTTCATCTCCCCCCGACGCGAGCAGTTTTCCGTTGGGTGAATACGCGACGACCCACACGCCCCCCTCATGCCCGCGGATGACTCCTTGCGGCTTCCCCGTCCCGCCATCCCAGAACCGGATCGTTGTATCCCAGCTCCCGGATGACAGGGTTCGTCCGTCAGGGGAGAATGCGACGGAGAGAACCGCCGACGTATGACCGTGCAAGTACGACCGGCGTCCGCTGTTGCAGAGACCCCAGAGGTAGTACCACTCGAAGGATCGCAAATCTTCCTCATCGGAACTGGGTCGTTGGCTTTCCAGGATTTCCATGACGCGCGGCATCTCGCCCGACTCCCACGCCTGCATCGCGGCATTAGTTTGCGCGGCATAGAACCGCCGGCGGGCGAGCGACTCCTGCGCGACCGCTTTCTTCTCGTTGGCTGCCGCGACGGCGCGCGACGCTTCAGCTTCGGCGGCTTTCTGCCTCGCGTTCTTTTCCTGATCTCGTGCGTCGCCCAAGGCTACATCGC
Organism: uncultured Planctomycetaceae bacterium; assembly: GCA_964626885.1. Lineage (GTDB taxonomy): Bacteria > Planctomycetota > Planctomycetia > Planctomycetales > Planctomycetaceae > CAZVJA01. The sequence goes on along the minus strand of CAZVJA010000205.1, from coordinate 3,442 downwards.
GTTCGTTGAGAGCAATCTGCTTCTGGTCGCTTTCCGCACGGATAATCTCATTGCTGACAACGAGTGTGACCAGAGTCACCAGCATCGCAATCAGCAGCAGCGTGCCGATGGCCAGCGAGAATCGGTTTCGGCGCGCGAACATGCGGAACCGGTACATTGCAGAGGGAGGGCAGGCCTCGACAGGAAGGTTCGATAGAAATCGTTGGACGTCCTGCGCAAGACTGCTGGCGGTTTCGTAGCGTCGCGATCGGTCTTTTTCGATCGCTTTCATGGCGACCCAGTCTAGTTCGCCGCGCACAAGGCTGGTCAGCTTTTTCGGTTCCAGTCCGCGTCTCGCGGAGATGGTCGGAGCTTCATCGATGGTGCTAAGGCGGGCGCTGGGTCTCGGTGGCTCCTCTTCACGAATAATGCGCAGCGCTTCCATCAGGGCGGCGGCACGGAGTCGGTGCTTTTCGAATGGTGTCGTCCCGGTCAGAAGTTCATACAGGATGACTCCCAGGGAATAGACGTCGCTGCGCGTGTCAACGTCGGACGGGTTGAGTTCCGCCTGTTCTGGTGACATGTACTGCAACGTACCTAAGACCTGACCGAGTTCGGTGAACAACGTCCGTCCGGTCAGCGCCGGCCCGGTCGCCTTCGCGATGCCGAAGTCGATGACTTTCGGCACGGGGCGGCCGTCGTACAGGGTTACGAGAATATTCGAAGGCTTCAGATCACGATGAATGATCCCCTTCTGGTGAGCGTGTTGTACGGCGTTGCAAACCTGGACGAACAGGTTCAGTCGATCGCGAGGAGAAAGCGACTGCTGATCGCAGTACAGGGTCAATGGAACTCCGTGCACGAGTTCCATCACAAAGTAAGGCCTGCCAGATTCTGTTGTGCCCGCATCATAAACGCGGGCGATATTCGGATGGTCCATTAATGCCAGCGCTTGCCGTTCAGCCTCAAACCGGCCAACGACTTCGTGCGTATCCATCCCCGGCTTGATGATCTTGAGCGCCACCTGTCGGGCGAACGGCGCGGTTTGCTCGGCGACGAAAACAACACCCATGCCCCCCTCGCCAATCTGCCGCAACAATCGATAGGGACCGATTTGCTTGCTGGACGGATCTGGTTGAGTTTCCAGAGATTCCGCTTGCTCGGGAGGGACCAGGTGCGTGTTCGACTCGGCATGCTCCCAGAGCTTCGCTTCCACGGCCTGGCGAAGCTCCTTGTCGTTAGCACACACTTCGTCGAGGTACATTCGACGCTCATTGAAAGTGGGACGCCGCAAAGCATCGAGAAAGACAGCGTTTACTTTAGTAACATCCATCTTCGAAGCAGTCCCCATCTTCGCTATGCGGGCGAAAGCGTCGCAATTGATGTTTCGTGTTGGTCCCGAGAGATAGACGTTTCTCGGTAAGCTCCGGGAGTGGACCAGCATCATTCCGGCACGACCTTGCAACCAGCTGGCCGCCTATTGTTGTACTCCCGATCGTACCGTTTTTCCCGGAGCCAGGCGCGAGGTGCGTTCGAAGATACTCGATTCGAACCGCCAACCCACGGTTTCCAGGTCCGATGGTTCCGAAAGTCGGACACGGATCGGCCTTGTTCAGGCCGGTGAAAACCAACTCTTTGCCGGCGGAAGGGACTCAGGAGCCCGGTCCTCAGGCTCGAAGCTGTTGTCCACTTTGTTGTACAGCCGGGCTCGGAGTTGGGCGCGAGGTGCGTTTGGAGCGGTAAAAGAAGTACACCCCGCTGGATTCGAACCAGCAACCTTCGGTTCCGTAGTTATGCGTTGCGTTGCTGCTAGGTTTCAACTGCCTACAAACAACGTGAAAACTCAACATGGCCGAAAGGCGGAACCGGCGTACAATGTGAGCTTGAAAGACAAAGTTGGGTACAGTTTTCGGTATGTACCCAGTTTTCGAGACATCGCGGCTAGGACCGTACATCCGAAAACCGGAGTGTTCCACCGGCTGCCGCGATCTGTTTTGGAACGTCGCAAAAGGAACGGCGACGTGATAACTAAAAAACAACGTCAGGCTGCGATTGCCGATTTAGTGCGAGTCCTCGAGGAGCTAGCTCAGCGAATCAAAGCGTTTGAGGCTGTCGCAAGGCCGGCCGATTATTCCCTGAGCATTGATCGGGCTTTAATTTGGCTCAACCCGATCAACCCGCCGCTGTGTGAAGCTTGGGAGATAGTTCAGGAACTCGATTCGCCGGATCGACATGCGGCCCGGAAGGGTATGCCGTTCACCGATGCTTTCGGGGGTCTTGACGATGAGCAACGCGGCATGGAGTTGGTTCAAGAGATTTTGACCGACTGCAATGCACCAGTGATCGCCGGGGCCGTCAGTGACGTTTGGGCTGGGTGGCCCGGAACTAAGCGGGCTCGAAAAGGATCGATGCCACCGCTGCCACGTCTGGGGCATATCCCGCAGAAGATTGAGACAGCAATTGCCCTGCTGATCGGCAAACAAAATTCGGAGAGTCCGAAACTTTCTCGGCCACCAAAACCGCGCGACGATACGCTGAAAGACGCGATCGAGTATTTGCGTAAGCACCCACCCACCGGACGTGAACTACCCGAGCGAATCCGCACGTTTTGCAGGGAGAAAGATATCACCGGGCACAAGCGGATTGAATCGTTGATCCGCCAGTGCCGCAATTACGCCCAGGAATGGAAGCCCGTCGCACGTAAATAGCATCGGACGAAAAACGGATAGTCCGTTTTCAACCAAGCAAAACCCGTCTTTTTTAAGGCGGGTTTTCTGCTTTGATAGGACATAGGAGCGAACAACGTGCGAAGCACATCGCACAAACAAGTTTCACGAAAGGTTGTCAGCATGAACGAGATCCGAGCCGACGAAGTGTATCGGCGTGATGAGTTTGGCAAGCGGGTCGGGCTGGGCCCACACACCCTGCGAAAGGCCGAGGCCGACGGGCTCAGGGTCGTGAAGGTCGGAGTAAGGAAATTTATCGCTGGAAGGGATTGGCTCGAGTACGTCGCACGGAAGGGAAAGTGAGAGAGCAATAAAAATTCGCCCTGCCGGACGCCAAATCACAGCAGGGCGATTGAAAGGAATCAAGCCGATGATAATGCAAAGACCCAGTTTCAGGAACACCGACGACTATCTCCGTCACGTGCAGAACTGCCTCGATCAAGGCCGCACCCCCTGGGCTCCGGCGACGCGCGGCGAGTTGATCGCCGTGGTCGATGCCCACCCGGAAATCGGCCGACGGTTTCTTCCCGGTGCCGATGATCTTCGAGCCCTCAACCTGCCAGGAAATTTCGGGCGGGAGCCGAAACCTTTCCCGGAGGAGTGGCAGGAGCAGTTTCTCGCCACGCTGTCCGTCGATGCAGACTTCGCAAAGGCCGTCGCCGTGCTGATCGGGGGTGCTGCATGAGCAGCATGAAAACAAAAGTGCTCCGCGATGCAGCCCGGAAAGACGGAGATCA
>CAZVJA010000204.1:0-9816 GCA_964626885.1 uncultured Planctomycetaceae bacterium | reverse complement strand
GCCCCTCGATATGCGTCACCGTCCCCTTGAGCTGATTGCGTGCGCTGATCCTCATTCGCCATCCTCCCTTGCGTCTCGATCAACGAAGTCTGACTGCTCACCTATTGATTATTCTTGCGCGCCCCTCCGCCCCAGGCAAGCGGCCTCTCCAATCGAAATCAAGGCAAATCACCCCCCCAACGCCGCCCTGCCCACCATGTCATTCTGAACGCAGTGAAGAATCTCCCCGTCGTCGCAACCCGCCCACCACCGCGCGGCACGAAAGTGGCCGCGCTACCGAAGCAAAGTCCCTGCGGGACTGACCGTCTTGGCGACCACCAAATTCCGCGCAGTCCAGTTCTCACTGATCTCATCATGTGGAATCAGCGAATAGATCCAGGGCTTGCCGCCGTCATAGGACCGCGTGTACTCAGACGCTCTCTCGCACCACGTAACAGCGGCATCCCGTTTCGCGACCACCTCAGCGCTACCGAGTTCATTCCGCGCCTTGACCTCGATCATGGCAATGAAATCATCGAACTCAGCGACAAAATCGGGTTGATACCGAGGAAGCTCACTCCCAAGTCGGTAGTAGATGTTGAATTGATTGCGCTGTGGCCGAAACCAGCGCTGCGCGCCATCCTCTCGATCCAGGATCACTGACAAAATGCGTTCCTGGTCGGACTGAAACTTTTGCGGGGTATGCAGGCAGCTACGAAATCCCACGAAGAGCTCACTCGCGATCTTTGATTTATCGGGCGGAGGCTGTCGAAAATTCAGCGAGGGCCGTGTCTGCGTATACGCTGGCGCAAGAATGTCGGAGAAACCCGCGGAAACCTTGACGTCGAGCGGACTCTCTTCTTCGAAATAGTGATCTTGCATCTGGCTGTGCAACAGGTCGGCAATGCGGCGCTGATGCTCGCGCACCGCCGGTTCGATCTCGGATTCGTCGAGATACGTGCGCAAATAGGCGATCGTCTGATCAGCGAGGTCGTTGAGCATCGCTGCGTTGTGATCGTAGGAAACATCATCGAATGCAACGAGCCCGTTGAGAATGTAGTCCTGAACTCGGCGCGCACGCTCCGCCGCCGGAGCTATCCCAAACGTCAGTTGCTCACCAGTGCGGAGCGACTGACTCAAGATGGTTTGATCCGATGGCCGCAACTGCCATGAGGAAAAGTCGACCACAAATGGCTCGAACCAGGAGCGCACCGGGCCTGCTGGAAGAACCGTGATTCTAGGTATCGAAATTGTTCCCTCGACCTTGACCGAGATGAGATCGGCAACAACTTGTTCGATGTCGACTGATGCGTCGATGCCGTCCAATGACAGCTGGCCCGATAGGTAGGTAGCCTTCGTCTCTTCGACGATGCGTGCGCAAACCTCAGGCCGCTGCAAATAGCGAACATCGGGGACTTCGGCCGGGTTGCGCTGCTCGTTCGAGAGCAAGCGCCAAATGGCGTTTCCAACCGCCTGTTCAGCTTGGGTAAGCGGGGCATCCCGTCCCGCAACAATCGCCGAACCGTCGAGAATCTTGTCAGCAACTGACTCGGCAACGACCGTTTTCCCTTGTCGTTCGAGATCTCCTGCCCCCAGCTCGATTGTCGCGAACTTGCTGATGACAGAGTCTGGCCGACTGGCTTCGTCCACGATCTCCTGAAACTTGTCGTGGGCAACGATGCTCAGCCGGTCGACCTCGGCCACCCCCGTCCGCTTCCCATACGGCAAGCGCAACCCGCGCCCAATCGACTGCTCGATCAACACCCGCGCGTTCGCCGCCCGCAACGGCACGATGGTGTAGAGATTGGTGACGTCCCAGCCTTCTTTCAGCATATTGACGTGAATGACGATCTCGGTCGGCTCGTCTGGCCGTTCTACTCGCAACAACCGCTCGACCGTCTCGTCTTTCTCGGCTCCGGAGCCGCTCGAATCGACCTGGATCACCTTTTCGGCGTACTGGCCCCCAAAGAACCCTTCGCTCCGAATCAGCGTCTGCAGTTCGGCGGCATGCGTCGTGTCCCGCGCGATCACCAACAGGAACGGTTTCACGATCTCCTGCTGGTGATCGCGCGCGTAGGTTTCCAATTGCACCTTTGTCTGCTCGTGCAACCGGATCCCGTCCTCCAGCTTCATCCGCTCCAGTTCGGCGGCCTGCATCCCCGCCGGGCTGAAATCCTTCCGAGTCACCACCGCCGGTTCTTTGACGAATCCGTCCTCCATTGCTTTCCGGAGCGGATAGTCGTAGATCACATTGCGAAACGGCGTCGTCTTCGTTCCACTCGTCACATACGGAGTGGCCGTCAGCTCCAGTCCCAGGATTGGCTTGAGCTCGTTGATTGCCCGAATTCCCGCGCTCGCCCGGTAGCGGTGCGATTCGTCCATCAACAGCACCAAATCGGGCAGATTCGCCAGATAATCGAAATAGCTCTCTCCCAGATACTCGGAAAGCCGCTTGATGCGCGGCGACGCCCCGCCCCGCACTTCGGTGTTGATCTTGGAGATGTTGAAGATATTGACCTTGCAGCGAATCAACTGGTCGAAGAGGGTTCCCGCCCGCGATTCGTAGTTGTCCCCGGTGATGATCTCCGGCGCTTGCGTGGCGAACGCCGAGATACCGGTGAAGACATACTTCGGCGAACCCGGCGTGAAATCGGCGATCAGCTTGTTGTAGATCGTCAAGTTCGGCGCGAGCACAAAAAAGTTGTCGATTCCATGCGCCTCGTGCAAATAGCTGATGAACGCCCCCATCAACCGCGTCTTGCCCACCCCCGTCGCCAGCGCGAAACAAAGCGACGGAAACTCTCGCTCGAAATCGGTCACGCTCGGATATTCGCCCTGAATCAGCTCCAGTGCGGACTCCAGATCGATACGCTCTTTCGGCGGAACCAGGTCGGTCACCCGGTCCAGAATCTCCAGCGCTTCCCGCTGCGGTGGCCGCAGACTCAACCGGCCCGCAATCGCATTGACCTCCCGCCGTTTCGTCGTCCCGACCGAAGTGGAGGGACCTCTCCCGTCCGTCGTCCCGACCGAAGTGGAGGAACCTCTCCCGGCGTCGTCCATCACACATCCTCCCCAAACAACCGCTGCTGCCCCTGCTGCTGCGGCGCATCCGGCAGATCCTCGATCTCCAGGCTATAGTCGTCCCGCCCCCATTCGCACTTGTCGATCACCGCGCGCGGAATCTTCTTCACCGTCAGATTGTCATACCCCGCGCGCGATCCCCGAAACGACCCGCACGCCACCAGCAAGGTCCGCTCCGGTCCCACCTCATCGCTCAGTTGCTGCAACTGCTCGTGATTCAGCGACGCGGTCGTGACATAGATGAAATCCCGTTCGGTCGAATGCCCATGCTGCCAATAGTCCGTTTCGCTGGGCGCATAGGTGAACCCTTCCAGCTTGCAAACCGCCTCGGCCAGCATCTCCGCATTGAACTCAAGATTGATCACATACCGGCCCCACCGGTCTTCCTGCAACAACGACGGGGCCAGCTTGAAATAGCGAAACCCGCCGCCACCCTTCCAATCGACCGCCTTGGTAATCCCGCCCGGGTCCTCCCCGTCGATCACCTTCTTCATCCGCGGGATGATGTGCGTGTGGCAATGCTCCCCTAGCTCGACCATGATCCATCGCCGTCCCATTTTGTGCGCGACGGCGCCGGTGGTTCCTGATCCCGCAAATGAGTCGAGAACGAGGTCCTGCGGATCTGAGGCAATGTCGAGAATACGCGCAATCAATCGTTCAGGTTTTGGAGTATCAAAAACTGCTTCCGCACCTACCAGAGCCAGTGATTCGCGCTTCGCTTCTTGAGTATTTCCAACTTCATCATTCAGCCACACTGTTTGTGGAACGATCCCCGCAGTCACTTCGGAGAGGAAACGCTTCAGTCTTGGGGTGTTGTCACTGTCTGCTCCCCACCAAATCCGATTATCCCGATCCAACTCTTGGAACCGTTCTTTCGATATAACCCAATAGCGACCGCGCGGCGGCCCTTCTATAACTCTACCGCGAGGTGTAACTACCTCATATGTTCCTAGAGAGTAGTAGTTACGAGCGGACAAGTCACCAGATGACCATGGGCCGCGGGGATCATCGTCCGGATTTCTGTAGTTCGCATTGGTACGTTCACTTCGCGCTAGTAAGTTTCTTCGCCATTGATCTTTGCTTTTCCCGAATACCAGAACATGATCATGCGAATCAGACAGATACTTCGCTGTGCTGTTAGGCGAGAATCGCTTCTGCCATACCACGTTAGCGATAAAATTCGACCGGCCAAATATCTCGTCACACAGCACTCTTAAGTAGTGAGCTTCATTGTCATCAATCGTGATCCAAACTGATCCGTCCGTTGATAGCAGCCTGCGCAGCAGTTCCAAACGATCTCGCATCATTGACAACCACAGGGAATGCTCCATCCCATCGTCGTAGTGCGTGAACGCGCTCCCGGTGTTGTATGGCGGATCGATGAAGATGCACTTCACCTTTCCCGTGAACTCCTGTTCCAGCGCCTTGAGCGCCAGCAGGTTGTCCCCGAAAATCAGCCGGTTGTCGAAGATGTCGTTTTCGCTCACCCGGTGCGGGGCATGGTAGGAAAGGGCCGGGTCCTCCAGTAGAATCCGCGGCTCCAGCTTCGGCCGCTCATCCTTCCCGATCCAGGTGAGTTCGAGTCGTTGTTTATGCTTCATGTCGTCGGTCCCGTTACGTACTACGCATTCTTGGTGTACTTGCCTGAGATGTGACTCAGTTCTACCCCGACTCCGAGGTTGGCTAGAGTGTCGGCAGCGTTATAGAGACTGATGCGCCCCAGTAGAGGTAGTTCCGAGTTCCTTCGATTCGCTCCAATAACTCCGTAGACCACGCGCCACTCGGCTGGAGTTGGACGCTGAGAAGGCGTTGCAAAGCGAAGAGCCGCACACTCGTCCGGAAGGTGATCGTTCATCTTCTGCCTGAACGTGGCGTCGTTCATGATAAGACGTGCCGAGGTAGCACCCTGGTTGAAGAGATAGCTAAGCGATTGTGAGGATTCGTAGTTTTTTATGTGCACGAGATGACGCTCGCTCGAGATCGCGTCGCAGATCTCGATTCTGCTGCTCCCGCCTCCATGCGAAACGATACGAGTGTGCATCTTCGTCAGGAAACCGGGATGGCTATCCCGGAGGGCGTCAATGTAGTGATCCTCATTGGGATGTTGGCAATCGCAGAACGTGAATCCTGGCGTCGGAATGGCGTCGACGCGGTTGTTGACCCGATCAACAAAGTCATTGTCGACTCGGTACCAGTTCCCATGGTTGAGCACATAGGCGATGCCCCCCAACTCTAGATCTCCGCTCAGACATTTCCACACCGGCCAACGATGAACATACTCGTTGTCGTCAGCTCCAAACGCATAGATGGTGCGATGCACTAAGTCGTCAACGTTGATTGGCTCCGTGAGTCCCAGCTCTCCTAGACATTCAGACCAGTTCAGATCCTCAAAAGGGGTACCCTGCTTGGGCTTCTGATAGCGGTAGGTTTTGATGGTTTGCCAATCGATGACCTCCGGAACCGCGAGGGTGAATGCGACTGGGTCTCCAATTTCAAATCTGCGATTGACTTCCTCTAGGAGGTTCTGAATCATGCTGGAGTCACGAACCAAACTAAACTGATCGATCCAGCCGAAATCCTGTTTATAGTCATCTGAAGCGGCGAGATCCAACAGGGATTCCAACAGAGCTGGTACTTGGTGCCATGCCAGTTCCTTGCTGAGATGAAACGAGTCCTTGCCGGTTATTTGATTCCCCAGCAGTGCGATGTTCTTGGGTTCACCGGTTGCCGCCATCAGGAGATCTCGTTCCAAATCCACCCTGAAGTCGAGCATGCTTGTGCGCTTCGCAGTTTGCCTCCGTTGCTCGATGGCGATGACATCTAGACTAGTTGCGTCAACTGCCTTGAGCTTGCCCGCATCGACCGCATTGACTACCACACGCAGACCAAAATTCTGTTCAATTGCTTCTGTGGCAAGGAAATGACGGCCATTGCCGAAGGGGAGCGCGAATAACCGGTATTGGACGCGCAAAACGACTAACGCGGAAGCCCGACTCATAGTCACGCTCGTCGGCAACCCGCTATGCAATGGGCGAAGGAATTCGAGCCAAGACGGGCTGGCGGGGGCGTGTTGAAGAAAATACATAACACCCTGCGCTCCCCCGGGCGCTATTGGAAATCGCTCCAGTTCAAGCTTCGTATCAAGAATGTCATCAAAATCGTTGTAGTTATCTCGAATTAGGTAAATGCTGAGTGGTTGTTGTGCCATATTAGGTAAGCCTCCACCTCGCTGTGAAAACGCCCTCGGTGAATCTTTCCTGATTGAGCCGCGCCTCCATGGCGCTGATCAGCTCATCACGGCGCGCATCGATCTCGTCCTGGGCCTCGAACAGCATACGCCGCTTTTCAGTCCGTAGCCGATCGATGTCTCTGGACGCCTTTTCGAGTTGAAGCTTTTCCTCCAGCGTCGGCGCAGCCTTCAGCAGCTTCTTCTGCTCTTTCAACGTCCGGTCGAGCTCGCGAATCTCCCGCTCCAACCCGACCTTCTGATCGTCCGACCACCGGTCGAGCTTTTCACTCTCCTGCTGCAGAAACTCGAGCGATCGCTGCGCTGCTTCTTCGGTAGCGCTGGCATCCAGACGCTCTAGCAACCGGCTGACATCATCCGACAACATCCCGTCGAACGGTCCGGTCACGCTCGCCGGCAACCGCAGCATCCGCGCCGCCAGCTCCCCGTCGATCTCCTCCCCATCGTCACTTATGACCGCGATGAGCAGATGATCCTCGGCGGTATCGAGTGATGCCATCGTGATTTGCCGGATCGCAAGCTGGCCACTCTTGCCGATATACGGTTCCAATGCCGCGATTCTACCGGAGTGCTCGCTCAGGCAAAATGTGATCTCCACCGGATCGAGTGCGCGCGCTTTCGCCTGTCGAATCACCTCGTCCGCCAGCGGGTGCCCAAACCGGTAGATATGCGCTTCCGGGCTGCGGCGCGGCAGCTCGTACCGGCCAGTCGGAATCGTCGACGGGATCGGGGAATACAGCAGCGTGAACGACGAGTCGTCGTCGAACCGTGCTTCGTTCTGAAGCTCATGCTTGGACATCGTCATCAATGTCTGCTCGAATCTGTCCAGTGCCGCAAGTGAGTTTTCCTGTTGGATCTTGAGTTTCTCGTTGACCTCTTCATCGAAGTTCTCCAGCAGTTGCTGCCGAGTCTTCTGCATCGTGACATTGATCTGCGGTTCGAGCTCCAGTTGCAGTTGCACGAACGCCGCTGCGATTTCTTCCGGTTTCCGGGCCGTTTGATAGATCTGGTTGATCCGCCGTTCGAAATCAACGCCCGATTCGATCGACCCCAGCACCTCGTCGCTTGCGCCAAACACTCCCTCGAAGAGCTTGAATTTCTGCTCCAGCAGCTCATACACCCGGCGGTCCGCCTCGTTCTTCCGGTTCAGGAAGTTGAGCACCACCACGTCGTGCTTCTGCCCATACCGGTGACACCGCCCGATCCGCTGCTCGATCCGTTGCGGATTCCATGGCAAGTCGTAGTTCACTACCAGTGAACAGAACTGCAGATTGATCCCCTCTGCCGCCGCTTCGGTGGCAATCATCACCTGCCCCTCGTCGCGGAAGTAATCCACCAGCGCCGAACGCATGTCGGCCGTTTTCGAACCAGTGATCCGGTCCGTGCCGGCATGCTGCTCCAACCAGCGCTTCAGGATCTCCCGTGACTTTTCATCGTTGTTCGTTCCATTGAAGAGCACCACGCCGTTGTGCCACTCCGTATCGGCCAGAATGCGCTGCAAATAGAGTTGGGTCTTGCGGGATTCGGTGAAGATGATCGCTTTGCGCTCGGCGCCCAGCGCAGCCGCTCGTTCCATTGCCACTCCAAGCGCCCTGAGTAAGGCATCGCCCTTGGCGTTTTGATCGATCGAGCCGGCAATCTCGGCGAACGCCTTCAGGTCTTTGATCTCGTTCTCGATCGCCGCCCGCTCGTCCGCCGTGAGCGTGGATTCCACCAACTCCTCTTCGTCCCACTCGTCGGCGGTTTCATTCAGCGCTTCGTAGTCATCCCCCAACTCGTCATCCAGCGATCGCTCCGGCTTGGACGGCCCTAGGCTCGCCTGCAATCGACTAGCCATCGTTTCTAGCGCCCCCGCAATCGCGAAGGTGGAGGACGCCAGCAATTTGCGCAGCACCAACGTCATCAGTTGCCGCTGTCCCTTGGGCAACGCCTTCAGGTTCTCCCGTTGCAGATACTCGGTGACCAGATCATACAGCTGGTCTTCAGCCTCAGCCGGGGTGAACTCTTCCAACATCGGCAGACGTTTGGTGTACGACACATATGCTGTCACCTGTCTCCGCAGCGTCCGCGTGCAAACCGGCGCGAGCCGCGCCTTCAATGGCCCAAAGTTCGCCACTCGGTCCGCCCGCATGAATTGCTCGCGGAAACTCTCGACATCGCCGAACACATGGTCATCGATGATGCTCACCAACCCGTAGAGTTCCAGCAGCGAGTTTTGCAACGGCGTTGCCGTCAAGAGCAGCTTTCGACGCTCCGCAAGAATCTGCTTGATCGTTCCGGCAATCTTGGCGTTGCCCTTCCAGACATTGCGCAGCCGGTGGGCCTCATCGATGACCACCAGATCCCAGGGAACCCGGGCAATGTCGCCAGCCTTGGTTCGCGCGAACTGATACGAGCAGATCGTGATGATGCCAGAGACATTGAAAGGATCCCAGTTCCCGTTCCGGTTCGCCTCGTTGTACGACTTCGACTCAAGAATCTGGGAGGGCAGATAAAACTTCTCCTCCAATTCCGAATACCACTGTTTGCGCAGATTCGCCGGGGTGATCACGAGCAACCGCCGTTTGCGCTCTGCCCAATGCTGCGAGAGCACCAACCCCGCCTCGATCGTCTTCCCCAGTCCTACCTCGTCCGCCAGCAGCGCCCCTTTGGACAACGGCGACTTGTACGCGAACAACGCCGCCTCCACCTGATGCGGATTCAGATCGACCGTCGCCCCAGCCACCGCCGAGGACAAGCGGTCCATGCTTCCCGGAGGCGCCCGCCGCGTCAGCTCAAATGCAAAATACTTCGACTGGTAATCGGTGATCCCAGATGCCACGTATCCCCGCCAATTTCATGATGCGACGATCATACCAGTCTCGCGGAAATTTCCATCCAGGGTGCGGTTCGGATTCTGGGAATCGACACCCGGCGCAACTCGGCGGCGTGAACCCGAAGCAGGATTGACCAGGCGTTCCCGCTCCGCTACGGATTCCAGGCCATTGCCGAGGGGATTTCGCCCAGCGTTTCAACGGTGGGACTGCACCAAACGACAACGGCCAGTCGCATCCAGGCGAATTCCATACGATTTGCCATTTCCTGAACGTATCGGCCGTCAACGCATCCTGGAACTCCCAACATCTGAACCACACCCATCCGCCGTCACCATTTCCCATTTCCTATTTCCCATTTCCGCACTTCACCACCCCTTGACAAAGACGAACAGATGTTCTACTCTCATGAACAAGCGGCACGTTTGGCAACGAGCGCGGGCCTGGGCAGCAACGGATCGTGCCCGGGCTGGTTACCCGTCATCCACACTCGGTGCTGGATCCCGGCTCTCCCGAGCGTCATGGTCGATCCCACCGCCGTTTCGAGTCGTCAGTCGCCAGTCACCAGTTGCCAGACACCAGTTGCCAGTCACCAGTCACCAGTCACCAGTCGCCAGTTGCCAGTCACCAGTTGCCAGTCACCAGTTGCCAGTTACTAGTCTCCAGCCACAATTTCCCATTGCCCCCTTCCACCAC
>CAZVJA010000203.1:7401-9891 GCA_964626885.1 uncultured Planctomycetaceae bacterium | reverse complement strand
ACTTCTTGTAAGCTTTGCGGATCTCGTCGTCCGACGCTTCTCGCGCAACGCCCAAGGTCTTGTAATAATCCTCACTCGCCATGGTTCTTTCCGATTTCATCGCGGAATTCACCCGAGGAAATTGTAGGGGGCGCAAGCGCGTCCTTTCAAGGTCGTAACGACTTGCCTGATGAGCCTTTCTCCCCGATCCGATTCTGCCTATTCTTGATCAGACACACACTGGTACACAATCATGCTTCGATTCGCGATCCGCAACCTTCTCAGCCGGCCGCTGCGGTCCCTGCTGGCGCTCCTGGGACTAAGCGTGGCGATTGTGGGGATGGTCGGCTTGTTTTCAGTCGCGGAGGGACTGGACGAGCTGGTCGAATCGACTTTCGGTCGAATACCCGGCCTGGTGGCGATGCAGCCCGGCGCGCCGATTCCTCTCTTTTCCCGAATACCCGCCGATTGGGAAAACGATCTGGAGCGAATCCCGGGCGTTCGCGTCGTCAATTCCGAAATCTGGCAGCGGGTGAATCTTATCGAGGGAAAAATGGTTGTCAGTCCCCCTCGGTTCTTGTTTGGAACCGATATCGAATCGCGGCTGCGACTGAACAGTGGTGTGTACAAAGAGGACATGGTCACCGGGAGATTTTTGACGCCGCAAGACGTGGACAAACCCCACGCCGTGATCAGTCGGCAGATCGCGGAAGAGTTCGGCAAACAGGTCGGCGACACGCTCAATGTGAATGGACATGACCTCAACATTATCGGGATTTACCACTGCGGATCATTGCTGCTCGACGTCGCTATCATCCTCGATATCGACCAGGTGCGAGCCATGACCCGCTTCGGCAACGACGCGGTCAGCGCGTTCTACATCGAACAAGAGAACGCCACGAACGACGATGAACTGATTCAACGCATTCAAGACGCATTTCGAGGACGCAATCTCGATCCGTGGAAATCGGCAACAGTCGCCCCCAAAGACGCTGGAATTCTAAACAATGTGGTAAGCGGCCTCACCACCTTGCTTCAAGGCGGTACGCTCTACTCCGACCCGAAACCAACGCCTACGAACACGAACGAAACCAACGTGAGTCAATCTGAATCGAAAGCCGGAACAAAAAAGGGATCACCCCCACCAATCGAAGTCCGCAGCGCGGCCGATTGGGCAGAGCGATTTGAGGATTTCAGCGCCGATCTCGATATCTTCCTGCTGATCATGAGCGGCATCGGAGTGACGATCGCGGTGATGAGCATTATCAACACGATGCTCATGAGTGTCTCGGAACGGATCATCGAGTTTGGAATCCTCAAAGCAAACGGCTGGTCCCGGTTGGATGTGATGCGGCTCATTACTTTCGAAAGTGCGCTGCTTGGGCTTGGAGGGGGCGTGTTCGGTGCTGGCGTCGGCTGGGCCGCAACGCAGGTTCTAAATTCGATCTGGCCGACGCGAGTGCATTTGATCGCCAGTCCCGGTTTGCTGTCCTTCGCGGTCGCCTTCAGTGTAGCGCTTGGCATTCTAGGAGGTTTGTATCCGGCAATTTGGGCGATGCGGATGTCCCCCATGGAAGCGATTCGGAAGTAGCCGCAGCAGCAAAACGGCAAGTCAACAGGTGAGACATGATTGAAGTCCGTGAAGTCTCCAAGAGTCATTGGCGCGGCACGAACGAAGTGCGTGCGCTCCGTGGGGTGACTTGCGACATCGCCTCGGGTTCCTTCAACTTCATTGTCGGACCGTCCGGCAGTGGCAAGAGCACATTGCTGCATTTGATCGGCGCGCTCGACCAACCGACAAGCGGAGAGATCACCGTCGATGGCCGCAA
Source organism: uncultured Planctomycetaceae bacterium (assembly GCA_964626885.1). Classification (GTDB taxonomy): domain Bacteria; phylum Planctomycetota; class Planctomycetia; order Planctomycetales; family Planctomycetaceae; genus CAZVJA01. Next base: position 8,083 of record CAZVJA010000203.1, on the reverse strand, counting down.
ACTCTCGAAATTGAGCTCGCGGGAAAGCGACGGATATCGCCGCAATCAAGTCGGCTTTGTCTTCCAGAACTTCAACCTGTTGAACAACCTCAACGCCGTCGACAACGTGCTGGTTCCATTTGTCCCATCCGGAATTTCTGCGGAGGCTAGAAAATCTGCGGTTGACGTGCTGAAGCACGTCGGACTGGGTTCGAGACTGGACCATCGACCCAACCAACTCTCCGGGGGAGAGCAGCAACGTGTCGCCATCGCCCGAGCACTTCTGAAACGCCCGACGCTGATCCTCGCGGACGAACCGACCGGTGAACTCGACAGCCGCACTGGAGCGGAGGTTTTCGGCTATCTGCGGTCAGTACATGAGGAACAGAGAACGACCGTGGTCGTGGTCACCCACGATGAGCGTTACTTACGAGATGGCGATCGTGTCTTGCGAATGGCCGATGGCCTGTTGGCCAGTTGAGCGCGGTCATGCCTGGAGATTTGGAAACGCTGGAGACAAAGTGAAATTCCCTGCCGCAGCCAGTTCTTTGGCCGCTGAAACTCCCGCTCGAGAAAACTTGTCGAACGACGAACGCCCGATGCTCAACCGGGCAGATTCATGCATCCGAGTTGACCGCACGGGCTTCGATCCCAAGAATGGAGAGACGAGTCATTTTAGGCTCTATTTCATGCGATGAACGAG
>CAZVJA010000203.1:0-7301 GCA_964626885.1 uncultured Planctomycetaceae bacterium | reverse complement strand
GCGATGAACGAGTTTCGTTGCTTTCGACAATTGCCAGCCGGTTCGTGCTCTACTGAATCAATGTTGCCGCTGCGACTGGCAACCATTGGAGGCGATCACTGCCGATGACACCACGAAGATCTTCGAGTCGGCAGCGCTTCCGAGAGTATCTTGACGGGTTGCGTCAACGGTTTCGGTCCAGCGGCAGTACGACTGAGCCCACCAAACGACGACGACGCGTTCGTTCCACCACGGAACTGGTCGTTCGCTTTTTTGCATTGACTCGCGGCTTGCGGGGGCGAATCACATTCGCTCTGGGGACATTGACGGTCTCCACGCTGATCGCCCTCGTACCGCCTGCCGCGACGAAGTTCATTGTTGACTACGTCCTCACGGATAAGCCATTGCCGCCGGGGCGCTTGGGAGAACTGCTCCCCAACGACCGCTGGCAACTGTTGCTGTTCGTCACGCTGGCTGTCACCGTTCTTTCCTGTGTGCGAATTGCGATTCACATCGCAGGGCGCTGGAGTGCGACTCGAGCCACAAAGAGGTTGCAACTCACGGTACGACGACAGGTGTTTCAGCATGCCGTCCGGCTTCCTCTGCATCGCGTCCAGGAGTTGAAATCGGGCGGCGTTGCCAGTGTACTTCGCGAAGATGCCGGCAGCGTCGGGGAGCTGATTTTCGGATTGCTGTACAATCCATGGCGCGCATTGATCCAGCTTTTGGGGAGCCTCTGCGTTCTGGCTTGGGTCGACTGGCGGCTGCTGACCGGCTCGCTGCTGCTGGTTCCGCTGGTGTTCGTGACCCATCGCACCTGGATTCGCCGCATTAGACCCCAATACCGCGACATCCGCACGCGCCGTGAGCAAATCGATTCACATGCGACAGAAACGTTCGGTGGAATGCGTGTCGTCCGAGGATTCGCTCGGCACCACAGCGAAACCGGCCGGTTCATGCGCGGCAACAACCTCATGGGTCGACAAGAACTGCATGTCTGGTGGTGGGCACGGATTGTTGAGATGGTCTGGGAAGCGTTGATTCCACTCGCCAGCGGAGGACTGTTGCTCTACGGCGGTTGGCAGGTGCTCAATGGCACGCTGACGCTCGGCGATTTGATGATGTTCCTGGTTTACCTCCTGATGCTGCTGGAACCGCTCGCGGTGCTCGCGGAGAGTGCCACGTCATTCCAAAACAGCCTGGCCGCGCTCGACCGTGTCCTTGACCTGCTGACTGAGCCGCGTGAAATGCCAGCCTCGGCCAATTCTTCACCGATTCGCAAAGAGTCGGTCCTTGGCCGAGTTTTGTTTCAGAACGTGACTTTTCAATATCCGGGTGTCGTTTCTCCGGCACTCAAGAAAATTGATTTGTCCGTCGAGCCTGGGCAGACGGTGGCACTCGTCGGGCCGAGCGGTGCCGGAAAAACAACCCTCTGCAACCTGGTCGCCCGTTTCTATGATCCGACTGAAGGTCGAATCCTGCTCGATGGCCGTGATCTGCGGGATATTGACGTGGAAAGCTACCGTGGATTGTTGGGAGTGGTCGAGCAGGATGTCTTCTTGTTTGACGGCACTGTCGGAGAAAATATTGCGTATGCCAGACGGCAAACCGAAGAACAAGCTGTTCGGCGCGCAGCCGAAATCGCGAATGCCGACGAATTTATCCGCAGACTTCCGGACGGATATGAGACTCTGATCGGCGAACGAGGGGTCAAGCTCAGCGGCGGTCAACGGCAGCGCATCGCCATTGCGCGAGCAGTCCTCGCCGATCCGCGCATCCTGATTCTGGATGAAGCAACCAGCAACCTTGATACGGAAAGTGAGAGACTGATTCAACGGAGCCTCACGCAGCTCATGCAAGACCGCACCTGTTTTGTCATCGCACACCGACTAAGTACCATCGCCCATGCTGACCGGATACTGGTCCTGGAACATGGCAGTATTGTTGAATCCGGCACACATGCCGAACTGATGGAATCGGACGGACGGTACCGGGAAATGGTTCAACTGCAAATCCAGATGCAGCGCGATTTGGCGGAAACCCCGCTGATCCCCTGAGACAATCTCTGCCACTCGGACGAATTCATGAAAATCGGAATTGTCAGCGACACGCACGGACATCTGGCTAACACTCGCAAGGCCGTGGAAGTACTTGGCCGACATGAACTCGAAGCCGTTTTACACTGTGGCGATATCGGCTCACCGGAAATTGTCCCGCTGTTCGATCGCTGGAAGACACATTTCGTTTTTGGAAACGTCGATCATGACGAATACTCGCTGCGGGAGGCCATCGAAACGGCGGGACAAACCTGCCACGGTCGTTTCGGAACGATTGAATTGCAGGGGCTTCGTCTGGCCCTGATTCATAGCGACGACTACATGCTGTTTCGCAGCACCATCTCCGGTCAAGAGTGGGATCTCGTTTGCTATGGGCACACGCATCTTCGTGAGCACCATACGGAAGGTCGGACATTGGTCCTCAACCCTGGTGCGGTCTACCGCGCGAATCCGCACACCATAGCGCTCGTAACGCTGCCGACGCTGGACGTCGAATTCCTGGAATTGGTATAGCCAGAAGTTATTCTGCCTTCATGGCTTTGAAGCGTTCTCGCAACAATTCTACCCGTTCCCGGTTCGCCCCAAGGTCCGATTTTCCGACTCGGGATGCCGAACGGACGTGCAATACTCCCCGGCCCTGATCGACGAGAATCTCCACGTCGTCAATAAACCGAAACAAGCGTGTTCGAAACTCGGCATGAAGATAGTTCGGACTCCGCTCCACGACAGAACCACCGGCAGTGGTATTGATCAATGACTCCATTCTCGCAAGGGCGTCTTCCGCGCTGCCGGAATATGGAATGGGAGCGATCGAGTTCACTTCCGACTGTGAGCAGACGCAGTTTTGGGAACCCTTCGGACAGGGACGCAATCTCCCATCCACGGCACCCAAAGTGGGCGCCTGACGCGAACGGATGCTCAGCACCGCAAGTCCACCGATCGGGATCAGCACAAGAAGTGCCAGAAGTGCCAACAGCAGCCACATTATTCGCTTCCTCGTCACACGGCACCTGAATTTACAAGTGGATTGCATAGGATTTGGCACGGACCGCCAGGATCTGGCTTCCGATGAGAGTTCGGTATTGAGAATAGTCTCTTCTCCTTCCAAAATGATATCGACCCCGAGCCGCCCGGCCTCGGATTTTATAATCATGGGAAATGGCATGTCCTCGGACCGAGCTGCGGATGACAAGGAGCTGTATCTTCGCGCGTCTGACCTCGGCGTGACATTTCCCAGCGGTTTCGCAGCGCTGAAAAATCTCTCTTTCTCGCTCGCCAAAGGGGAGTTTGTCTCGATTGTCGGCCCCTCCGGCTGTGGAAAATCGACGCTGCTGCGCCTCATCGCAGGCTTGCTTGCTCCCTCGCAGGGAAGTTTGTCGCTTCCTGTTCCGAACGGAACATCCACAACGCCCCAAGAGGATCGGACCGGCTTTGTCTTTCAGGATCATCGGCTCCTCCCATGGCGCAGCGCAGTCGACAATATTCGGCTGCCGATGGAGTTGCATGGAGTTGCGAATACCGATCAGCAAGAATTGATCGGCAAGAGCCTGCAACTCGTCGGCCTCTCAGTGGTCGACGGTCGAAAAACTCCGCGGATGCTCTCCGGCGGAATGCGGATGCGGGTCTCACTCGCGCGGGCACTGGTGACGGCGCCGGAACTGCTGCTGCTCGACGAGCCATTCGGAGCGCTTGACGACGTGCTTCGTCAACAGCTCAACGAAGAAGTTTCCCGCATCTGGCGGCAGCAACGTTGGACGGGCGTGTTTGTCACACATAACGTTTCCGAAGCGGTGTTTCTGAGCCAGCGCATTCTTGTGATGAGCCCCAGCCCGGGAAGATTCACGCATGAAGTGCAAGTGCCGTTTGAATTCCCCCGTTCTCATAAGATTCGCGGCGACGCGGCGTTCGCGCGGCTGGCGGCACAGGTGAGCGCCCACTTGCGGGGAGAAGATACCGAATGAATCGTCTTCCCCGATGGATGTCTTCGGCCGGCCCCCCCTTGGCGCTTTTTATACTTGTCTTGAGCGTATGGGAATTTGCGGTGGTACTCGGAAATATCCCAGCATATCTTCTGCCGAAACCATCGGCCGTATTCGAGGCGGCTGTCGAGAATCGATCGGCACTTCTGACCGCGACAGGGCGAACGGCCGCTGCTGCAGTCTGTGGTTTCCTGTTGAGTCTGATCGCCGGCACGTTGACAGGCTGCCTGTTCTCTCAGTCAAAACTCATTCGCAGGAGTTTGTATCCTTACGCGATTTTTCTACAAACGGTGCCGATGATCGCCGTGGCGCCGTTGATAATCATCTGGTGCGGCTATGGGTTTCCGAGCGTCGTCGTCGTGTCGTTCATCATCAGTCTGTTTCCGATCCTGGCCAACGCCACGGCGGGACTTACCGTCATCGACCCGGAACTACTAGAATTGTTTCGGCTCTATCGGGCGACACGCTGGCAAACCCTGACAAAACTTCGTTTACCACACGCCGTGCCTTATCTGGTAGCAGGAGCGAAGACGTCCGCAGGTCTATCGGTCATCGGTGCCATCGTGGGAGAGTTCTTCGCGGGATACGGGAGCCAACAATTCGGGCTGGGGTATTTGGTGCTTCACGGAAAAGACCAGATAAAAACAGCCGCGCTCTTCGCCGCCGTGGGAGCTTCCACATTGCTCGGAATTCTCGTTTTCGGCTGTGTCTCGATCGTTGGTTCCACGATTCTTCGCCGCTGGTATGATGAACCGGCCGATCACTGAAACTTCATTCGATGGCCGGCACAACCGAGAACAAACCAGCCGGATGAACCGGAGAGCATTGCATGACTCCACGCCGATCGACTTCCTTAGCCATCTGCGTGATATTGGCGGTCCTGTTCCCCGCCTGTTCTCAGAGTACACCCGACAGCGACGATTCCGCAGAAAAAATCGAACGTGTGACGTTGCTCCTGAACTGGTATCCGGAAGCGGAGCACGGGGGCTACTACGCCGCGCTCGTGCACGGCTACTACCGGGAGGCCGGGCTGGATGTAAACATCATTCCGGGCGGCCCGAACTCACCGGTGATTCAACAGGTCGCGCGAAAATCGATGACATTCGGCATTGAAAACGCCGACCGCGTACTTCTGGCTCGCGCTGCGGAAGCCGACGTTGTGGCGGTAATGGCTCCAATTCAAACCAGCCCGCGCTGTCTGCTGGTCCACCGCAAGTCTGGAATTACCACTTTCAATGACTTGAAGAATATAACACTGGCCTTATCGAGCAGCGCTCCCTGGGCAGCTTATCTCCGTAAGCACGCACCACTCGAAAATGTGCAGTTCGTCCCTTACTCGGGAGGCGTGACTCACTTTTTGAATAATGAAACCTTCGCCCAGCAGGCGTACGTCTTCAGCGAACCTTTTGTCGTCGAGCAACAAGGGGGAGATCCCGCCTGCCTGCTTCTTTCAGACCTCGGCTACAACCCCTACACGAGCCTGCTCATTACACATGCCGAGACCATTCATTCTTCACCCGAGATGGTGAAGAAAATGGTCGCGGCCTCAGTGCGCGGATGGAGAAAATATCTCGACGATCCCGGCGAGACCAACCGCCACATCAACTCCGTCAATCCGCAAATGGGAGGTGACGTGCTCGATTACGGTGTCCGCACTCTCAAGCCGCTCTGCATCGATACAGCGACGCCCCTCGACCGTCTCGGATCGATGACGGAGACCCGATGGAAGACGCTCGCGGATCAACTTGTGGAAGTGGAAGCGCTGAAGCCGAATCAGGTCGATCCCGCACAGGCTTTCACGACGAAGTTTCTGCGGGACGTAAAATAAACGATCCTCGCGCGGGGAACATCCGCGTCAGCAATCCCGTCATGCCAACTGCACCAAAAAGCGGCGGAGATCGCGCCGATCAGACGTTAATCTCGTAGCCTTTCCGCTGCTCGCGGGATTGCCACTTCTGAGCGTCCTTGTCTCCCACAATCTGCTGGGTTTCGGGATTCCATTGAATCTTCCTGCCGAGACGGATGGCAATATTCGCCAGATGGCAGGTCGTGATCGCGCGATGGTGCGTGTAGACATCGGAGATGGGGAGTTCGCGGCTCTTTACGCATTCGAAGAAGTTCCCCATATGGTTCCCCGGCTTCTTCCCCTTGTAAAGCTTCGTAATCAGATCATCCGAAATCGGGTTCTTCTCCAAATCCTCAGCCGGTTTTCCCTTCATCGCGCTGCGAGAGACATGGAAACGACCTTTTGTCCCCTCGAACAGAATGCCGTTTCCGTCCGGTGACCCATGCACGATGAGCAACTCAACGCCATTCGGGAAGAGGCAACGGATCTGGAACTCGGTCGCTGTGTTGTATTCGTTGTCGACTGTTGGGTAGCCGTCTTTGAACGGTACGGGATGTACCGCTTTCAATCCTTCAATTTCGGTCGGCCCGGAATTGTCCATGCCGATGGCCCACTGTGCGATATCGACGTGGTGGGCGCCCCAGTCGGTCATCTTGCCGCCGGAATACTCGTACCACCAGCGGAACTCGTAGTGGCAGCGCTCCTTGACGTAGGGGACGTCCGCGGTCGGGCCCTTCCAGAAGTTCCAGTCCAGGCCCTCCGGCACCGAGGTCTCCGGGAACGGGCCGCCGATCGGGTTGTCGCCGATCCGGGCCTCGACGGTGTGCACCTTGCCGATGCGGCCGTTGCGGACCAGCTCGCAGGCCAGGCGATAGCGCGCGTCGGACCGCTGCTGGCTGCCGGTCTGGAAGACGCGGTCATACTTCCGCGCCGCCTTGACCATCGCCTTGCCCTCCTCGATGGTCAGGGTCAGCGGCTTCTCGCAGTAGACGTCGCAGCCGTGCTTCATCGCGGCGATGGAAGTCAGGGCGTGCCAGTGGTCCACCGTGCCGACCGTCACGGCGTCGAGCTTCTCCTTGTCGAGCAGCTCGCGGAAGTCGGCGTACTCGCGACAGCCCTTGCCGACCTCGGCCGCGGCCTTCTTGCGTCGATTCGCGTCCACGTCGCAGACGGCCACGAACTTGACGTTGGGCTTGCGCTTGGCCCACTTCATGATGCCGGTGCCCTGCCCGCCCACGCCGATGGCCGCCAGGTCGATCTGGTCGTTCGGGCCGCGGCGCGTGTCGGCCTCCTTCTCGCTCTGCTCCGCGGCGACCTCGCGGGCGTACCAGAGCGGCAGGCCCGCGCCCGCCGTGAGGGCGAACAGAGATCGATCCCTGAATCCACGTCGGGACAGGCTTCCACGTTCCAATGCCATGCAAGATTCTCCGATTGCTGGAG
>CAZVJA010000202.1:0-9942 GCA_964626885.1 uncultured Planctomycetaceae bacterium | reverse complement strand
CTGTTTCTTGGACCCCACCATCTTAGCGGTGGAGTCGGTTGAGGGGGGCAGGTCACTGCCGCTGGCTGGTCCGCAACCGCCGTGCCTCTCATAACCCGGTCGAATTCCTGGAAGGGATGAATGTGGACCTCGACCGGCGACACGACCGCCGCAACCTTTCGGCTGAGGAATTGTCACGCCTGCTCAAAGCTGCCGCGTCGGGCGTAACGCATCATCATGGACGGGATGGCCCGGGCGCTGCTGTATCGCGTGGCGATGGAAACGGGATTCCGCCGGAATGAACTTGCCTCGCTCCGAGTTGATGGCCTCGACCTCAACGCGGAGACTCCGACCGTCTCCCTTCCACCGGAAGCGACGAAGAACCGGAAAGGGGCTGCCCAGCCGATCCGCCCGGAACTGGCCGACGAACTGCGGACATGGCTTGAATCGCGTGACGTGGCCTCAGGCGCGAAGCTCTGGCCGATTGTGACGCGAACACGTCGAAGATGATTCAACGCGACCTGGAGGCCGCACGGAAGGCGTGGATTGAAGAACCGAAGAACGAAGCGGAGCAAAAGGCGCGGGAAGCATCGAGTTTCCTCTCCTATGTGGACAATGCCGGTCGGTTCGCGGACTTCCACGCGCTGCGGCATTCGTACATCAGCCTGATTACGCAAGGGGGCGCACATCCCAAACTCGCCCAACGGCTGGCCCGTCATTCCGACATCAACCTGACGATGGGGCGCTACAGTCACACCGTGCTGGCTGACGAAGCGCAGGCGCTCGATTCGTTGCCGTCCTTCCCGTCCGTAGTGTCCTGTGAACAAATCGAGGCAGAACGGATTGTCGCAACGGGGACGGATGGCCGTCAGAATGTCTTACCGTCCTGCTTACCGAAACGGGGCTCGTTTTCGTGCATTTCAGGACATCGGGACGCATCACACCATAAATCACGAGAGTGCGCCAAAAGCGTGATTAGCTCGCTGGAAACGCGGAAAAAGAGCGATTATGATGCCCCCGGAGAGGTGACAGAGCGGCCGATTGTGCTGGTCTCGAAAACCAGTGTGCCGGCAACGGTACCGGGGGTTCGAATCCCCCCCTCTCCGCTCCTTGAGGAAGCAGTCATCGCAATTCGATGGCTGCTTTTATTTTGGGAGGATCGGTTTTTTGTCCCACCTCGCTTTGTCCTGCTTTTGTACTGCTTTCGATTTCGGCTCATTTGAGACCTCTCGTTCGCTAAAGGGTTGTCGAACTGCTCTCGTCCATCGAGAGTTTTTTCATAGCGTCCTGAGAAACACTGCTGGCGATGTGCGTGTAACGTTTGAGAATGTCACTGTCGACATGGCCGACCCACTCGCGCACAACCGCTTCCGGCACGTTCTGAATCAAGGCACGCGAGATTGACCTACTCCCGCTTTTTGCACCAGGTTGAGTGAGAGAATCGAGGGTCAATTGGTCCAGGGCTGTGGTCTGCAGGGCGGAGCGCCGGGGACTTCTCAAAAGTCCCAGCGCAGCCCGCAAGAAATCCGCCTGAATCCGGGGCGGCCCGGGGCATGCCCTTTTTTAGCACTCAAGGGATGGTCCATTGCGTGTTTTCATCGACCTTGGCACCGCCTCGGCCGTCCCCTGTTCGGGGTTGATGCCGCTGATTTGTCTCTCAAGATTCTGTCGTTTCGTCGGATTCATTGACAAGCAGTCAGAAACCTATCTGGCAGGGCATCGTCAATGACCGCAGCAATTAATGGACAAGTTGCTCTTGATATCCACAATTGGATTGAGTAGGCTTCCTGTTGCTACATCGCGTGGGATGCGAGGGTGTGCCTGTCCCTTGAGACAGGTCTGATGTTGGAGAAGACAGACCGATTTTCGCTCCCGGGCGCGGCAGTGATTCTGTCTTGAGGGAGGCCCCAGGGAGCGGACACGAACCTGATCCGGACTGAACGAGGTAACGCGATGCGACTCACGACGAAGAAGGTCGAAACGGTGGCTGATCTTGTGCGAGCGCGTCCCGAGCGAGCGGAGGTGTTCGAACGTTACGGCATCGATTATTGCTGCCGGGGAAAGGTTTCGCTGGATGAGGCTTGCCGTCGCGATGGCGTTGACCCGGAGGTTGTGCGGTGCGAGTTGAAAGAGGTCGACGCGCGGCCGATCGAAGAAACCTTCGACTGGTCATCCGCGAGCTTGACCCAACTGGCGGATCACATCGTGGCGCAGCATCACTCATATCTGCGGAGCGAGTTGCCCCGGTTGTCGGCCCTGCTCGATCGTGTGGCGGTTGCGCATGGCGACCGTCATCCCGAGATGCTTCAAGCACGCGAGGTTTTTGCGGCGCTGCAAGCGGAACTCACGGCTCACATGATGAAAGAAGAGCAGGTGCTGTTCCCGATCATCCGCCTACTGGATTCGACCCCGCAAGAGGAGCGAGGGGAGTTGGATTTTCATTGCGGCTCGGTGGAGAACCCGATCCGCGTGATGGAACACGAACATGATGACGCCGGCGCGGCCCTGCGGAAACTTCGAGAGCTGACTTCCAATTACACGGCTCCGGCAGATGCTTGTGAAACATTTCGCGTTTTGCTGGCCGGATTGGAAAAGCTGGAAGCGGACATGCATCAGCATGTTCACAAGGAAAACAACATTCTTTTTCCCGGCGCGACGAAGCTGGAAGCCGGAAAGTGATTGAGGAGTCAATAATGGCCGGTGTAAGTCGTCGCACCACTCCGATACATATTATCGGCCGCAAAAACAGCGGAAAAACGACGCTGATCTGCGAACTGGTCGGCCAGTTGTGCGCGCGGGGATATCGGGTTGGGACGATCAAGCACACATCCCATCGTCATGAACTGGACACCCCGGGCAAAGACTCGCAGCGGCATCGGACCGAGGGGGCAATCGTGTCGGGAATTATTTCGCCTGGCCTTTGTGCTACGTTCTGGCCCACTCCGATCAACTCCGAAGCAGAGGACAAATACTCGAAGATTCTGCGGATGTATGACGATTGCGATCTCGTCCTTGTTGAGGGAGACACGCAGACATCCGCTCCAAAGATTGAAGTGTGGCGAAGTACGACCGATGGCGTTCCGTTTGCGACCGCTGGGCTTGACGTGCTCGCCGTGGTGACGGATGAACCTCTGGCATGTCCGGTGCCGGTCTGGTCTCGATCCGACGTTCCCGGCCTGATCCATCGCATTCTGGAAATCGCGGGATTCGACAAGAGTGCCGACTCCATGCGGGAAGCGGCTTCGGTTCCACCGCAGGATTTGGCTGTTTCTTCTTCTTCACCCATCGCCAGTTGCAGCGGACGTTGAGATTCAAATGCTCGTTGAGATTCAGGAGTTCAGCATGCTTCGATCCCTCCCCCTCATCTCCCGCACCGAACAGTGGAACCCTCAGCTGGATTTCGATGAAAGCCCGCTGCTGTGCTTTTACGAATTGACGCAAGCATGCGATCTTGTCTGTGAGCACTGCCGTGCGTGTGCCCGCCCGGACCCTCATCCTGACGAGCTGACCACGGAGGAATCGATTCGTCTGATCGACCAGCTCGCCGATTTCCCGAACCCGCCAACATTGATTCTCACGGGAGGCGACCCGTTCAAGCGGCGCGATCTGTTCGCTCTATGTGAATATGCGGTTGGAATGGAACTCGATGTGGCGATTACGCCGAGCGCCACCCCACTGGTGACGGAACCCTCGATTCGACGTTTGCGCGCGGCCGGTATTTCTCGTTTGGCGATCAGCCTCGACGGAGCCGATGCCGCCATGCACGACACGATTCGCGGAGTCTGCGGCAGCTTCGACCGAAGCATCGACATTCTCCGCGAGGCATCCTTCGTGGGCTTGTCCACGCAGGTGAACACCACGCTTACACCGCGGAATGTCGATCAGATTGACCACATGGCTGAGCTGCTGGCGACGCTCGATATCCAAATGTGGTCGGTCTTCTTCCTGGTGCCCACCGGACGGGCGCAATTCTCACCCCGGTTGCGAGCGAAAGATTGCGAAGCTGCATTCGCGAAACTGTGGCACCATTCGCAAGAACAGCCGTATGCCATCAAGACGACCGAAGCGCCGCACTACCGGCGTTTTGTCCTCGAACAGCGCCGACAATTCTTGAACGAAGCTGATGGTCAGGATCATGTTTCGGAACCATTTCGGCAACGGCGCCACGGACGTTACTCCGTGAATGACGGCAAGGGTGTGATGTTCGTTGGGCATACCGGAATTATTCAGCCAAGCGGATTTCTCCCGATTCCCTGCGGACGATTTCCGGAAGAACACCTCGTGGAGGTCTATACGAATTCTCCCGTCTTTCAGGCGCTGCGCGATCCTGACCGATTGGAAGGGAAGTGCGGCTACTGCGAATACCAGCTTGTTTGCGGCGGAAGCCGCGCGCGGGCTTACGCGGTGACGGGAAATATGTTCGCCCAGGAACCGGACTGCCTCTATCGACCGCGGAATCTTCCACACTGAGATCGCGACAGCAATCGCGAACACCGTGCCATGACCACATGCGTCTTAAGAGCGCGTAGCAGCCTGCTACCCGAGCTGCACAAGCCCGCCGTCTTCCGAATCGCACAGAGGGGAAACTCCATCGGAAGCACGGATCACATCGGATAAAGTGGTCTCTCGCAGCGCCCGTTCCGCCATGGCGGCAATGTTGTCGAGCTTCTTATGTAGAGCGCACAGCCGGCCCGAGTGACGTAGTCCGAGGGGGCATTCCACGATCCTCCGTATCGGCTCAACCGCATTGACTACTTCAAGCAAGGTAATCGAATCGGCGGGTCGAGCCAGTTTGTTCCCTCCGTGTGGCCCGCGTTGCGAATGAATCAGTCCAGCTTTCCGCAGAGAAAGCATCACCTTGGGCAAGTACGCGGGGGGAACCTGCGTTAGTTCTGCCAACTGTTCGTTGGTCCGCGGATCCGGGGCCGCCCGCGCTAAGGAGACAACAGCCCGCAGTGCATATTCGACCGTCTGGGAGATCATTCCGTGGATTCCGGTCGTTTCGGACAAGCAGAGGGTCGGGCACAGTTCGGAGAGCGGAGTTTTCAACCGACCATCAAATACAAGATAATGAGGTCATGATAGAGAAAATAGATTTAGAATGTCAACAACGAAATTCGAAAACACATGTTAAACATTAAAATTAAAGCAATATAAAGAATTTCGACAAAAATAAGATATCATTGTCTTGATATGATTTTTATGGTTTTGTACCATCGCCGCAAATCGATCCGTGAACAGCACGGGAGACCAGTCATGGAGTCGGAAAGAGATTCGATTCGGTCAGCTGGAAGGGAGGCCATCCCCCTGTCGCGGCCTACTCCCGGGGCCAGGCCCAAGCCCGTGGCGAGGCGAATTCGACTTGTCGCGATCGGAATGCTTATCGCGGCCTGTTTCAGGCTGCAGTCCGTCTCCGGACAGGACACTCCCGATTACTTCCGCCAATCTTGCATGAGTTGTCATACGATCGGAGGCGGGCGGCTTACGGGTCCCGATCTGAAGGATGTCACGAAGCGCCAAAATCGGGACTGGCTCGTGAACTTCCTTCAGAATCCGAAAGCGGTCATCGACAGTGGTGATCCGTACGCGGCACGCATCTTCGAGGAATCTCGCCGCGTGCCGATGCCAACAGCACTCGGCATGAACCGCGAACGGGCAGAGAAGCTCCTCGATCTGATCGAGGCGGAATCAAAGCTGCCGGAGTCTCAATTCAAGGGTTTGCAGATCTCGACGGAGCCCTTCACTCCGCGCGATATCGAACGCGGGCGACGGTTGTTTCTGGGAGTCGAGCGGCTCTCAGCCGGCGGATCATCCTGTGTGTCCTGCCATAGCATGCACGACATCCGGGCACTTGGCGGAGGTCGGCTCGGGCCGGATCTCACCAATGTTTACGACCGTCTGAAAGGCCGTGCCTCGCTTAGCGCGTGGCTGGTCGCCCCCGGAACCGAGACCATGCAGCCGATCTTCAAGAATCATGCCCTAAAGGCGGACGAAATTCATTCGTTGGTTGCATATTTCGAAGATGGCTCGAAGCATGGTCCTGCCGACGCCACGGCGCCGCGCGTTGTCTTTTTACTTGCCGGAATGGGCGGGGCGGTCGGCCTGATGTTTGCTTTTGATGCCGTGTGGGGCTGGCGTTACCGAGGCGTGCGCCGACCGCTGGTGGAATCATCCAAACTACGAGGTCTCCCATGAGCGTTCTTGACGCCATTGCCTGGATCAAAGACGAATGTGACCCACGCAAGCGGAGCTGGGAAGAATTCTACCGCAATCGCTGGCAGTACGACAAAATTGTCCGCAGCACGCATGGCGTGAACTGCACCGGCGGGTGTACGTGGCAGATCCACGTCAAGGACGGCATTGTCACGTGGGAGATGCAGGGACTCGATTATCCTTTGCTGGAATCCGGCATTCCACCATACGAGCCGCGCGGCTGTCAGCGGGGAATTTCATATAGCTGGTATCTCTACAGTCCATTACGAGTGAAGTACCCGTATATTCGGGGAGCCCTGCTCGATCTCTGGCGAAAAGCCCGCGCCAACTTTACCGATCCGGTCGAGGCATGGAAGAGTCTGGTGGAAAACCCGGAAGCACGGCAGCGCTGGCAACGTGCCCGCGGCAAAGGGGGCTTGCGCCGCGCCGATTGGGATACCGTCGTCGAATTGATCGCTGCTTCATTAATTCACACGATCAAGACGAAAGGCCCGGATCGCATCGCCGGATTCTCGCCGATCCCGGCGATGTCGATGATCAGCTATGCCTCCGGAGCACGGCTGATGCAGTTGCTCGGCGGAATTTCGCTGTCGTTCTACGACTGGTACTGCGACCTGCCGACCGCCTCGCCGGAGACCTGGGGAGAACAAACCGACGTCGCCGAGAGTGCTGATTGGTACAACGCCAAGTTGATCGCCGTGATGGGGGCAAACCTTAACATGACCCGCACGCCGGATGTGCACTTCGCCTGTGAGGCCCGGCACAACGGCTCAAAGATGTGGGTCTTCTCGCCCGACTTCAGCCAGGTTTCCAAATACGCCGACGAGTGGGTCGCGGTCAACGCGGGGCAAGACGGCGCCTGGTGGATGGCGGTCAATCATGTGCTGCTCACCGAATCCCACCATCAACGACAAACGGCGTCATTCCTCGATTACACCAAGAAGTTCACCGACGCGCCGTATCTGGTCGAATTGCAGGAGGTCAATGGAAAGACACGTCCGGGGCAGCTTTTGCGGGCCGGTCGGCTGGACCGCTACGGAAAAGAACAGCATGGAGACTGGAAGTTCCTGATGTGGGATGTCACATCGAATGGTCCCAAGATGCCGATGGGAAGTTCGGGGCATCGCTGGGGAGACGAGCCCGGAAAATGGAACATGCTCTTGAAGGATGGGGCCGACGGCAGCCCGATCGAACCTCAACTGACGTTCCTCGATCAGAACGACGGTATCGTGCAGATCGAGCTTGATGACTTCGCCGCCGGGAGTTCGTACCAGCGAGGCGTGCCGGTCAAGAAGATCAAAACGGCCGATGGCAAAACGGTCACGGTAACGACCGTTTACGACCTGCTGATGGCGCAATACGGAGTGAATCGCGGTTTACCGGGAGCCTACCCGGCCGATTACGACGATGAAGAAAAACCGTACACTCCCGCCTGGTCGGAAAAATACACCGGCATCAGCCGCAACGTGCTGATTCGTTTCGCTCGGGAATGGGCCCGCACGGCGGAACTCACCGGCGGCAAGTGCACCATCATCATCGGCGCCGGCATCAATCACTGGTACCACGCCAACCTGATGTACCGCGCCGGCATTCACGCGCTCATGTTCTGCGGCTGCGTCGGCAAAAACGGCGGCGGGCTTGCGCATTATGTCGGCCAAGAAAAATTGGCGCCGATGGAATCGTGGTCGTCGATCGCGCTCGCGAAGGATTGGTATCCCCCCTCCCGCCTGCAGAACACACCGAGTTGGCATTACGTTCATTCGGATCAATGGCGTTACGAGAAGGATTTCACCGACTACCACACCGTCCCACAGAACGCCGCCGCCGAGACCACGGCGAAAGGGCACACGATGGACATGCAGGTCCGGGCAGTGCGGATGGGGTGGCTGCCGTTCTATCCGCAATTCCCCGAAAACCCGATCGACGTCGTGAGGCAGGCGCGGTCGGCCGGCGCGCAATCACCCGATGACGTCGCCGCGCACGTCGCGAAACGGCTCAAAGAAAAGCAGCTCAAATTCTCGGTGGAAGATCCCGATGCCGCCGAGAATTGGCCCCGCGTCTGGTTCATCTGGCGCGGCAACGCGATCATGTCGAGCGCCAAGGGGCACGAGTATTTCCTGAAGCATTATCTGGGCACGCATACGAACCTCGTGGCGGAGGATCTGGCGGAAGACTCGGTGAAAGAGGTCGCGTGGCATCAACACGCGCCGCAGGGAAAGCTGGACCTCGTGGTCGATTTGAATTTCCGCATGGACACGTCGGCACTCTATTCCGACATCATCCTGCCTGCGGCAACCTGGTACGAAAAGGCGGATCTCAACTCGACCGATATGCATAGCTTCATTCATCCCCTTTCGCCCGCTGTTCCCCCCTGCTGGGAATCGAAGAGCGACTGGCAGATCTTCCAGACGATTGCGAAGCGGTTCTCGCAGCTTGCCGAGAAGCATTTTCCGGAACCGGTCGAGGATCTCGTCGCCGCGCCCTTGGCGCACGACTCCGCCGCCGAGATCGCACAGCCTGACTTGCGGCAATGGATCGACGGGGGGATCGATGCAATCCCCGGCAAGACAATGCCAATTCTGAAAGTTGTGAAACGGGATTATCGGAATCTTTACAACCAGTTCATTTCGTACGGCCCGATGGTGGCGCAGAACGGACTGGGCGCCCATGGAACAAGTTACAAAGTCGACGACGTGTATGCGGAAGCACTCCGGACTCGCCGCACGGAAAGCTGGGGAGGCAAAACGTATCCGTCGCTCGCTCGTGATGAGGATGCCTGCAACATCGTGCTGGAATTCGCCACCGTCACCAATGGTGAACTGGCGTACCGATCGTACAAGAATATGGAGGCGAAGACCGGCGTCCCACTCGTCCATTTGGCGGAGAAGTCGCGCGGGGTGCGGGCCGACTTTCAGGGACTGCAATGCCGGCCGCAACGGTTCATCAATAGCCCCATGTGGTCCGGGCTGATCGAAAACGGCCGGGCCTATTCGCCGTTCACGTACAACCTCGAGACCGACGTCCCTTGGCGGACATTGACTGGCCGCCAGCATTTCTATCTCGACCATCCGATTTATCTCGACTTCGGCGAACACCTGCCGACCTACAAACCAAAGCCGCTGCCGGCCCAGTACGCCGATCTCAAGTTCACCGAGGAAGTGAACGAAACGTTGATGCTCAACTACCTGACGCCGCACGGCAAGTGGCATATTCACTCCACATACGGCGACAACCAGCGAATGTGCACGCTGTCGCGCGGTGTCGAGCCGCTGTGGATCAGCGAGAAAGACGCCGAGTCACTCGGCATCGACGACAACGACTGGGTTGAGGTGTTCAACGATCACGGCGTCGTGGTGACGCGGGCGGTGGTGAGCCGGCGCATCCCGCCGGGGATCTGCATTCAGTATCACTCCCCCGAGCGGACCTACAGCGTTCCTCGCTCTCCACTGCGCGGCAAGCGGCGCGCCGGTGGACACAACAGTCTGATTCGCGCGCGGCTCAAGCCGAACTTCATGATCGGCGGCTATGGGCAGTTTACCTACCACTTTAATTACTGGGGTCCAATTGGCTGCAATCGTGACACCCATATTCTCGTGCGGAAGTGTCCGGAAGTGCGGTTCTAACGATGCACCGCCGCGATTGCGGCAGGAGAGAGGGCAAACATGAACGTTCGCTCACAAATCGCCATGGTGTTCCACCTCGACAAGTGCATCGGCTGCCACACGTGCAGCATTGCCTGCAAGAACGTGT
>CAZVJA010000201.1:0-10019 GCA_964626885.1 uncultured Planctomycetaceae bacterium | reverse complement strand
CGGTCCCGTCGTCGCCGATAACCTGGATGAGTCGCTTGCCGCGCTTCTTTTCGGCCGGGAGCACAACCTTGCCGTCAATTTCAGCGATAATCGCCGGATCTTTCGGACGACGAGCCTCAAAGAGTTCGGTGACGCGCGGGAGACCGCCAGTGATATCTTGTGTTCCGGTGGTTTCGCGCGGATTCTTGGCGAGTACGGCACCAGCGGTCACCTGCTGGCCGTCTTGCACTTCGATCGTCGCCCGTTCCGGCAGGTAGTAGAAGTCGAGAATCTTTCCCGTGCCGTCTTCGAGAACAATCTGCGGGTGCAGATCCCCCTTGTGTTCGATAACCGTGCGGCGGATGTTTCCGCTCGCTTCTTTTTCGGAACGAATCGAACGTCCCTCGATACAGTCGTCGAAGCGGACCTTTCCGCCGACTTCCGCGAGAATCGGCACCGAGTGCGGGTCCCACTGGCAGATGACCCGCCCCGCGTCGATTTCCTCATTCTCGGCGACCATCAGCGTGGCTCCGTTGGGAATCGTGTACTTTTCGAGTTCACGTTCCTTCGGGTCCATGATGATGACTTCGCCGTTTCGCGTAAGAACAACATTCTTCCCTTCACTGTTAACCACGCTGCGGATGCGGGCGAACTTGACACGTCCCGCGCGACGGGTACGGATCTCGTTCTCTTCAACTTCGCGCGACGCGGTTCCACCGATGTGGAACGTCCGCATCGTCAACTGCGTGCCCGGCTCGCCGATGCTCTGCGCCGCGATGATGCCGGCGGCCAGCCCCTCTTCGACCAGCGAACCGGTCGAGAGATCCATGCCGTAGCAAAGCCTGCAGATACCCAACTCGGCTTCGCAAGTCATCGGACTGCGGACCTGGATTTTCTCCAACCCAAGATCCTCGATGCGGCGGGCGATGTCGTACGTGATCAGTTCATCTTCCCGCACGATGACTTCATCGGTGATGGGGTTGACGATGTTCGTGCGGCTGACACGTCCGCGGATGGCGTCGGCCAAGCTCACTTCGACCTTCTCGCCGCGGTAAATCACCCCGCGGGTGATACCCTTGGTCGTGCCGCAGTCTTCCGACGTCACGACCATGTTCTGGCAGATGTCGGCCAGCTTGCGGGTCAGATAACCGGAGTCTGCCGTCTTGAGGGCGGTATCGGCCAGACCTTTGCGGGCACCGTGCGTCGAACTGAAGTACTCGAGCACCGTCAGCCCTTCGCGGAAGTTCGCTTTGATCGGCGTTTCAATAATTTCACCGGACGGCTTGGCCATCAGACCACGCATACCGGCCAACTGACGCATCTGTTCGATACCACCGCGGGCACCAGAGTTCGCCATCAGGAAGATCGGGTTCACATACGCGCCGCCGTCACGGAAGTCGTGCTCGAGTTCGTGCATCATCGACTTCGTGATCTGTTCGCGAGCGTGCGTCCAGGTATCGAGCACCTGATTGTAGCGTTCCTGATTGGTGATGATGCCCCGATCGAACAGCTTCTGCTGCTTGAGCACAGCGGTTTCGGCCTCGCCGATGACCTTGTCTTTGTTCGGCGCGGTCTTCAGATCGCTCGTAGCAAACGACATTCCGCTGGCGGTCGCCTGGTGGAAGCCGAGATCCTTCATCCGGTCGAGCAACTCAATAGTCGCTTTACGCCCTAGCATGAGGTAGCAATCGGAAATGACGTTCGCCAGATCCTTGCTCTTCATGGTGATGTTGTAGAACGGCATCTGGGCCGGCAGCATGTCGTTGAACATGATCCGCCCGACGGTAGTCGACACCAAGCCGCCCGGCTTGTAATCTTCCGCCCCCTCGCCACGAACGGTTTTCTCACGTGACATGCGCACCTTGATGATGGCATGCCGAGCGACTTTGCCCGCCGCGAAAGCGGTATGCACTTCCGCGATGGACGCGAAGACCATTCCCTCGCCGGGACGATCGGGCTTCTTGAGGGTGAGATAGTAGCAGCCCATGACGATATCCTGGGCGGCACTGATGATCGGGTGGCCGTTGGCCGGGCTGAAGATGTTGTTGGTCGACATCATCAGCGTCGTGGCTTCCACCTGCGCCTCAATCGACAACGGCAGGTGGACCGCCATCTGGTCGCCGTCGAAGTCGGCGTTAAACCCTTTGCAGACCAGTGGGTGAATCTTGATCGCGTTTCCTTCGATGAGCACCGGCTCGAATGCCTGGATGCCCATGCGGTGCAGCGTCGGAGCGCGATTCAGCAGCACGGGGTGATTGGTGATCACCTCGTCCAGAATGTCCCACACATCCTCATCGCGTCGTTCCAACATCCGCTTCGCGCTTTTGATCGTATCGGCGTGGCCGAGTTCCTTGAGTCGACGGATGACGAACGGCTGAAACAGCTCGAGTGCGATCTTCTTCGGCAAGCCGCACTGATGCAATTGCAACTCGGGACCGACAACGATCACGCTGCGTGCCGAGTAATCGACCCGCTTACCGAGCAGGTTTTCGCGGAACCGCCCTTGCTTTCCCTTGATCATGTCGGTCAGCGATTTGAGCGGCCTGTTGGACGAACCGAGCACCGGCCGCTTGCAGCGGTTGTTGTCGAACAGAGCGTCGACCGACTGTTGCAACATTCGCTTTTCGTTGCGGACAATGACTTCGGGCGCGTTCAGATCGACGAGCTTTTTCAGCCGGTTGTTACGGTTGATGATTCGGCGATAAAGGTCGTTCAGATCGCTCGTCGCGAAGTTGCCGGAATCGAGCAGCACCAGCGGACGGAGATCAGGCGGAATGACCGGAATGACATCGAGAACCATCCATTCGGGTTTGTTATCGCTGTCGCGGAGCGCTTCGACGATCTTCAGCCGCTTGATGAGATCCTTCAGCTTCTGCTGGCTGTTTGTCTCTTTGAGTTCCGCCCGCAGCTGCTGTGAGATCTCGACGAGGTTGAGCCGCATCAGCAGCTTCTTGACCGCTTCGGCCCCCATGTCGATATCGAACGACGTCTCGCCGTACTTGGCGCGAGCCTGCCGGGCTTCTTCCTCGGTGAGAATCTGGCACTCGCGCAGCGGTGTGTCGCCGGGATCGATGACCACGTAGTCCTGGAAGTAGATCACCTTTTCCAGCGAGGTGGTCTTCATGTTCAACAGCGCACCCAGACGGCTGGGCATCGATTTGAAGAACCAGATATGGACGACCGGCGCGGCCAGTTCGATATGACCCATTCGCTTGCGGCGGACGCGGCTGTGAGTCACCTTTACTCCGCACCGATCGCAGATCATCCCCTTGTATTTCATGCCGCGGTACTTACCGCACGCGCACTCCCAGTCTTTCTCGGGGCCGAAGATCCGCTCGCAGAACAGGCCGTCCCGTTCCGGACGGTACGTGCGGTAGTTAATCGTTTCCGGCTTTTTGACTTCGCCGAACGACCAACTGCGAATGTCGTGCGGGCCGGCCAGGCCGATCTTCACCGAACCGTAATCGTTAATCCGGTCATAAGAGGTTTCGGCAACGCTCACGGGAAACGCTCCTTTGTTAGCGGTCAGCTTTACGTAAAGCAGTCAGCTTTCAGTAATCAGCAATGCGTTATGTTGGCGGTCATCCGGGCTGGCGTTTTCAAGCCGGCGTCCGGAATGGCTGTTTGTTTCAGACGGGGTTTTTCTCAAGCTGCAGATTGAGGCACAAACCACGAATCTCGTTGTTGAGCACGTCAAAGCTGGCGGGCGTGCCTGCTTCCAGCGTGTTCTCTCCTTTGACCATCGATTCGTAAATCTTCGTCCGTCCTTCGACGTCGTCGCTCTTGACGGTGAGCAACTCTTGAAGGATGTACGCAGCTCCATAGGCCTCGAGCGCCCAGACTTCCATTTCTCCGAACCGCTGCCCGCCAAACCGCGCCTTGCCCCCCAGCGGCTGCTGAGTGATGAGTGAGTACGGGCCGGTGGCACGGGCATGGACTTTATCGTCGACGAGGTGGTGCAGCTTCATCATGTAGATTTGGCCCACAGTCACCCGCTGCTCGAACTGCTCCCCGGTTCGACCATCGTACAGCACGCTCTTACCGTCCTCGGGGCATCCCGCGTTCTGGAGGGCCTGTTGAATGCTCTCTTCCGCGGCACCGTCGAACACGGGGCAGACCGCCTTGAAGCCGAGCTTCGCCGCGGCCCAACCGAGGTGGGTTTCAAGGATTTGTCCCACGTTCATACGGCTGGGGACGCCGAGCGGATTGAGAATGATGTCGACCGACGTGCCGTCCGCGAGGTACGGCATGTCTTCCACCGGGAGGATCTTCGAGATCACCCCCTTGTTCCCGTGCCGGCCAGCCATCTTGTCGCCGACGGAAATCTGCCGGCGCGATGCGACATACACTTTCACCATCTGCAGCACGCCGCTGGGCAGCTCGTCGCCGCGCTTCATGCTGTTGAGGGCGTGATCCCTTTCATCGATCGCTTCCTCGACGCTATGCCAGAGATCCTTGATAACCTTCTTGCAATCCGCTTTCTTCTGCGGGCTGCGGATGTCCATCTGCTCGAATTTGTTATGGAAGTCAACGGCATAGTCGGCGACGAACTTGTCGTCGTCTTCGATGCCGCGGATCACCCGGCCGTCGTCGTCAGTGATCTTACGATCGAGCACTTTCTCGAATTCCTTGAGGAACTCGTCGAACGCGATCCGCACTGCTTCGTTCCCCTTGGCCTCCGTCTTCTTCAAATCCTGTTCGAACTTCTTCCGTTCGAGATCCGAGAGACTCATGCGGCGTGAGAATCGTTCGGTGTGAATCACGATTCCTTCGACTCCGCTGGGGACTTCGAGCGATTCGTTCTTCACATCCTCGCCGGCCCGACCGAAGATCGCGTGCAACAGTTTTTCTTCAGGCGTCAATTCCGACTTGGCTTTGGGTGAAACCTTGCCAACCAGAATATCGCCCGGCTGTACCGCCGTGCCGACCTTCACAATCCCTTCTTCGTTGAGGTGCCGCAGTGCTTTTTCGCTGACGTTCGGAATGTCGCGGGTAAACTCTTCCCGGCCGAGCTTCGTCTCGCGAATTTCGACGTCGAACTCGTCGATGTGAATCGACGTGAAGACATCCTCTTTCACCAGTCGCTCGGAGAGAATGATCGCGTCTTCGTAGTTGTACCCTTCCCACGACATGAACGCGACGAGCACATTGCGTCCCAGCGCGAGTTCGCCATTGCGGGTTGCAGCGCTGTCACACAGCAGATCACCTTTCTTGACGCGCTGGTCAAGCTTGACGATTGGTTTCTGATTCAAGCAGGTCCGCTCGTTCAGGCCGGTGAACTTCCGCAGCGGATAACGCTTCCCTTCCACTTCGACGACATTCGCGTCGACGCGTGTCACCTTGCCCGCCCGTTCAGCCCGCAGCAACATCCCCGAGTTGCCAGCAACCGCCTTTTCAAGTCCGGTTCCGACCAGCGGGGGTTCTGCCACCAGTAGCGGAACCGCTTGGCGCTGCATGTTCGAACCCATCAGCGCGCGGTTGGCGTCGTCGTGTTCCAGGAAGGGGATCAGCCCGGCCGAAACGCCGACCATCTGGCTGGGGGAGATGTCGATGTATTGCACATCTTTCGCGGTCACCCAGTGCACATCGTTGCGCCACCGGGCCAGCACGCGTTCTTCGGAGATCCGCCCTTTATCGACCGGCGTGTCGGCCGGCGCCACGTGCACCAACGACTCTTCGTCGGCGCGCAGCCACTCGACGACATCGGTCAGCTTGCCGTTCTCAACCTTCCGATAGGGGGTGATCAGGAAGCCGTAATCGTCGACCTTCGCATAAATACTGAGGCTCGAAATCAGACCGATGTTCGTACCTTCAGGCGTTTCGATCGGACAGATGCGACCGTAGTGCGAAATATGCACGTCGCGGACCTCGAAACCGGCCCGCTTCCGGTTGAGTCCCCCCGGACCGAGAGCACTCAGCCGGCGCTCGTGCGTGAGCATTGAAAGGGGATTCGTTTGGTCGACAACCTGCGACAACTCACTGCGGCCAAAGAAGTAGTCGATGGCCGCCGACACGCTCTTGGGGTTGATGAGGGTCCGCGGCGACATCTCTTCCACATCTTTCAAACTCATCCGCTCCTGCACGGTGCGGCGGAGCTTGAGGAAACCCTTACGGATCTCGTCGGAAGCCAACTCATCAATCGTCCGCAACCGGCGATTGCCGAGGTTGTCGATGTCGTCGACATGCGCGGTCTGATCATCAGCCCGCAAGCGGATGAGATATTTAATGGCGTTGATGAAGTCTTCCACCCGCAGTGTCATCTCGGTGTCGGGAATATCCTGCTGGAACTTCCGGTTGATGCGGAAGCGGCCGACACGCCCCAGGCGATAGCGATTGACGTCGAAAAATTTTTCGCGGAACAGGTCAATCGCCTTTTCCAGGGCCGGCGGGTTGCCGGGACGCAGCCGCTGATAGATGCGGAGCAAGGCTGCCTCGTGACTGGGGGTGATCTCACGAGCGGTGGCGGTATATCCTTGACGGTCTTCCAGGATGCTGTTGATTACCAGCGGATCGGCAACCTTTTCGATGAGGTCGACGGTCTTGACCCCCGCTTCGCCGATCTCCTTCGCCTGAGCCTCGCTGATGACATGCGCGCATTCGACGATGATTTCCCCCGCGCGCTCATGCTTGGGGGGATAGATCACGTCCTCGGCGGCGGTTTTGCCGACAAGCTCGGCTCCCGAATCGCCCCGGGAGAGCTTGACCTTTGTCACGTTGTAAAACAGCCCGAGCAGCGCCGAGTCGGTGGAATACTCGGAAGACATGGCCCGCAGCAGCGTCATCGCCGAAAATTTGCCGCTCTGATCGATGCGGACCGATAAGGTCTCCTTCTTGCTGACAACCAACTCAATCCAGCTGCCGCGCTCGGGAATCACGCGGCAGGAATAGTTCTTCCGCTCGCCCGGTTCGGAACTGAGAACGAAATCGACACCGGGGGATCGATGCAACTGGCTGACCACCACCCGTTCCGCGCCGTTGATGATGAACTCGCCCCCGCCGATCATGATCGGCATGTCGCCGAGATACACTTCTTCCTCGATCGGCTGTTCTTTCACCAGGCGCAGCCAGACACGGAACGGCCGTCCGTAGGTCAGCCGCAATTGCCGGCATTCGGTGGGGTTGTAGCGAGGTTTGCCCAGTTCGTACTTGACGTATTCGAGACGATACTGGCCGTCGTAGCTCTCGATCGGAAACACCTCGCGGAGGATTTCCTCCAGACCGTGGTTCTTCCGTTCGCGGGAATTCTTGTCGTTTTGCAGAAACAGGTCGTACGATTCGGTCTGAATGCGGGTCAGATCCGAAAGTTCGAACTCATCCTGCACCCGGCCGAAGTGGCGGGTTTCTTTCACATCAACGATGCGTGTGGCGGAAATCGGCATACGTCGGTCTCTTTCCCTCTGGGCGCGTTTCGCGCGGAACCAACGAGGTGTTTCTAGGGACGAACATCGGCAGCCTGCCGGCGCGCACGGGGGGCGTGGCAAAACTCAAGTAGCGATAAGAACCGAATCGCTTCGCGGTTGCGTGCTGTCAATTTCTTCGCTCGGAGTGCAACAATCGCCTCGATCAAACTCAATGCCATGCCCGAACATACTCTGCCCGGGTAGCCGAAGCCCCTACAAGCAAGCTGCGGTGTGTAATCCACACCTTCCGGCCCGACCCCGCAAGTCCAAAAACAATTGTCTTGAAAACACCGCGTGCCGACACTCGTTCGACGCCACAGCCCCATCAAGCCGGTTGTTTTGGAAAACAGGTGCCATGCCGAGTTCTTACCTTGTGGAAGCTTCGGCCCTCATCGCGCCGACAGCTATTTGATCTCGCACTTGCCGCCCGAGGCTTCAATTTCAGCCTTGAGCTTCTCGGCTTCGTCTTTTGGAATTCCCTGCTTGACCGGCTTCGGAACCCCTTCCACGAGATCTTTGGCCTCTTTCAGGCCCAGACCCGTGGCGCCGCGGACCACCTTGATGACCGCGATCTTATTGTCGCCGAAGCCCGTCAGGACCACGTCGAACTCAGTCTTCTCGGCGGCTGCTTCGCCACCACCGCCGCCACCCGGCGCTGCCATCATCACAGCGCCGCCAGCAGCCGGCTCGATTCCATGCACCTCTTTCAGATAGTCGGAAAGCTGTTTTGCCTGGAGCAGCGTCAGCCCGACGATCTTGTCTCCCAGGTCTTTTGTTGAAGCATCAAACTCAGTTGCCACGGCCGTGGACATCTTGCGTTCCCTTTCTCGTCAACTCGACTAAAACCCGTGATTTCGACATCCGAACGAAATTGAACCCCGGGCTTTCCGTCGGATGTCGACCTCGGTCCCGGAGACTAAATTCTTCTATGCTCTCAACTTGACGCCGGACAACAAGCCTACTTACGTGATCCTGAAACCGCCCCACGGATCACCGACACGGCTTGGCCGACTGCTCAAGCTGCCGCCTCTTCTTTTTCCGCAATCTTTTCGATCTGACTGGCGAGCTTGCCGCCCATTCCGAGCAGCGCCGCCGACAACTTCGCACCCGGGCTGAGAATCTGCCCGGAAATAATACTCAACAGCTCGGTCCGGCTGGGGCTCTTGCTGAGCGAGTCGACATCCGCGGCACTCAGCGTCGACCCCTCGACCGTGCCTCCCTTGATTTCCAGCTTCTCCAGGCTCTTGGCCCACTGGGCAATTTCCTTGGAGAGAGCGACGATATCCTCGCCTCCCCAGATCAGCGTCGTCGGCCCTTTGAGAATCGGATCGAGCGAGGTCACCCCCACTGCGGCCAGCGCCTTCTTCGCCAACGCATTCTTGACCGACAATGTGTGAATTTCTTTTTTCCGCAGAGCAAGCCGCAGCTTGTTGTCGGAAACGGCGTCGAGCAGCGAAGTATTGACGACCAATACATCGCGCGTGTCGCCGAGCTTCTCGCGAATCGCGTCGATCACCATTTCCTTGACATACTTACTCATAGCCGCTCGCTCGTAATCTGAAATGTCTGCCTGGAAGTTATCGCACCCTCAATCAATGCCGCACGCCAAGAACGACGCCAACATCTCAACTCTATCCGCTACGCCGCAATAAAAATTCCCGGGCTGAATGTCGCCGAGAGGGAAACGTTCCGCACATAAATCCCCTTGGAGGAAGCGGGCTTTAACTGGTGGATGTAGCGAATGAGCGCCTCGACGTTATCAATCAACTGCTGCTCGCCGAACGACATCTTCCCCACCACACAATGCACATTCCCCGCCGCGTCACAGCGGAATTCCACCTTACCCGCCTTGTATTCCTTGACGGCTGACGCGACATCCTGCGTGACCGTTCCGGCTCGCGGCGAGGGCATCAACCCGCGAGGGCCGAGCACCTTTCCCAACGGGCCCACGACCCCCATCATGTCGGGAGTGGCAATCGCCACGTCAAATTCCAGCCAGCCCCCCTTAACCTTCTCGGCGAGCTCTTTGCCACCAACATGATCGGCTCCCGCCTGGGTGGCGATATCGGCATTCGCCCCTTGCGCGAAGACCAACACTCGCTGCGCCTTACCAATACCGTGCGGCAACACGATCGAGCCGCGCACGATCTGGTCGGCCTGCTTGGGGTCGATCCCGAGGCGCATCGAAATCTCGACCGTCTGATCCATTTTGCAAGGCTTGATCGTCTTGGGAAGACTCCCCTCCAGGCCCTTCAACTTGCGGACCCCCGTCGGGACGTCAACCTTCCCCAAGCCCTCCACCTGCTTCAGGAGGAACGCAAACCTTTTTGACTGCTTCGCCATGATTCAACACCCCGTAACCGCAATCGTCTGCGCCGCGCCTGCTTCCGCTCTCGGCGCGACGGGAAATACCTATCAATTTAACCTAGTCGACAACGTCCAGCCCCATGCTCCGCGCCGTTCCGGCGATGATGCGAGCCGCGTGCTCCAGATTCGGCGAGTTCAAGTCCTCGAACTTCCGCTTGGCAATGTCGAGCAACTGCTGCTTCGTCACCACGCCGACCTTCTCCGCTTTCGGATTCGCCGAACCCTTCGCGAGCTGAGCCGCCTGCTTCAGCCGCACAGAGGCCGGCGGACTCT
>CAZVJA010000200.1:0-10033 GCA_964626885.1 uncultured Planctomycetaceae bacterium | reverse complement strand
CACGTGTGATCTCAATCAGGTAGCTTTCGAGTTCGCTTTCGTTCCATTCCTTGAAGACCTCGTACAGTTCTTCGTTCGTCAGGCCGACGCCGTATTTCAGGATGTAGTAGGCTTCGCAGATCAGCTGCATGTCGCCGTACTCAATGCCGTTGTGCACCATCTTTACATAGTGCCCTGCTCCCGCCTCGCCGACCCATTCGCAGCAGGGAATGTCCTGCTTCGGACCGACCTTGGCGCTGATCTTCTGCAAGATCGGCTTCACATGCGGCCAAGCGGCGGCGTGTCCGCCCGGCATGATGCTGGGACCTTTGAGAGCCCCTTCTTCGCCGCCGGAGACTCCGGTGCCGACATAGAGTAACCCGGCCGCCTCGGCTTCTTTCGTGCGGCGGTTGGTGTCGCCGAACAATGTGTTCCCGCCGTCGATGAGGATGTCCCCCTTGCTCAACAGCGGGGTCAACTCGGCGATGAGATCGTCGACGGCCGGACCCGCCTTCACCATCATCATCACCTTGCGCGGCGACTTGAGGTTCTTGACGAGATCCGCCAGCGAATGATACCCGACAATTGATTTCCCCTTCGCGGGGCCGCTCGTGAATTCGTCAGTTTTCGACGCGGTACGGTTGAAGACTCCGACCGAAAAACCATTGTTAGCCATATTGAGGACGAGATTCTGCCCCATCACCGCCAAGCCGACGAGGCCGATGTCATGCTGTGACATGAAACATGTTCCTTATGCGATTCAGCGCGGACCGCGCCAGATAGTGAGCTTGTATAGCAACGCAGGAAGACATGAAATTCGGGAGGGCGACGCTCCCGCGGAGCCGCTGCGTCCGAAAGTCATTCGTATGGGCGGCTCGGCGGACCACCCTCCGGGCGGTGCCCCCTCGCCCTCCCTGAAAAAACATGTCTTCGGATCGAGAGAATTCATCTAGCGTTTCCACGGAGGCGTTTCGGGAAGATAGGCGTCAAATTCAGCGATGAGTTTCGCCTCATATTCACCCGCGAAGGTTCCGTTCAAAAATCTGTCGCATGCTTCCTTGAAGAACCGCTCCCAACTGGCATCCTCGGCTCCGGGATTGATGGGATAGAACAACGCCCCGACCGCTTTCGCGGCGCTCATGTCTCCCGGGGCGTCGCCGATCATCAGCACCTTGTCCTTCTCGTAACCGCCGGACTTCGATGCCTGCCCGAGGGTTTCTTTCTTGCTCCCTGCTTCCTGCCCGCAGATGGCAGCCGTGTACTTCGCGATGCCGTGCTCCTCCCACTCTTTGTTGAGCGCGGGAGTCGGCGTGGCGGAGCAGACCATCATGTCGGCCACCGACGACAGCTTCTGGAGCGATTCGCGGACGAACGGGAACGGCGGCACACCATGCACCATGTCATCGACGGTATCGTTGACCGCCTGCGACCAGTCGCAGGTCCGCTTGAGATCGGAGTCGCCGGTCTTCTCGACCTCCGCCTTCAGCACCGGCATGCCGAGCTTCGTCTCGCGGGCGATCCAATCGCGGACCGTTTGAATCCGGGGCACCTTCACGCCGCGAGCCTTCACCTCGGGACGATCTTCCAGCAGGTCCATCGTCATCGTCAAAGCCGGAAAACGATTGATCCCCCGCCATTTAGAATACAGGTTCACGAACTCGGCCGCCTCGCGGGCGTACTTCGAGACCGCCTGCAGGTCGAAGTATTTGATCGTGTTGGGAATGAAGCATTCCTTGTGCTTCACTTCCATCGTGTCGAAGGCGCAGCCGTCGGAATCGATGCCGACGAGAAATTTATGCTTGGCCTGGAACTTGTCGAGCGGGTTGTCGGTCACGGAGGTCTCCGGAACAAAAGCATTCAGCTTTCAGCGATCAGCTGTCAGCTAAAATACAGGAAAATCGCATGTGAGTCATCGGTCGTTGGAGGGGGATCGCGGTGTACTGAACTCCGGTGTCTTTTGCCGTAATGTCTGTAAGAACGAAGCGAGCATCCGCTTGATTTCACGGATTCGATCGCTGAACTGCTCATGGTTCGTTTTTTCCATGAATCCGAGGTCATGTGCCAGAAGGAGTTGATACTCCAATTCGCTCGCCGATCCCATCGCGATTTGAAGAAACCGAGCCAAGTCCCTGTCACCGTCGCGCCCGCATCCTTCCGCGATATTCGACGGCACGGAAATGGCCGATCGACGAAGCTGAGAGGTCAAACCATAGATTTCTTCTCGTGGAAATAACTGCGTAGACGCATACAAATCGACCGCAAGCTGATGGGCTTTTTCCCACACCTTGAGATCACGGAAATCCTTCATAAAACATTTTCTGCTCTTCAAGCTGAAAGCTGACCGCTGATCACTGACAGCTTATCCACGATCTGCCTGTGGGACATATTTTGCCAACTTCTGGTCCGCGAACTTCGGCGCCAGCCGCGCGAGGCGGATGCGGCCGTTGACGAGCGGCACGCTCGGCCAGTCGTCGCCGATGAGGGGCCGGGCGTAGCGGACGAAGTCATCGGTCACATCCTTGCCATCGGCGGTGATCCACGAGTCGGGGAACTCGCGCTCGCTGTTGGCGACCTCCGCCAGCGGGACTTTGTCGAATCGAACATTGTAGATCGGGCCGGGCTCGCGGAGGATCGTCGACATGTAGCCGCTCTCACCCGCCGCCGCGAGATGCGCCGCCTTCTGCCCGGCGCGGTACGCCTCGTCGAGATCGACGGTCGAGGCGTAAATCATATTGTGCCGCTGATCGGTGCCGGGGACGTTCGCGCGGGCGGCTCCCTTCACCGCCAATCCGCGGGCGTTGAGGGCGTTGATGACCATCTGCGCAACGGTAATTTCGCTGGAGCTGAATTGCGTGTGGCCGAACGAGTCCTTCTTCTCCCCGACGTCGCCGACTTTGAGCCCTTCACTGACGACGACGATCACCCGCCCGTCTCGCTTGAGCTGATCGTTGACATTGTCCGCCAGTCGCTCGATCGTCAGCTCGCGCTCCGCGAGATAAATCTGCAACGGGAGTTGGCGGTCCGGGTCAGCCAGTCGCGCCGCCGCGGGGATGAAGCCGATCCGCCGCCCCATCGCCTGTAAGACAAGCACCGGGTCGGCCGGCGAACTTCCGGCGTTCTCTTCGTTGGCGAACTGTACCATGTGCGCCCAGTAGCGTGCCGTGCTGGCGTAGCCGGGGGTGTGATCGATGAGCTTGAACTCGCTGTCGCCGACGTCATTGTCAATCGTCTTGGGAACGCCGATGCCGATGAGGTCGAGCCCCCGCTTGTGGGCAAGCTGCGCCACCTTGTTGGCGGTGTCCATCGAGTCATTGCCGCCGATATAGCAGAAGTAGCCGACGTTGTGCGCCTTGAAAACTTCAATGAGCCGGTCGAAGTCCTCGGTCTGCTTCTCGCGGAGCTTATAACGGCAGGTGCCGATCGACCCGGCCGCCGGCGTGACGCGCAACAGGGCGATTTCGTCCCGGTCCTGGCCGCTCAGGTCGAGCAGCTCTTCCTTGAGCACCCCCTCGATGCCATGCCACCCGGCGTAAATGGTGCCGATTTGCGGCAGATCGCGGGCGGTTTCGACGAGCCCGCGCAGGCTGTTGTTGATGACGGGCGACGGCCCCCCGGATTGGGCGACGATCATGTTTTTCGGTTGTGGCACGGCTGTTTCCGCAATTGTCTCGGCTGGTGAATCAATACAAGCTTGGGGCCGGAAAAACCCCCATTTGGACACGCAAGCGTGCGACGATCATACTACACCGGCGGCATGAATTCAAAAGCACACGGAGGCGGGTGCGGCGATCGTCGGCCGTCTTTTCCCACGGAAAGTCCAGAGGGAGGCCGGGGCAAAGTGAAGCATACCTCGGTGAATTGGCAGCGGACCTGCCGACAATGTGGAAAGGGGCTGTAGTCCAAACTTTCCGCGCGAATTGTCGTCACTTCGGCGACAGCGTCACCGTCTGCCCGTCGATCTTGAATTGAATCTTCAACGGCTCGCAGATCGCCCGGAAGAACTTGTCAGCGTCTGCCTGGTCCACTTCCAGGTCGATGCGTTTGTCGATGTCGATTCCGGCGTCCTTCAACTTCTGCTCATCGAGGATGATCTCGACCCCCTGTTTCTCCAGTTCCTGCAGAATCGACCGCACGGGAGCCCCTTGAACTTTCAAGGTAAAGGTCTTTTGGCTGAGCGGAACCGGCTTGGTCGAGCCGTTTTTCTTTCCGTTGGCACGATTCGGCTGTAGCAGCGCGGCGATCGCCTCGTGTTCCTCCACTGTGCCGACGACATTGATCTCCCTCCCTTTCAGTTCAAATTCCGCATCTGGAAACTCGGCCCGCCATTTCTCCGCCGTGGTTTTCGCGGAACCATTCCCCGGCTTGTAGACGCGCGCAAACGTCACTTTATCCGGAATGGGAACGATGCGAATTCCGGACGCGTCCCCGGTCCATTCAAACGTGAAATCGAATTGAATCAGGATCAACGAGAGCGCTTCGACCGCGCTCGCAGCCGGCAATGTGCATCCGGCCCACAGGTCGTGGGAAATCTGCTCTCCCCCCCGCACTTCCAGCTTGTAAAGCTCGGAGAGCTGACGGATGAGATCCGCCGGCCGTGCCAAATCTCCCCAGTGAGCCGTGGCGACCCTCATCAATTCCCGATCGCGTCCTTTGGAAAGCGACGCGGACTTCTCGATCACTTCTGATCTGCGGAGGTGGATCAACGTCCGCAGTTTGCGCGCGCTGGAAGCAGGACCGATGTACACGGCATTTCCCGCAATGCTCATCGCCGCGCCATGCCCTTTCGCCAGATCCGCCAGTTCCGCGCGCAAGGGACGGCCTTTGAACTCCCATGGCATCTCTCGACCCGAGTCGATCCGGCGGTCGAGGAGAATCGCGGTCTTTTGTTCGCGCGCGACGTCGTTCAATATCATCCGCAGCGGAACGCTCGACCAGGTGGCCGAGATCGTACGTTCCAGAGCCGACTCGAACTTTCCGCCGATGACGCGCGTCGGGATCGGTGGGCGGATCTGCACTGGAGGTTCGAGGTCGGCGAAAGCCGCGGAAATCGAGAGCGCCATCGCCCCGAAGATGATCTGCATAACTGCTCCCGACAAACTGCCGCTGGTGTTCGTCACACGGAATGCTAACATGGAGATCGCGGGGGGACCAAGCCCGGATCATCCCGCGATTCCTCCCGCGTTGTTATTCAGCCTTAAAGAATCATGCTTCCCATACAAGCTGTCGGCATCGATCTTGGCACGACCTACTCTTGCATCGCTCATTTGAACGAGCATGGGGAACCGGTCACGCTCGCCAACCAGGAAGGGGAATTATCGACCCCCTCGGTCGTGCTGATCGATGGGGATGAGATCGTCGTCGGCACCGAGGCACTGCGCAACTCCATTCGCAATCCGACACAAGTGGTGCAGAACGCCAAGCGATCCATGGGGGATGTCGGCCGCCGCTGGATGATCGACGGCAAAGCGTACTCCCCGATCGACATTTCCGCCTGCATCTTGAAGAAGCTGCTCGCGTCGGCCCAGCAGCAGATTGGACCGATTCCGCAGGCAGTCATCACGGTACCGGCGCAGTTCAGCGACGCGCAACGCCACGCGACCATTGAAGCAGGTCACCGGGCCGGGCTGGAACGCGTCGACCTCATCAACGAACCGGTGGCGGCGGCGCTCTGCCACGTCCTCGGCTCCGAAGGACTCTGGTTTACCGAACTGGCCGGCGAACAGCGGATCCTGGTGTACGACCTGGGGGGCGGAACGTTCGATCTGTCGCTGGTGCGGTATCGCAAGAATGAGGTGACTGTCATCGCCACCAGCGGCGATTTGAACCTCGGTGGACTCAACTGGAATGCGATGTTGCAGGACGCCGTCTGCGACCAGTTCGTCAAGCAGTTCCGCTCCGACCCGCGCGATGATAAAGAAAGCCTGCAGGCACTGTCGCTCGAAGTGGAGCAGACCAAGCGGGCCCTCTCGGTCCGACCGCGAGCGGCCCTCAACTGCCAGCACGCAGGACATCGCCACACCTTTCAAATCGAGCTTTCCCGGTTCGAGAAGCTGACGAAGCCCCTGGTCGACCGGACCGAGGAGATCACCCGCGCTTTGCTGAAGGACAACAAGCTTGGCTGGGCACACGTGGATGTCGTGCTGTTGACCGGTGGGGCGTCGCGAATGCCGATGATTCGCCGGCGGCTCAAGGAAATGTCGGGGCGGACCTTGAACACCACATTGTCCCCCGATCTCTCGATCGCCCACGGCGCAACGTATTACGCGGGAATGCTCCTCTCGAACAGCAAGTTCGCGAAATCGATCCTCAATCCGGAAGCCAGCCGGCGTCTGGCACAGGTGAAGCAGAAGAGTGTCAACGCCCGCGCGCTCGGAATCCTGGTGCGCGACATGAAGACTGGTCGAAAAGTGCCGCACTATCTGATCGCCGCGAACACTCCGCTGCCGGTTGATACCCGGCAGACGTTCGGTACGGTGCGTCCCGATCAGCGGCGCGTGCGGCTGCAGATTGTCGAGAGCGGGACGGCGCCTGATCGTCCATTTGTGACGTTGGGAGAATGTGTCATTGACGGGTTGCCGCCGAAACTGCCGGAAGGATCGGAGATCGACGTGACGATCAGCTATGACGCCGAGGCACGCGTGCACGTCGTGGCGCACGATGTCGCGAGCGGTAAGCAGGCAACCACCGAAATCCTGCGGCAAGAGAACGTTTTGCCGCAATTGGCAGCCGACGCTCAGGATGATGCCGACATTTCGCTGATTCCCCCCGCGCCGGAGTTTCATGCCCCCAAGGCATCGGTTCGGAGCGAAGGTCCCGACCGAAATTCCACCCATCCCGCGCCGCCGAAGAAACCGGCAGTCCCTCCTTCCGCACAAAAGGGAACTCCAGCCCCGGCACAGAAAGCCGCCGCCGCCCCTTCTCCTCCCGCGCAGAAACGAGAAGCGCAGAAGGCCGCTGCGCGCCCCGCCGCGTCGGCCCCACAGCCAAAACGTAAACCCCCTTCCCGTCCCGTTCCCCCTGCTCCAGCTCCTCAAGCGTCCGACGACGCCGAGGAAGAATTCTGGAAATACGTCGAGTGATCCAGCCAGCATGAAGATCGACCGCATCGACCTCTATCACGTTGCCATGCCGCTGATCTATCCCTGGCGGACCGCCTACGGGGAAGATGCGGCGATCCACGCTGTTCTCTGCCGTATGACGAGCGGTTCTTGCGAAGGCTGGGGAGAGGCCGCACCATTTGCCGCCCCCTGCTACAGTCCGGAATGGGCCGGCGGCGCGTTCGGGCTCTGTCGAGATTGGCTCGGTCCGGCGTTGCTGCATCAGGACGTCACTTCCGGCGCGGATCTGCAACAACGCCTGGCGCTCTTCAAAGGGAACCCCTTCGCGAAGGCCGCCTTCGATACCGCCTGGTGGAGCCTGTCGAGCAGGATCAGCGGAACCCCATTGCACATTGCTCTCGGCGCGACCCGCAACGAAATTCCAGTCGGAGCCGATTTCGGAGTGATGGACAGCTTCGACGATCTGTTGGCGGGGGTTGGCCGCGCGGTCAACGACGGCTTTCCCCGCGTGAAGCTGAAATTCCGCCCCGGCTGGGACATCTCCATGCTCGAAGCGGTCCGAAAGCAGCAACCGAAACAGACGATTCACATCGACTGCAACAGCGGCTATCGGATTGCGGACCTGCCGATGTTCCAATCGCTCGATCGTTTTGAGCTCGCGATGATCGAACAGCCGCTGCAGCATGATGACCTTATCGATCATGCCCGATTACAGAACGAGATCCGTACACCGGTCTGTCTCGATGAGAGCATCACGAACCTGCGACAGGTGGAACAGGCGGCGGAGCTAAACAGCTGCCGATACGTGAACATCAAGCCGGGACGCGTCGGTGGATTAACGAACGCAGTCGCCATTCACCATGCCTGTGCCGCTGCAGGCATTCCTTGCTGGGTGGGCGGGATGCTGGAAAGCGCGACCGGAGTCGCGTTCTGCATTGCGCTGGGCATGCTCGACAACTTCACCTATCCCGCCGATATTTTCCCGACCAGCCGGTTCTATCACGAAGACCTGGCGGACACACCGGTGGAGTTGAGCCGCTCGCCGGAGGGGGTTCCATCGGTGCGGGCGTTCGAGACTCTCCCGTCACCGCACCCCGCGCGTCTGGAGAGGCTTTGCCTGGACCGTGCAACACTCCGGTGAAGACCTGTTCTATTGCGTAGACATTCTCCGACCATCATGGCGTCGCGCAACAAAACGGGCAAAGGTCTCTCACCGAGTCGTCCCTGATCGGAACAACTCTTCGAGAAACCCTTGCCCTCGGAATTCACAATCCTTCGAAATCGTCGGCCAGCTGCCGACCGGTGAGAGCGGGCGACTACTTCTTTTCGTCCGCCTTCGGCTCTTCCTTCTTGGGTTCTTCTTTCTTCGGCTCTTCTTTTTTCACTTCCGCCTTCGGTTCTTCCTTTTTCGGCTCTTCCTTGGCAGGGGCCGCCTTCGGCTTCTCCTCGGCGTGTCCATTGGCGGCAGCCTTGGCGTCTTTGGTGCTATCGGCCGGCTTTCCCAGCTTTGCAGCAGGTTTGCTATCCGCCTTGGGAGGCGCCTTCGCTTCCGTGCAACCGATCATCACAACCGACAACCCAAGAACCGTGAGCAACGTCAAAAGTTTGTTCATCTTCAGTGCCCTCCGTTGTTAATTGAACTAGTGGGAATTCCCGATCGAACGCCGATAGAGAATTCTTCAATCGCTTACGACGCGGAACGAGCATTCAAAGGCAGCACACCAAGCATGGCGGCCGGAGTGCCGCAAACGCCCTCACACCGCATTAGTTTCGCTAAAGCGGTCGCGGGAATCCAGTCAACCATGGTACGATGGACTTCATCCATAGAACCGATAACCGGCATCGCCGCCGCATGATGGAGAATACTCCACGAGGATAAGAGACCAATCGGGAGTTGTTTATTCCCGCAAACCGGTTCATCGACACGACTTTTTCACTGGAAGTGTTTTCAAAACCAGGGATTTGGGAGGGGATGCTCCTGAGAAGCCGCCACAACCACGGGCTTGGGGACGTAGCGACTCGGCGGACCACCCTGCGGGCGGTATTCCCCTCTCCCTCCCCGTTTTGAAACCAACGTGTACGGGCTAGAATCCCAGGCACTCGGCTGCGGTCAGGTTGGAGATTCCGGGCAAAGCTGGGGGAAGAAATCGGCTTGGCCAGCGAATAACAGGCTGAATCGGGAATAAACGGCTTCTTGCGGGGATCACAGGTAATCAGAGACAGCCTAATGGATGACCTCTCACGCGCACGAGACCTGTCTGAGCTGGTGCGGCTGCATTCGGGGCTTTTGTATCGGTTCGCTTACCGATTGTGCGGATCGTCGGCTGACGCCGAGGATCTGGTACAGCAGGCTTTTTTGTCGGCCCACCGGAAGCTGGACCAATTGCGAGAAGTGGAACATGCCAAAGGCTGGCTGTGCGCGATCTTGCGGAATGTGTATCTGAAGAGTCTACGAAAGCAAGCGGCGATCGGCGTCGTCTCGTTGGAGAATGTGGCCGAGGTCGAAGAAGAACGAACCATCCAGGACCCAATCGACCGAGAAGAGTTGCAATCGATTTTGAACGAAATGCCCGAGGAGTTTCGCACGCCGGTAATTCTGTACTACTTTCAGGAGTTCTCTTACAAGGAGATCGCCGAGCAGTTGGACATTCCGCTGGGAACAGTGATGAGTCGCTTGTCGCGGGGCAAGCAGCACATCCGCCAACGGCTCACGGCCCGCGAACCGGCGATTCGCTGAGGCAATGATGATCCAGCTCGCCGAAGGTTCCTGCAAAATATCCTTCGACGCGCCGACGAATTGAGACGAATGTGAAATGAGGCGTGAAATGGATTGCCGAAGTGCGACGGCTCTGCTCGAAACTGCGCGACCTGCTTCCGATGATTTGTGGGATGCGGAATTCGCTGCCGCGATCGAGCATGTCGAAAGCTGCGCCCGCTGCCTGGCGATTCTCCGCAAAAGGGAAGAAGCGGATCGCCGCGTGGGCGAAGCCATGCTG
>CAZVJA010000199.1:0-10098 GCA_964626885.1 uncultured Planctomycetaceae bacterium | reverse complement strand
TTAGGGGTTATGGAAAGAAGGCTAAGCCGCCAGCTTCACTTTCACCAGACCGTGATGTCGCCGACTCGGGACACTTTCTTCTTCCCGTCTTCTGTCCTCCGTCCTCTATCGTCCGGCTGTTTGGTGAAAGCTGATCGCGGACCGCTCGATTCTCATGGATTGCGATTTTCAGATCGCTCGCCGATGATGAGTATATGAACGCATCTCCGCAATCGCGACCCGCTGCCGAGGTGGATCGGCTGTTTTTCGAACGAGAGTTGGCCTCATTTGTTCCCGATCGGATCTATGATGCGCATTGCCATCTCTGGTCGGCCGATCATTACCGCGCCCCGTTTGGGGATCTGCCGGAAAATGTCGGCGCTCGGGAGTATTTTGCGTTGATCGATCAGCTGCATCCGGGGCGGGAGGTGTCGGCGTTGTTCATCCCGATGCCGTCAAAGCGGGAGCTGATGCCGCTGGCGAATGCGTGGATCGCGAAGGAGACAGCCGCCGCACCGCGAAGCTGCCGCGGATCGTATTTCGTCAAGCCGGAGGATGACCCCGAGCAAGTGCGCGAAGCTGTGCGGCACCACAAACTGGCGGGATTGAAGTGCTACCACACGATGGCTGACGTCTCGCCAACCTGGGAAGCGGACATTCCCGCGTACCTGCCGGAGGAGATCGTCCGGGTTGCAAACGAAGAAGGGTGGGTGATCACGCTGCACATTGTGAAGTCGCGGGCCGTGGCGGACGCCGGCAACATCGCCTGCATTCGGCGATATTGCGAGACATACCCGAACATGAAGCTGATTCTCGCGCATTCCGGGCGCGGTTTTCAGCCGGCGCACAACCTACAAGGATTGCCGCAGTTGAAAGGGCTCGACAATCTGTGGTTCGACACGAGCGCGAACTGCGAGCCCCTGGCGCATGCGGCCATTATCAAGATCCTGGGGCACGAACGGCTGATGTACGGGTCCGATCTTCCGGTGAGTCACTTTCGTGGGCGGTCTGTGGCGGCAGCCGATTCGTTTCTCTGGCTGTACGGGGAGACGCCGGTGTGGGGGGAGAAGCACACGCGAATTGATCCGGTGCTGGTGGGGCTGGAGCATTTGCGGTCGTTGAAGTGGGCCTGCTGGTCGGTCGGGTTGTCGGACGCCGCCGTCGAGGACATTTTTTACAACAACGCGGCGCGGCTGTTTGGCGTTTGAACGTCGGTTTGGCGTAAGAATAGCATGTCTGCGCACTCTCACCGCCGCCGCGCGAATTTGTTAAAGTATTTTGTAAGTCATGAGTCACACCTTGCGAATGCACCAGAATTCAGGAACGCCGACGGGACGTCACGCGCGGGGGAAAGAGTTTTCCGCCCGGGGAGACGCTCTTGGAGGGTGAACCGGTGGGGCCATTCCACTTTCGAAAACGCCGCACGCTCGGTTTTCCGATCACACTGAGCGTGGTCCTGATGACCTTCAACGTGATGTTGATGGTCAGCTGGATCGTGCTGTTGGCGCAGCTCAATTCGTGGGGGCCGCTGACCATCGGGACGATCATCTTCGCGCTGATCCTCGTCGGGTTGATGGTGTATCTCGTCATCACCATCAAGGAGGTTCGGCTCAACCAGCGGCAGGTGAACTTTGTCGACAGCGTCACGCACGAGTTGAAGTCACCCATCGCCTCGTTGCGGCTGTATCTGGAAACGCTTGAGATGCGCGAGCTCGACCCCGAGAAGCGGGCCGCTTTCTACCGAGTGATGGATTCGGAGCTGACTCGGCTCGACAGCCTGATCAACCAGCTGCTGGAAGTCGGGCGGCTGG
Organism: uncultured Planctomycetaceae bacterium; assembly: GCA_964626885.1. Taxonomy (GTDB): domain Bacteria; phylum Planctomycetota; class Planctomycetia; order Planctomycetales; family Planctomycetaceae; genus CAZVJA01. The sequence goes on along the minus strand of CAZVJA010000199.1, from coordinate 8,308 downwards.
ACGCGATCGGTCATCACTCGGAGCCGGAAGATATTTCGCTCGGGCCGTTGCTGGAGCGCTGTGCCGAGACCGCCCGCGTGCATCACAAATGCGCCGATGCGACGGTCTTTCGATTTGACGTCGAGCCGGCGGTCGTGCATGCCCGGCCGATGGTGCTCGAAATGATCTTCGGCAACCTGCTGGACAATGCGATCAAGTACGCGGCTACAACACCGGCGGTTGATGTCGAGGTGCGGGTCCGGAAGCGGAACCGCGTCGTGACGCGCATCTGCGACAACGGCGAAGGGGTGCCGCATGAAATGCGGAACAAGATCTTCAAAATGTTCTACCGCGGCGGCAACGAGCTGGAACGGACCAAGAAGGGAACCGGTCTGGGGCTGTACATCGTCCGCACGCTGGTGCATTTGCTGAAAGGGACGATCAGCGTGAAAAACCGGGAAAACGGACCCGGGAGCGTGTTCGAGGTCGATCTTCCCGGCAGGGCCGAGACATGCGAATCCTGATCGTCGAGGACGAAGACGCGATCGCCAACGGCTTGAAGTTCAACTTCGAGCAGGAGGGATACGACGTCATTCTCGCCGGAGACGGTCATGCCGCGCTCGAGCGCTTTCAGGATGAGAACGCTCCCATTGATCTCGTGATACTGGATCTGATGTTGCCCGGCATGAGTGGCTATGAAACCTGCCGGGCGATTCGTGCTCTCGACGAGAACCTGCCGATCATCGTGCTTTCGGCCCGATCGCTCAGCGAGGACCGCGCGCAGGCGTTCGACGCGGGGACGGATCAGTATCTCACGAAGCCGTTCGCGCTCCCGGAACTTCTGGTGCGCGTGCGGAAGTTGCTCGAACGAAGGGGAAACGGCCGCGGTTCCGAGACCGCACGGCCGGTGCAGCGTTCGCGCGTGTTTGAGTTCGCCAATGTGCGGGTGGACTTCGATACCTTCGAGATTACCGTCGCCGGAAAGACTCACAGCCTGACGACGCAGGAAATGGAACTGCTGCGGTACTTCATCGAGCATGAGGGTCGAGTGTTGCCTCGGTTACAGATTCTCGAGGACGTTTGGGATCACAATCCGGACGTCACGACGAGGACGATCGACAACTTCGTCATGCGACTGCGAAAGCTGATCGAACCTGACCCCGCGGAGCCTCGGTACATCCTTTCAGTTCGGGGCACTGGCTACCGATTCGTCAAAATTCCCGCCGACACAACGCCAAATATAGAAACATCTTAGGGCGTTGACAGAACTTTGACACAACTGTGACGCACCTCTGACTCACCTCACTTGCGTCGCCGCTACACTTCCTCATACAAACCTGTTCCTATTTGTCACGAAACGCTGCACGAACCGGTGTTCGCGGCGTCCGTGAGGGTGGGATTCGCCGATACAACAGAGAATTCATCCCGTTGTTTTTCATCTGGTTTCATCCCCGAGAGGACACCTGCCATGTCTCCCACGAAACTTCTTGATCTCCCGAAAACTCAGACTCCAGAGATGGCGCTCGCTCCGGAATCGATCGAGGATCGACCAGCTCCAGGGGATGCACTTTCCGTTTACGAGTCATTCGATCCGAAAAATCTGCGGCGCGAAAATATCGACTGGGTGGTGCTCGGCTGGATGATCGCGATGCACGTTGGCTGCCTGGCGGCGCCGTTCTTTTTCACGTGGCAGGCGCTGGGAGTGGCGGTTGTGCTGCATTGGATGACGGCGAGCATCGGCATCTGCCTCGGCTACCACCGTTATCTCGCGCACCGGTCGCTGAAGCTGAAAACTCCGGCCGAGTTCTGCGTGCTGTTGTGTTCCGTGCTGTCGGGAGAAGGGACTCCGCTGACCTGGGCCGCGACGCATCGGCTGCATCATCAACGATCCGACCAATACGGCGATCCGCATTCGCCTCTCGACGGTCCGTGGTGGTCGCACCTGCTGTGGCTGTTCATGAAGCGTACTCCCGCGCAACAGGAAGCGTTGTTCCAACGGTACGTTCCGGAGCTGGCGGAGCGTCCGATGATGCGGTTCTTCGAGAAGACTTTCGGTCTCTGGCTGGTGGCAATGGCTGTGACGCTGTTCGTGATCGGCGGGCTGCCGATGCTCTTGTGGGGGCTTTGCGTGCGAATGGTGGTCGCCTACCACAGCACGTGGTTTGTCAATTCGGCAACACACATGTGGGGCTATCGAAACTACGAAACGCGCGATCAGTCGCGGAACTTGTGGTGGGTGGCGCTGTTGGCGTATGGCGAAGGCTGGCATAACAACCACCACGCCCATCCGCACACCGCCCGTGCCGGCCACAAGTGGTGGGAAATCGACATGACATTCTGGGCAATCCGTGCGCTTGAGTGGTGTGGACTGGCGACCGAAGTCGACGACCGCAATCCCTCGCAGGCTTCGTAGCGGCGGTTCTCGGGAGTCGAATTCGGAACGGCTCGCATCTATAATGTTCGCATGCCGACCGAACTGATCCAGGAATGCGCGCCCGACGAGAATTCCGTCGGGCTCGTCGAGACCAAATTCACGACACTCTTCCAGCCTCCGCACCTATTGGGTACGGCGGGGGGGCGAGAGATCGGTCCGATCACCGTCGCCTACGAGACCTACGGCGAACTTTCCCCGCGACGCGACAACGCCATTTTTGTCTGTCACGCTCTCACGGGGGATGCGCATGCCGCCGGGTATCACGCGCCCGAGGATCGTAAGCCCGGCTGGTGGGATGGCTTCATCGGCCCCGGTAAAGGTCTCGATACCGACAAGTATTTCATCATCTGTGCCAACGTCCTCGGTGGATGCCAGGGAACCACCGGTCCGAGCAGCGTTCGCGCGGAAACCGGTCAACCCTGGAGCCGTGATTTTCCCGTCATCACCGTGGGGGACATTATCGAGGTCCATGCCGCGCTGGTGCGGCAATTGGGAATCGATTGCCTGCTGGCAACCATCGGTGGCAGTCTCGGCGGAATGCAGGTTCTCGAATGGGCGGCGCGATACCCCAATCAGATTAACAGCGCCATCGTGCTGGCCGCCGGTGCCACTCTCTCGGCACAAGGCATTGCGTTCCACGCGGTCGGCCAGCGGGCGATTCAGGCCGATCCCAAGTTCAAAGATGGAAATTACTATGGTGACGATGGGCCCCGCTACGGCTTGGCTTTGGCCCGCATGGTCGCGCACATCACGTACCTTTCCGTCGAATCAATCGAAATGAAGTTTGGCCGCAAGCTGCAGGACGCCGAAAAGCTGGCCTACGATCTGCTGAAAGAAACCGAATTCCAGATCGAAAGCTATCTGCACTATCAGGGGAAACGGTTCGTCGAGCGGTTTGACGCGAACAGTTACATCTACCTGACCAAGGCGATGAACTATTTCAACCTGGCCGACAGCTATGGTTCGCTGGTCCAAGCGCTCGGCCGCACCAACGCCCGGTTTCTCATCACGTCGTACGACACCGACTGGCTGTTCCCCACGGAGCAAAGCAAGGAACTCGTGGCGGCACTTATTGCGGCCCAGCGGCACGTCACGTTTCTCGAACTCAACAGTCCCTACGGACACGACGCGTTTCTTATCGAGCTGGAGCAGCTCGCCTCGGTCGTGCGTCCGTTTCTTGAGCAGACGCTGCAAGCGGTCCGAAAGGAAGGCTAGTTCCCGTGTGCGCGCAGCATTATTGCATGCCGAATCCGACCGCGGCCCTGACCGATCAGGTGTTGATGAACCAGATCCCCAGGGGAAGCCGCGTGCTCGACCTCGGTTGCGGTGATGGTCGGCTGTTGGCGACCTTGCGGGATGAGCACGGCTGCAATGTTCAAGGAGTGGAACTGGATCTCAACAGCATTCTGGCGGCGATTGGACGTGGTGTCCCGGTGATCCGAGCCGACCTCGACCAGGGATTGCCCGAATTTCCGGATGACTCTTTCGACTTCGCGGTTCTGAGCCAGACGTTGCAGCAGGTTCGCCGACCGAAAGCGGTGCTGATCGAGATTTTGCGAGTCGCCCGGAAGGCGCTCGTTGTCGTGCCGAATTTCGGCTACTGGCGTGCGAGATGGCAAATGGTGCGTTACGGCCGGGCGCCGGTGACGCAGTCGCTCCCGTTTGCATGGTACGACACGCCGAACCTGCATTTCATGTCGATGCACGATTTTCGCGACCTGGTGGCCAGCCTCGATCTCCACGTTTTGAAGATCCTGCCGATCATCAAGAACCGCGCGGTCGATCGTGCCTGGGCCGCCAATCTTCGGGCGGAAAGCGCGCTCTACGTACTCGAGCACCCCGGCAAGTGAAACGACTTCTGCACTCGCTTGAGGTTTTACTTCATCGGGTCGGAGCCTCGTTCTAAAGGTCCGCGCAATCCTCATGATTGTTACAACCCGGCGTCTAATCCCGCGAAAAAAGGGGACATTTGTTTGGTGAGGCCGATGATCAGTCGTCGGAGTAATACATTTCTTCAGTAGTGGATCGCACTGCATAATACTTCCGTACCCGAACAATAGGTGCCCCGATGGCCAAGTCCAAATGTACCGAAGCGTCGGTCTTCGAGCAGGCACATCACGGCACTCCGGAGTTTAGCGGTCCCACGGACAGCGATTTGCTCGATATGGCGTACGAAGCCGGACTGCTGCCTGAAAGCCGGCGGTCGCCGCGCCGGAAATTGACCGTCCAAGTGAACGTGCTCCCTATCGACGGCGAAGGACGTCCGGTGGGCCCATGGATTGCGGCCGAGACCCGCAATCTCTCGGCCACGGGGATTTGCATCTGCCATTCGGAACCGGTCGATGCGTGTTACCTGTTCACCGAATTCTCCAATCCGATTTCGGACCGGAATCAAGTGATTGTGAAGATCATCCGCTCGGTTCGGAATTCCGACGGCTACGAAACCGCCGGATCGTTCGTGACGCTTCCATTGAGTCCGATCGATCCAGCGACCGTCGACGACGATACTCGCTGACGCCTGGTCGTGCCGCCGGCACACGGGCGTCATGAATTCCATACGACGGCGTCGCGGTTCCGATGCAATCAGTTCGTGCCGACGGAAACCGTGTAACGAACGGTCGGTCCGGAATCCCGCGGCTGTGCATCACGAAAAGTGCCTTCTTTGTTCACACTTTTCGAGTTCACACCTGCCGACGTCTCAAGTTCGTCAACCGAGGGAGGGGGCAACGGGGGGACCGCCATGAATTGCGGCTCCTCGATTTCCTGGGCAGCATGCTGAACTTGCAACTCACGAGACTGATCAGCAGTCTGGTGATGAGCGGCTCGATCGTGGGAGGCCGCGAGTGACCCGTGAGAGAATCCATCCAGCCAGGTCTGCACGAGCGCAACGTTTGTTCCACGTCCGGAATGCGCGGCACCGACCGCCTGCGGCGGGAACGGAGGTTGATTGGAATCGCGTCCGGCCAATGCGTGTGCGTAGCCCGATTTGTAGCCTTCAGCGAATGTCTCACGGTTGGGAATCTGTGAGTAGATTTCCTGGTTTTTACGCCAGGACCGCTCCGCCGCTCGTCCACCCCGAAGGGTAACAAGCCGGGCGTCCCAGCGGTCGGCGATGGATCGGCAGCCTGCCAATGCACTCGTCGCCGCGAGCATGAGGGCAATCGCCGTGACTTTCATCTGAAAATCTCCCCGTCACTCTGATCACATCCGCCGGAAAATCGATACCTTATTTGGACGATTTGACCGCGGGTGCGTCAAAGTCGAACAGTGTTCCACTGAACGGATCGCCGTCATCCTCTTTCGAGTTTCGTTCATCGTTGCCGTCTTGGACCCAAGCATCCGAATCCACGGTCGCTTCTTGATGTTCTTCGCCGGCGGGTAAGAGAGCCGGCTGGTGATTCTCCGACTCTTTGTCCGCGCCGACTTCACCGCCCGTCTGTGTCGCAGCTGCCGGATTGGATTTGGCATCGGGCGAAATACAAGCGATGGCTGCTTGTGCCGCTTCCTGGACGCGTGGGATGTCGGTCGTCGCGGCGAATTGCAGCCGGGGTAAAGCTTCCTTCGCTTTCGGGCCGAAAGCTCCCAATGTCAGGGCGACCATTGCCCGTACTCGAGGATGGCTGTCGTTCAACGCCTGTACCAGCTTGGAAATAGCTTCCGTACTAGTACCGTTGGTGGTAGAGGTCAGACCGGCGGCGGCTGCCTGCCGAGTCTTCCAATCAGCCGGATCGCCGAGCAGTTCCGTCAGTTTGCGAATGGCTTCTGCGTCGCCCGGAACAATCTTCAAGATGGCCTCGGCGATGCGCGCCTGAACGAGCTTGTGCTTTTCCTTCGATAGCCGATCATGAAGCACCGGTAGTACCGTGCGAGCTTCGGCCCCTGCCAGTCCGATCTTTCTCGCCCCGTCGGCACGGCGTTTCGGATCGTCGTCATCGAGGAGCTTGGCTGCCTCCAGAACCTGCGGCGAGTGCATGTCGCGGTAGGGGCCGGTCAGAAGCACGTCTGCTCCATTTGTCGGGGACTTGCTCGCATCTTTATTGTCAACAACGGCCTGCGGTTGATTCGTCCGCTTGCGGATGCGGGCGATTTTTTCCGCAGCGCCAGCTCCGTTGGGAATAATTAACAAGGAAGAATCTGACACATCGTTCGAGGTCGAGTCTTCCGCCTCGTCCAGGTCGTCAGATCGGACAGGTTGAACTTCGGATGTGGAACTTGGCGAGGGAAGTGGGGCACGGTCCGGAGCCGCGAAGCTCTCGGAAGGCTCCCTTACAGCGCGCCCTGAACTTGGTCGGCCCGGATGGATGGTGGGGGTCTGAAACTTTCCCGGAGCCACATTGAGGGTTGCGTCCCACTCACTCGACTGGCTCGGGAGGATTGGAGTCTTGAATCCTTCGGCAGGGGGCGAGATTTCGAGCACCGGACTGCTCTCCACAAGACGACGTGGTTCGTCGGGAGGGCTCCATGGGCGGGGGAGTCCGCTGATTCCCGTGGAGATTGTGTATTCGGGCCCGGGCGGCAATGACGATGACTCACCGGAGTTTTGCCAGCCAGGTGTGTCCACTGCAGTCGATACCGATGTGGTGACCGTCGAGTTGAGCGGCAACTCGGCGGGAGCTGCACTCGATACCGCTGTCGATGATGGCGTTGCTGCCGTAACTGTGGGGGGGGGCTGCTGCGGAGCTTGTTTACTCTCGGAGGCTTGTTTGTCAGACGGCTTGTCGGTTGTTGAGTCATTCTCGGCCACCGAACGTGGTGGCTTCACATAATGTTCCGCCGTTGTTCGAGAAGCTTGCTTCGCCTCACTTCCGACAGTGGGAGTCGATGTGCCAGCGGGCGCGGTGGCTGCCGGTTGTTCCTTCGGCTGCTCCGAACGGTTTGCAATGGTGCCGGCGGACTGCTGCTCTGGAGTGCGTCCGAGTTTTTGATAGATCCGCTGTGCGTCTTGTGTGCGACCTTGAGCCGTGAAGAGTCGTGCGATCGCCAGCAGGCGTTCTTCCGACTCTGGAGTCACCGTAGCCCCGCCACCAGGATTTCCGTTCCCGATCGATTGTTGCGGCAGAGAAGTCTTTCGCCGGCTAAGGAATCCGTCACCAAGCAGAGATTTTCGTGCCGGCATGGCCACCAGTTCGACGTCGAAGTCGTTCTGTCGCTTCCAAGCCATTGAGGGTGCCGAGCACCCCGTCTCCGTGACCGCTGCAGGAATGAGCGCGATCCCCAGGACGCGGCAAAGCCATTGCCGTACGAATTGTTTGGCGGGCGGGCTGTTTTTCTGAGAACCGTCCATAGTTCACACGTCTTAAACGTCTTTACAGTATTGAGTTAGGTCCGAATTCGGAATGGAGACGATGGACGCGCATCAGTGCAGACTCTCACCTTTCTTCCTGTATCGGTCCTGACAGACCTATGGGTTGAAGCAATTGGGGAAAATGCGCGGAATTCGCTGTACTTGCCGGAGATCAGAATCGTCCGCAACCGTGAAATCCTCTCGTGGGTATGTTACAAAGCAGGCTTCCGATCTTGGGCGCAAAGGTAGTCCTCTCTCTCATTTGCGTCGCTTGCCCGCTTCCCGATGGTTGTTTTTCGTGAGGAGATGCTCCCGATGAGTTCGCTGGCTGTGACCTCTCTGTTCCTGCTCTCAGTTGCCCTTCCGACGGCCGATCCGGCTGCATCGATTCGGTCTGAGTTGGTGTTCCCCCTGCGATCTGAGCACAACCATGCCCCAGGGATCGTCGAATGCCCGAATGGGGATCTGTTGGCATCGTGGTACCGGGGGAGCGGCGAGAGGAGCGCGGATGACGTAGCGGTCTACGGTGCGCGCCTTCGGCAGGGGGGAAACAAGTTGAGCGAGGCCTTTCTGATGGCCGACTTCCCCCACTTTCCCGACTGCAACACCTG
>CAZVJA010000198.1:0-10098 GCA_964626885.1 uncultured Planctomycetaceae bacterium | reverse complement strand
TGATAATCGCTCCAGGTTTGCGGTGGAGCCAGACCCGCCTTCTCGAGCAAATCGCGCCGGTAATAGCAGACGAGCACCGGGCTGGAGAGCGGGACGATCGCGGGCTTCTTCTGTAACGACGCCGCGCGCAGCCGCAACCCTTGGAAAACATCAATCCAGTCGAGTTGCCCCAGCAGCGATTGCTCGTCATCAGCGAGAGTGGCGAGGCGGTTTTCCGCCGCGAAGTCGCCAAACTCCACGGGAGAGAAGATCAGCAGATCGGCATCGGTCACGGATGGATTCCCATAGGTCGCGACTAAGGCCCCCGCCAAACGTGGATCGTCAGAGGTGCCACCGAACTCCCGAAGTTCAACGGTCGCGCCGGTCTGTTCGGACCATTCATCGAGCAGGATCTTCCAGTTCGCAGCGAAGTTCCGGCCAGCGGGAACCGCCACGGTGACGGTCGTTCCGACGAACGGCTTTGCCGCCGGCGGGGGCACTACGGATTGTTTCGGACAACCGGCCAACATACAGACCGACATCATCGCAAACGCGATGTTTCGGAAACGGAAGTCGTCACGTCGGTACGTCATGGATTATTTTCTTGCCGGTCAATTCTTCTCGCCCCCGCCCAACACGACGGGAACCGTTACTTTTCGGCCTTCTCGCACAATGACCAGCTCGACTTGATCCCCGGCCTTCTTGGTCTCGATGTAGCCGAGGAAATCGTCGGCGGTCTTCACGTCCTGCCCGTCGACACCGATCACGATGTCGGCGGCACCATAATCAATCCGTTCGGTCACAAACGGCCCACGGTTTTTGCGGACAACACGCGGGCCGCGCAGCCCGGCTCGTTCGGCCGGTCCGCCGGGAGTCAGCCGCGTGATGAGCACTCCACGATCGGTTTCGTAGACGCTTTGAATGCCGATTTCGGGACGAATGACATGACCGTGCTGAATCAATTGGTTGACGACGCGGGTGACGAGATTCACGGGGATGGCGAAACCCACGCCGGCGCTTTGTCCATTCCGGCTGGCAATTGCAGTGTTCATGCCAATCAATTGCCCGTGCGAGTTGAGCAGCGGACCTCCGGAGTTGCCGGGGTTCACCGCGGCGTCGATTTGAATGATCGATTTGATGCTCCGGTTTCCTCGAATCTGCAATGTACGGTTGAGGCTGGAGATGATGCCCGTCGTCATCGTCCGTTCAAGCCCAAACGGATTTCCGATCGCAAAGACACGCATGCCCACACGCAGGTTGGATGAATCGGCGAAAGAGATTGGGAACAGAACCTCGCTGGGGGCGTTGATCTTGATCACGGCGATATCGTTGATCGGATCGGCACCGACCAAGGTTGCGTCATAATTGTTCCCATCGAATAGCGTGACACCGACTTGCTGGGCATCTTCGATGACATGGTAGTTCGTCAGGATGTGGCCGGCCTGATCGATCACCGAGCCCGAGCCGGTTCCTTCCGAAGCGACGTCGAGCAGTAGGAACCCGGACGAACTTTTCGTGGTGATGTTGACGACCCCCTTGTTGTCCTTGTCGTAGACCGATACGGCAATCGCTTCTTCCGGAGAGAGCCCTTCCCGGTTGAAGAGCCGGCGCAGCTCATCATCGCGGCTCTGAGCCGCCGGCGCACGATTCGGTCCCGGAGCACCCGGCAATCGAGGTCCTTCGAACGAACCTTGGTCCTGCGCGAGCAACTCGTTGTGTGCGGCGGGTGATGCCAGCCATGAGAACATCGCCGCCCCCAGCATTGCCGATAGAAAGCAGGCTGCCATCCCTCTCATCTTCCCGCTCCTTTACTTTCCAAAACCAGCGTCAGTCATCGAATCAAGCACCGCCTCCATCCCGAGAGACTTCGCCGGGTAACCTGTCATACCTGAGAATACGTATCTCCGTTCTCCATTCGTTGGATTCGGCATTGACGGAGTGACGACAGGTCCGCAAGAATCGCGTCGTTCCGGCGCCGCCACGGCAAGGTTCTCGATCTCAGTGTATAAGTTGTTTCCAGGTCAGACTCAAGTCGGAGTTGGCGAGGCGCGGGAGTTGCCCGGCAGGACACCACAATTGAGGAGAAATGCGTGCGTCGGATCGGTATTCTGACCGCCGGAGGGGACACCCCGGCGCTCAACGCGACAATTTACGGCGCCGTGGTGGAAGCCAATGCGCGGAACATCGAAATCTACGGAATCGTCGAGGGTTTCAGCGGGCTGCTGCACGCCGACGTTCCGCACGTTCCCTTGAACCCTCTGTTTCGAACCATCCCTGAGCTCGATCCTTGTCTGGGGGGTACGTTGCTCGGCGCCTCGCGCACCTATTTGTGCCCCGGAGAAACCGCGACACTCAAGCTCGTGGTCGACCGGCTTAGGAAACTGGGAATCGAGGGATTGGTCTGTGTCGGCGGAGACGGCACGATCAGCGGCATGCAAGCCCTGACCGACAGCTTTCCCTGCGTGCTGGCGCCGAAAACGATCGACAACGACCTCGGCTTGAATTACATCGACGAACCGAATGAGTGGATTCGCGAAGGGGGGACCGGGAAAAAGAAGGAAACATATCGTCACCTTGCCCAGCGGGAAGAGATCGATCTGGAAGAGATCATCAACTACGCCACGGCCGGTTACGCGACGGCCGTGTTCGTCGTGGCACAATCGATCGAGCGGCTTCGCACCACGGCCGAAGGGCATCGCCGCATTGCGATCATCGAAGTCATGGGGCGCGAATCGGGCTATATTGCCCTCGGCTCAGCCTACGGTCAGCCGGACATAATTCTCATCCCCGAGGTCCCTCTCGATGCGGCACATCTCGCCGAGCGTGTACTTGAATTGTACGAACTGCAGAGGCACGCGGTGATTGTTGTCGGCGAAGGGGTGGTCGATGCTTCTGGACAGGAACTCGGGAACATTTCCAAAAGCGTTGATCCCGCCGGGAATACAATCTTCAGCGGCGCGGCCGAAGAGCTCAAACGGATTCTGATGAAACAGATCGGGACGGAATACTTCAAGAAGCATCGGCCTTACGAATCGCCCGACTCCGCGATCTTCACGCGAAAAATCGGGCACACGCAGCGCGGCGGCCGACCGATCAAGTTCGATCGCTTCTACGGCTCTCAACTGGGGGGCAAGGCCGTCGAACTGCTCGATAAGGGGCGCAATAACGTCTTGGCCACCCTGCAATGGACGCGCGAGCATGGGTTCACGCTCGAGGAGCTTCCCGCCAATAAGCTTCGCGACAAGTATGGAAAAATCCACGCGCGGCAGGTGCATCCCAGCCTATACGATGCTCGGCGGTTTCAGCCATCCAAGCTCGGTGTGCAATACCTGCTGCCGATCTTCCACGACGCGATCGGAGCCGATGACATGGAATTCATCCGCACCGGGCTGTTCAGCACCGGCAATCTTGTGACACGCTATCAGAGCGTGAATACCGACATCCAGAAACGGACGAGATATTTGCAGTAGCGCCTGAACGATCGCGCAAGAAAAATGGCGTGGTCCGAAAACCACGCCACCTCATCATCTTCTGCGATCAACTCCCGCCGATTACTTCTTCGCCAGCTCGGTTTCGATCGCCTTGACCATCTCTTCCGATTCCGGCTTCACCTTTGAGCGGAAGCGGGCGACCACGTGGCCGTCACGGCCGATGAGGAACTTCTCGAAGTTCCATTTCACAGGTCCGGCGTCTTTCTTGGTGAACTTTTCCGACGTGAGCTGCTGATACAGCGGGGCGGCCTTCTCGCCGCTGTCCTTGTCGTCGTTGACGAGGATCTTCTCGAACATGTCGAACGTCACGCCGTAGTTCTGTTTGCAGAACGTGGCGATCTCTTCGGACGTGCCCGGCTCCTGCTTTTTGAACTGGTTGCAAGGGAAGCCGAGCACCGCGAGCCCCTTGTCCTTGTATTTCTTGTTCAGCGCTTGCAGTTCTTCGTATTGTGGGGTGTATCCACAATGGCTGGCGACGTTGACAATCAACACCACCTTCCCGTTGTACTGCGACAGGTCAACCGTCTTCCCGGCGAGCGACTTCATCTTGTGTTCGAGCACGGCGGTTCCCTCTCCTTTCGCGCCCTCCTTGCCGAGAGCCTTTTCCTTTTCTTTGGATGCCTTCTTGGGATCGAGCTTCGGCTTGTCTGCCGCGTGAACAAAACTCGCTAATGCTATCCCCACACCTACCACTGCAACCACAGCCTGCATCCAGGTCTTCATTCTCAATTTCTCCTTTGCGCAACTCTTGATTGATCGAGCAACCGCGCGGAAAAGACGCCGCTATTGAGTGTACACATCCCCAACAGCAGAGCAAACGAACGTGATGAGTTCGGCGGGCAGATTCCCAAGGTCGGGTGAAGCAATACCCCCCGTTGCGGAGGTTGGCTAGAATCGGGAGAGCCGAAAGATGTCGCCGCCACGGAGCAATCGCCGGAATCGACAGCGGTGATTCAGCCTCAGCGGAAAGCAAGTTCCAGTAACGAGTAACGTACGATGACTCAGACCGCACGCATTGGAATTGTAACTGTCAGCGACCGCGCCAGCCGGGGCGAATATGAGGATCGCGGGGGGCCCGCCATTCACGAATACCTCACGAATATTCTCACATCTTCCTGGGAAGCGGTTCCGCGCGTCATTCCCGATGAAAGACCGGTCGTCGAGGAGACGTTGCGGCAGTTATGTGAAACGGAAGGCTGCTGCCTCGTCATCACCACCGGCGGCACCGGACCGGCGCTGCGCGATATTACCCCGGAAGCGACGGAGAGGGTCTGTCAGAAGTTGATGCCCGGCTTCGGCGAGCTGATGCGCAAGGTCTCGCTCGAGAAAGTCCCGACGGCGATTCTCTCGCGACAGACGGCAGGAATTTGCGGCCAGGCGTTGATCGTCAATCTACCGGGTCAGCCGCGGGCCATCGCGGAATGTCTCGACGCCGTCTTCCCCGCGATTCCGTACTGTGTCGATCTGCTGGAAGGCCCGTACCTCACAACCGACGAAACGAAGCTGGTCGCGTTTCGGCCGAAGAAGAAATAACACCTGCTGCCGATTGCGTGAAACGGCATCCGATCGGTCGTTATTTCGAAGTCTCGGGCACCAGCGTGGGTGTAGCGAGAAAGAGCGTGATGTTCTCTTCCGCCGCCGTCTCCCCGTTGCCCGAATCATCCTGTCATGCTGGAATGGATGGGACGCTGACCGCCAGTGTTTCGCCGCTGTTTAACACACAATCTGTTCTCACACGGCGCGTCGTGAGGCCGGGCACCTGATATCCGAGAGTCACAACACAGCGTTTGTCGTCCCGCTCGGAAATTTCAGCGGAAAAATCGATTTGCAACTTCCCATTTTCCGCAAGATTCGCAACGGCTTCACAGCGGACACCGGTCTGTCGCTTTTCGACGGTGGTTTTTCCCTGATCTTGGGGAACCAAAATCGAAAACTCGCTGCCAACCATCAACTTGGCAGGCTGCTTGAGCGGGGTTCTGATCACAGACGCTGAGAGAACCTTCGCGTCACCAGCATCCTGGAGCGTCTTCAGCAACCCATCCCCATCCTGATGAATGCTGGTCATGGGACCGGAGTTGTTCTGTGCATTCTTCGACAGCGATTTCCACTTGGCCACCCCTTTGCCGGAGAGTTCAACAATGTGGATGCGGCAGTTGACCTGCCGGAGTTCTTCCCCCTTGAGCGACGGTGAGGCCGCCTGCTTCCCGTGTTTCACTTCCGGTGCCGGTGCGTTGAGGTTTGTGGTTTCGTGCCAAAGGATCTTCAGAAGCGTGTCACGCAGCGACTTGGCTTCTTCCTGGAAACCAAGCTTCTCCAATTCGTCCGCCGTGGAACGAATCTGTTCCAGAGCCAAGCGGGTTCTTTCCTGCCGACTTCCGGCTTCCTTTGACGAAGCGATTGGTGCCCCCATCGGCAGGGGGCCATCCCCGAAGCAGATCGTCGCGAAACACAGAACGTATGCAAAGCAGACCAGCGATCGCGTCCCCATTTTTGGTCTCCGGACCTGTTAGAAATTCAGCATCGGGCGGAGTTGTATCCCGGCGTTGGGGAACAGGTCAAGGTGAGTCACGGAAAGGATGGTGCCCTTTGACACCCGACGCGAGCCTGTGGTGTAATACGGCTCCGTGCCACAGATGAGAAAATGCAGGATGGAAGATAAACGGCGTAGGTCGGATGTTCCTTGCAGCTTTCCCTCAATAGTGTAATTGCCTTTTCTTCGGGAGTTTCTCAAAGTAAGCGTAGCGAACGGAGCGGAATTCCCGGCAGGCCGCGAGATCGACTTTCCTGTGGCCTTCGCGGCTGTGCTTCAGCGTGATCCCGGCCAGTTCGTCCAAGTCGTTGAAGCCTGAGAACCCGACCAGCTGAAGTCTGAAGCCAATACTCCCCATGCCTGCCATTTACGAACACCCGCATATCGTGCTCGCATCCGAAATTGACGATCAGGGGCACGTTAACAATGTTGAGTACGTAAAGTGGATGAACTGGGCCGCGGTCACTCACTCGTCGCTGCAAGGTTGGCCCCCCGAACGTTACCGCGAGGTCGGCGCCGGCTGGGTGGTGCGCACCCACCGGGTTGAATACCTGCAAGCCGCCTTTGAAGGGGACGAGATCGTTGTGCGGACCTGGGTGGCGGACTTCAAAAAAGTCACGTCGACGCGGAAATATCGCATCCTCCGCCGCAGCGACAAGGCAACGTTGGTGATTGCGGAAACGAACTGGGCCTTCATCGGGCTGGAACACCACGTCCCCCGCCGCATCCCGCCGGAACTCTCGGGCGCGTTTGAACTCGTGCCCGACGATGCCGAGTCGTGAGAATTACCGTCGTGCTCGCGACGTGAATGCACAACGCTCGGTCCCAGCGATGTCAGTGCACTCTACGTCGAACAGAATCGATCTCGCGAGTCGAAGTCGCTTTGCAACTCGAATCGCGAGCAATCACGTTACACTTTGTCATTCTCGACTTCCCCTAAAAAATTCTTGCTTCCCCCACGGGAAATGTACAGAATTCCATCTGCCCTGGAAATCATCACGAAAGAGTCGCGGCATGCTCCTTCAGGAGAGAGCTTCCGCTCCGCGTGGTGCCGCCCTGATTCGAATACCGACACATCAAATCATCACACGAGGGAGTAAACACGATGAGCAGTTCGCAGACGGGATTCACGAAAGTCGGTTTTGCAAAAGCTTTTCTGCTCCCTGCACTGCTGATCTACCTGATCCCAGTTCTTTCGCTGCTGTTCTTCCTCCATGCGCAAGATACCTACAATCGCCGGGTCCGCGAAGCGATCCTCACGGAGATCCAAGCCGACAAGGAGCTGACCGATGAAAAACGGGCCGAGGCGATCGAGTTCTTTACCAACGTCCCCTTCTCACGGCTGGTGCGGGATGAAAACTTCGCCCAGATGGTCGGCTCGGATGTTCAATTCCACTTCAAAACCTTCCGCTGGATGATCATCCTGTCGGTCCTTTCGATCGCCAGCAGCATTCTGGTCTTCCTGGTGGCCGGGGTCTGCGTACTCTTCTCGCTCAGTTCAGCCTTCGTGCAATACCTCAGCCTCTCCATCAGCTGGCATGTGTTGCGAATCTACGGCGCTCTGCAGACGATTGCACAGGGGACACTGCTCGTTGCACTGTCATTCTGGGTCACGGCGTTGTGGGCGGAGCGCTACTATCCCAAGCTGATCTTGATGGCCGGCTTGGCGGCGATCGTCGCTGCCGGCCTCGTCATCCTGGCGATCTTCCAACGGGTAAAACCGAATTTTACGGTTCAGGGGGAAGTCATCGAAAAAGGCCAGGCCATGCCGCTCTGGGACGAGTTGAGCGGCATCTGTGCAAAAGTCGGCACGGAGCTTCCTGACCAGGTGATTGTCGGCATCGACGACAATTTCTTCGTGACCGAACAGCCCGTGACGGTGCGGGACAAAACGTACACCGGGCGGACGCTGTTCGTCAGTCTGTCGCTTCTCAAGCAGTTGCAAGGGGCCGAAGCAGATGCGGTGCTGGCGCACGAGATGGCACACTTCAGCGGTAACGACACGCTCTACTCCCGCAAGATTTCGCCGTTGCTCAATCGATACGGCATCTATCTCCAGGCGCTGCACGACGGGGGGATCACCAAACCGATTTTCTATTACATGCTCTTCTTCCGGGCGCTGTACGAGATTTCGCTGAGGCGGCATTCGCGCCGCCGGGAGTTTCGAGCTGACCATATCGCCGTCGAGACAACCTCTTCGGCGGCGCTGGCCGGCGCCCTGCTGCGCATCATCGCCTACAGCAAATACCGTAACTCGGTGGAGAACGAACTGTTCAAGCAGGAGCAGGTGCTGGAAACCGCCAATGTCTCCGAGCGGATTGAGCAGGGATTTCCGCAATACGCGACGCTGTTCGCCTCCGGCTCGGAAATCGCCGACTTGCCAAGTTCGCACCCCTTTGACTCACACCCCCCGCTGTCGCTGCGGCTCGAGGCGATCGGCGTTCCGTTATATGACGACAAGGCGCAGTCACTCCTAGCCAATTCGCCCGACGGCGCCTGGTACCAGCGCATTCACAACGCCGAGCAGATTGAGCGAGGTCAATGGAGCGCCTTCGAGGAGCATTTCCGGCTATCGCACGAGCGGTCGCTGCCGTACCGGTTCATTCCCGAGACCGATGACGAGCGGACGATGGTCCTCAAATTCTTCCCCGGAGTAAGCTTCGAGGGGAAGGACGGACCGTTGACGCTCGATTACGAGAAGCTGACTTATGCCAAATGGCCCGACCCGATCCGTTACAATGAGATCAAGAACATCAACCTTCACGAGGGAGTGCTCACCGTCAGCTACACCCGCGAGAAGAAACTGAATCAGTCGGTCAAGATGAAAGTGTTCGGCGCGCGGCACCAGGAGGTGATCGACGCCCTCAATCACTACTACACCCGCTACGTCGCCGCGCGCGAGTACCAAAAACAGAAACTAACCGCCGCGGCCACGTCAGCGGGGTGATGCGCGCGGCCCTACTCTCGATCAGCAGAACTCTAAACAATCTGGATCGATGATGCGGATCAAACTGAAGCGAGCGGAATGGTTGATTGTAGGTTTGGCCGCCGTCTTTTTCCTCACTCTGTTCTTGCCCGGATTGGACATGCGGCGAAAGAGGCACCACTCTTGTGTGCTGTGTCGCCTCACGCTCGACAATTATCAGGCGAGCTTTGGTCGCCAATGGTCGGAAGTCACGGAGACAGTGTGTTCCAAATGGTACCACAAAAACATTAAAGCGAAACATGAGCACTATTGGCAAAGCTCACCGTCCGTCGCTTATATCGATTTCTTTGGAATCACGCGAGGGGTTAGTGACAGTGAACGGCCGGCAGGCGTGTTGTCCCTCACCCCGGAGCAACAACTTGGTGCCTATCAACACGTTCCCGATGTGCACGAGGTCCAGGGGCTTTTTCTTGTCATGCGATCTGACACCGAAAGTGACGACAATGCACGTCTTGCGAAAGTCCGCGCACAATCGCAGATATTACGCGATTGGGCTGACTCCGGCTTCACCGATTCTTGGCAGACGATTCGCACCAAGCTCGATTCCCATGGAACCAAGTAGGGTGTCTCGAAGTGAGTGGGCATTGCCAACAGTACGGAGATACTTAACTTGCCGAAGCGTGTTTACAGCCGTGCGTATGCATCCGTCCGTTTCTATGCGGACACGCTCGACCCGCTGACGGTTACCTTGGCCCTGCGATTACCACCGGATCAAACGCATCGCGACGGTGAACCTCGACTGCATCGGGTAAAGTCCGGGCGGATCGAAGAACACTCGCCCTATCGTGGTGGAATGTGGTCGATGTCATCGGAGAAGTGGGTTCAATCCCCGAGGTTGGCCATCCACCTTGACTGGTTACTCAATCAACTTGAGCCGAAGGCCGACGCGGTTCACACATTGCTGGCAGAGGGAGTCCAGGCAGATTTCTTCTGTTTCTCGTCGGGCTCAACGGCAGCACCACCGTCGTTGCCACGCACCATCCGTAATCGAGCCGCTGCACTTGGAATCAAAATCGATATTGATCATTACACACTGTAGTTATCCGTTATGCTCAAGCATAACCTGCAGCGCCGTGTTTCTCGGCACTCTGCTCCTGCCGGGCAATCGATTG
>CAZVJA010000197.1:0-10284 GCA_964626885.1 uncultured Planctomycetaceae bacterium | reverse complement strand
TGCCCGCTGGGCGGAGCGGATGATGACCATCGCGCTGGGCTGCGGCGTGTTGCTCGGTCCCGTGCTGATGCATGCCATTGCGCTCGCCGTGCAACAGACTTCCGCCGTGCAGTCGGCCTGGGTGATGAACGCCGCGCAGGCGGTGGAAAGCTGGACCTCGGATGTTCCCATCTATCACCGCATCACGGCGATTTTGTCGACGGGATTCTCGGAGAGCATTCTCAGCAAACAGGTCTTCGCCGACCTGGCGGGCGGCGGATCGTTGTTCTGTCTCTCGTGGCTCTTGTTCGAGCGCTGCACGCGTGAGCGGCACGGGATGAAGCCGTTGGAGGCGATCTTCGTCGAGCCGTTGCGCCGGAAACGACGCACCACGAAGAACCGCGCATGGAAATACGCCCTGGCCTGGAAGGATTTCCATTTCGTGGCTGGGGGCTGGGCGCTCGCCATTCTAGAGTGCGTGGTCTTCACGATTGTCGTCGGAGTCGTCGCCCCCCTGGCACGGAACCTCATGCCGGGCGACGAATATTCGCGTGAGACGATCGGGATGAGCGCGATGATGATCGCGTTTATCGTCAGCGGCTTCCTGTTGAGTCTGTTCTCGGCCCGGGTGTTTCGCGAGGAGGTGCAGGCACACACTCTCCCCTTCCTCATGATGCTTCCACAATCGACGGCTCGCATCGCGGCATCCAAGGCTGCCGCCGCGATCCCCGCCCTCTCGCCGGCGGCCCTCTGCTTTCTCTTTGGTGCGGTCGTTTATCCGGAAGGTCTGCTGCAAATTCTCCAGGGGATGTTTTCGATTGGTGCCTTTTACGGAATCTGCTTTTTCGCCTGTTTTCTTTCCATGACGGCCTATTTGTCGCTGGTGGTCAAATGGGGCGCGCTGCCGCTGGCCCTCTTCTTGAGCTACATGTCGCAGTGCTTTCTCACCCCGATCTACATGTTCCTTGGTACGGCTACGCGATTTCAGGATGCCCAGGTCATCGCCTTCCTGATGCAGCTGATTCCGGCCGTGCTGTGCGTTGTGCTCACCATTCTGTTTCAGATCGGCATCTGCAAGAAGCTCGAAGCGCTCGCCGCGGAATAAAGCGGGTGATTTTTGCGCTCGAACCTGCAAAGATGGCGGCATGTCGAACCCGATTTGGCTTCTGTCGTCCACGATTACCCTCCTGCTCCACCTGCTTATCGTGGGGGGAATCACCGTACGGGTGATCATGAAGCGACCTCCGACTGGCGTGGCGCTGGCATGGCTGCTGCTGATTTTCGGAATTCCGCTGCTGGGTGGAGTGCTCTACCTCCTGATCGGTGAGCGCCGCATCAGCCCCAGCCGCGTCCGGGAGTTGGCACGTCTGCGGCTCGACTTCCGCAAGATTGCAGCCGTGGCGATCGAGGAAGGAATCACCGACGTGGATTGGACCCGTCATTCTCCCGCCGCGCGTGGAATGGATCGTTTGGGAAGGTCGATGCTGGGGAGCCTCACCGTGCGCGGGAGCCGGTTTCAACTCTTTTCCAAGACGGAAGAGATCCTCGCCGCGATCGCCCGCGACGTCGACACGGCCCGGACCAGCGTGTTGATGGAGTTCTACATCTGGAACGAAGGAGGACTCGCCGACGACGTGCTCGAAGCTGTCATTCGAGCCGCGAAACGGGGCGTTGCGTGTCGTCTGCTGATCGATGCGCTGGGCGCCCGGCCGTGGTGGAAAGGAAAACAACCCGTGCGACTCCGCGAGGCGGGGGTCGATGTTCGCCCCGCCCTGCCGGTCGGGCTGTTTCGCACCATCGCGGGGCGCACCGATCTGCGACTCCATCGGAAAATTGTCGTGATCGATGGCGCCACCGCCTGGACCGGCAGCATGAACCTTGTTGACCCCCGCTATTTCAAGCAGGATGCCGGAGTCGGTGAATGGGTCGATGCGATGGTGCGCCTGGAAGGAGCGGTCGTCGCGCCGTTGGCGGGAACCGCGGCGGCCGACTGGATCCTCGAAACCGGCGAACCGCTCGGGGAATTGATCTCGCGACTGGGACTGCGGCTTGTCGAACCGCGCGGGCCGGCCGACATTCAGGTCATCCCCTCCGGACCCGGTGAGGGAAACGACGGTCTACTGCAAATGATTCTCGCGCTCATTCAGTCCGCGCAGCGGGAACTGGTCCTCACGACTCCGTACCTGGTTCCCGACGATTCACTCTTGCGCGCACTGCGCGGCGCGGCGGGACGGGGTGTCACGGTCCGACTGATTGTACCGGAAAGGGTCGATTCGCTGCTGACTCGTTACGCCAGTCGCTCATTTTACGACGACCTTTTGGAACTGGGTGTCGAAATACATCTGTATCGCGGCGGGCTCTTGCACACAAAGTCGATCGTGGTCGACGGTGGCATCTCAATGTTCGGCACCGTGAATCTCGATATGCGCAGCTTGTGGTTGAACTATGAGGTGGCGCTGTTCGTTTACGACCAGGAATTCGCCGCGCAGCTCGGTGAACTTCTGAAAGCTTACCTCGCAGATTCCGACCGGCTCGATCCGGAGATTTGGCGGAAGCGTTCCTACGGCAGCCGATTTCTGGAGAACACGCTGCGACTCTTGAGCCCGTTGTTGTAAGTAACGAAATGCGGCCCACCCGTCGGACCACGTGACGCATCAAACCGCTTCGATGTGATCGCGAGTTATAGTAATCGTCTGTCCGACTGGAGTACGACATTGAGGCACGTAACGCTCGCGCGTTAGACTATCGGCCGTTTGATGTTGTGCGGGTCTGAATTACCACGAGTTCCGCGGTAGGAGGCGCACACTTGGCTGATCACAACTTCGTGTTCGCCATCGAGGACGGGACGCATCCCTCGACGATCGAGAAGATTGCCCGCAAGCTGCTGGAGTTGCCCCCCACGCAATTGCACTCCGGTGCCCGCGCGATGGATGCGGTGCTGCACGACATGCTTCAAGGAATTCAGGACAAAGTTCTGTTGAAGACGTCGCTCACGCCGGCCGGGTTGGAGCACTTGCTCAAGGAGCATCTGCGGGGCGACTACAAACGGTGCCGTATCGAATGGATGACGGCGGGTTAACGGTACTGGAGACCGCCGGCTTTCAGTGGCGCCGCGAGTCAGTTCGACACGCGTTCAAAACCGAGCCTGCACGCGCTCTTTGATCTCTTCCAGCAGCTTTTTCAATTTGGGAGAGCGCGTCGCTCCCAGAGACAGGAGCTTCATCAGCAGTCTGTTCATCCGAGGGTTCGGCTTAAGAGCTCCCGATTCGAGCATCTTGACCGCCTGCCGGTCTTCCAGCTCGATCCGTTCGGCGAACTCCCCTTCCGTCATCTTGAGCGTCTTGCGCAAGAGGGTAATCTCAGCCGCCGTCATTCGACCGCTCGACATGGTGCCACTCCATCCGCCCACTGGTAAAGCGCCGTCAGATTACCACCATCGGAGAGACGATGTCAAAGGGGAATTACCGTGAGGAGGAATCACGCGGCTCTTTCGCCGGCCGTGCAGTGTTATCCCTTCACGCGATAGCCTATTTTCCGCAGTGTTTCCCGAATTCGCTCGCGGTGGTCTCCTTGCACTTCGAGATCTTCCCCTTGGATTGAGCCCCCGGCGCCGCAAGTCGATTTGAGCCGCGTCAGCAGCACCGGCAGATCATTCCCCTCTGCCGAGAGTCCTCGAATGACGGTCACGAGCTTTTGCCGCGCCCGCTTCTCGACCGCCAGCCGCGCGGTCTGCTTTTCCGGTGGAATCAATTTCTTTGCGGGGGGAGCCGCGGGGGGGCAATCGCATTCCGATTCCAGCTTGTCGCACCGTTCACAGCGCGGCGGGCGATCGAATTCGGTTCCCTCGAAGAGTCTCATGTGTCAATTGCTTTTGACTCGTGGTTCCAATTCCAATTGCGCCGGACGACACTCATTTCGCCATGTGCGCCCGCTCTTCCCGTTCGAGAATCTTCGCGAGTTCACGCAGCAACGCTGCTCCGTCTCCCCGATACGCGCTGCCGTGCTGGCAGGCGAGCGTTTTGGGGTTGAGCTTCGCCAGACGTTCCAATGTCGCGGCGGTCTTCGTGGAGTGAGCGTAATACTCCATCGGCTTGCGCATCGCTTCGCTGGCGGTCAGAATTTCCGATTCGGTCACGGGAGGCGTTTCCGCGCCCGGCTGCGTGAATAGATCGCCGCACATCAGCGTGCCGGTCGATTTGTCGAACAATACCCCGCAGTCCCAGCCGTGCGGCACGTGCGGCGTGTCGATCCAGACCCAGGTCTTTTTCCCGGTGGAGAATTCCTCGCCGTCTGCCAGCCCTTTCGCCGGCCGGTCGGCATGATCGTTGAGTGAGGTCATCACGCCGACATGGCTGGCGAACGGAACCGCCCGCGGAGCCACTGCCAGAAACTCGTTCATCGCGCCGGACTCGTCCCCTTCAAAATGTGAGTAGCCGATGTGACGGATGCTCTCCAGCGGGATGACCTTCGACACCGCCTCCGACACAAACGGGAACCAGCGCCGCCAGCCGGTGTGGAAGATCATCGGCTCATCATCGACGATGAGGTATTGGCTGAGGTTGAACCCGCCAGGGATGGCATCGGTCCGCAGCGGAGTGTTGATGCGATAGATGCCCGCCGCGACCTCGTCGATGCGGGTTCCGGTATGCGGGTTGGTGAGCAATGATCTCCTCCTGAACTGGGAGCTTGAAATCCGTTAGGCGTTTCCGTGTGACCGATGCAGTGATCGTCAAAACGTCATGCACAACGTCCCGCCGTCGACGACGATCGTCTGGCCGGTGATGTAACTGCCGGCTTCACTGGCCAGCAACAGCGCCGGGCCGGCGAGTTCGCGCGGATCTCCCCAGCGACCGACGGCGGTTCGCTTCGCGAACCACCCTTTCTCTTCCGCCGAAAGTATGCTTCCGGGAAGATCTGTCAAGAACGGTCCCGGAGCGAGGCAGTTCACCGTGATGTTGTACGGTCCCAACTCGAGCGCACTGGCGCGGGCCAAGCCGATGAGCGCCGATTTCGTCGCGGAATATGCATTGCGGCCGGTTTTCGACGCCAGCCCCATGATCGACGAGATGTGGATCACCCGTCCCCATTTGCGCTCTTTCATCTGCGGCACGAGCGCGCGGGTGAGCGCCATGCACGATGAGAGGTTCAACTCCAGAATGCGGTCCCAGTTCACATCGGTGACCTGGTCGATGTTTTCGGGCACGTTCGAACCGGCGTTGTTGACGACAATATCGACTCGCCCCATTTCCTTGA
The DNA here is from genome assembly GCA_964626885.1 of uncultured Planctomycetaceae bacterium. Taxonomy (GTDB): domain Bacteria; phylum Planctomycetota; class Planctomycetia; order Planctomycetales; family Planctomycetaceae; genus CAZVJA01. The sequence continues at coordinate 5,052 of CAZVJA010000197.1, read as the reverse complement.
GGGCCTTCTCGGCGAGTTTGTCGACTTCGGCCCGGTCGGTCATGTCGGCCACGAAATACGCGCCTCGGACTTCGGTCCCCTTGCGGATCTCTTCAAGCGCGGACTTGAGTTCGTCCGCGTGACGGCTGGAGATGACGATGTCGGCCCCCGCCTCCGCGAAGCCGCGCGCCATCGCCTTGCCGAGCCCCTTGCTGCCGCCGGTGACGAGAGCGACCTTTCCGGAAAGATCGAACAGGGTGTTCTTGAAGGAGTTGCTCATGCTGCTGGTTCCTTGGGGAGTTGTACGATCGACCCACCCTCGTGAGAGCGAAGGAAGTTCACCGATCACCATCGTACAGAAAGCCGTATAGAAAATCAGTTCGCGGCAGCGCCGGTCGGCAGATCATACAGATCAAACCCGCCGTCGCGGTTGGAAACGAACGTGATTCGTCCCGCGCCGTGCCACGCGGGAAAATTGTCGATGCCGCGATGCCGAGAGAGATTGCGCGGTGACGAGCCGTCGCGTTCGATGAGATAAATCTCGAAGTTTCCGTCCCGATTGCTGGTGAAGGCGATCGATTTTCCGTCGGGAGACCACGCGGGATAATCATCGAGTCCGCGGCTCTGGGTCAGGCGAGTGACTTTGCCGGTCTCGACATCCGCCACGGCCAACTCGACTTCTCCCCAGCGATCGGTGGCGAAGGCGATTTGTTTTCCATCGGGGGACCAAGCCGGATGAGCATCGAGGCCGGCATCGTTGGTCAGTCGTCGTGGTTCCGCGACCGGCAGGGGACCGTCGACCGGGGCGATGTACAATTCCTGATTGCCGTCGCGAGTCGAAGAAAAGGCGATCTGCTTCCCATCGGGGGACCAGCAGGGAGACTCTTCATGCGAGAGCTTCCCGGCGGTCAACGCGAAGGGAGTTTCGTTCTTGCCGTCAGCCCCGATGAGATAAACCTCGACGTCTCCCTGATTGGGGGACGTTCTGACGAAGGAGAATGCCAGCCGTTTTCCGTCGGGAGACCAGACGGCGTCATATTCCGGATGCGTTCGCGCAGAGAGCCGGCGTTCGGTCTGGCCGTCGGCGGATCGCAGATAAATGAAGATGGCCGACACCTCATGACGGGAAAAAGCGAGCCATTCTCCATCGGGCGACCAGGCGGGGCGCTGTTTGAAAAGTCCGTCATGAGTGAGTCGGACAATGGCTTCGTTGCGCGAGGCCGTCGCGGGCGCGCGGTCTTCGGCCTTCAAAGCTCTTGGCGCGAAGCACAGCAACACAAACAGCACGGCACGGCCGACGGACGTTGCAGGAAGTCGGTCGCGCATCACAGCAGATCCTCGATGGCGCGTCCCTGCGGAGTGAGGCTGACCGCCGTGAGTTGAGTGGTCCCGATGCCGATCTGTTCGAGCACGGTGGTGAAGAGGTCGGCCGGCGTGCTGGGGGCGCTCGCGGGGTGTTCCGCCCGTTTGTCGCTCGATCCGACAATCTGCCCGACGCGGAATCCGCCCCCAGCCACGAGCGCCGAGTAGCAGTTGTTCCAGTGATCGCGCCCCGCCTTGTTGTTGATTTTGGGAGTTCGGCCGAATTCCCCGGCGGCGATAACGATTGTTTCCGACAACATTCCCCGCTGGTCGAGATCGTCGAGTAAGGCCGAGTACGCCTGATCGAACATCCACGAATGCCGGTCCTGGTACTGCTGAAAATAGCGATCGTGCATATCCCACCCGCCGTCGCCGGTGTCTTCGATCGGCTCGACGTGCGAGCTCCAGTTGACTTGCACGAATCGCGACCCGGCTTCGATGAGTCGCCGCGCGAGGAGGCAAGTTTGGCCGAAGCGGAACTTGCCGTAGCGCGTGCGGAGCGCATCGGGTTCTTTGTCGAGGTCGAAGACCTCGCGCGATTGTGGCGATGTGAGGAGCGAGAACGCCCGGCGGTAGAATTCGTCATACTGTTCGAAGGCGCGCGAATTCTCGACCTGCCTGGCAAGCTGGTCGATCTGATCGAGCAGTTGCCGCCGATTGCGGAGTCCGTCGAGCGTGAGCCCCTCGCTCAATTCCAGTTGAGGAATGCGCACCCCTTTCACGGGATCGTAATCGAGACGGAACGGATCGTGCACGGTGCCGAGCGAACCCCCTCCTTCACCGGTGATCGCCTGCTTCCCCTGGTGGAGGAACCCGCCGAGCGTGACGAATCGGGGTGTCTCGGCTCGAAAACCAAGCACGCGCGAGACGACGGCACCGTGCGCCGGCAACAGCCGGCCGGGCAGCGTCTGGCCGCTCAGGCTCTTCGCGCCGGCGATGGATCCCGTCAGCCCGATCGTTCCCGCGATTCCGTGATCGTTCGATTCATGAACCATCGACCGGATGATCGCGTATTGATGCGCCCGGCGAGCGGTTTCGGGGAGCAATTCACAGATGTCGATTCCAGGAACGCTCGTTGCAATCGGTGCGTACGGCCCGCGATATTCGACCGGAGCATTCGGCTTGAGGTCGAAGGTGTCGATGTGGCTCGGGCCGCCCCACAGCCAGAGGACAATAACGCTCTTCGCGCGCGGCTGCGCGGCTTCCCCGCGTGATTCAAACCGCAACAGATCCGCCAACGACAGGCCAAGCACACCCAATCCGCCGGCGCGCAGCAACTCGCGTCGCGAGATCCCGCCGCAGGTTTTGGGTTGAATCTGTCCGATGCTGAGCATGCAGGATTCTCTGGCGTGGAAGGTTCAGTTGGTGGGGAGTCTCCCGGAGGGAAACCCATTATAACATGGTCCCTCGGTAGGGGCACTAGATTCTTTGGTCGGTGAGCCTGGGCTTGCAAATTGATTCGACCGTGGAAAGTATGGACAAAGTCCCATGAATTCGGAACAGACGGCGAAACCCTCTGATGTCAGCGGTCGAATGCGACCGTGCGGTTGCGCTGCGCCGCGGCGGATTCTATTCTTGACGATGCTCGGATGCCTGGTGATGTTGACGGGGACGCCGCGCTGGGCGAACGGGGACGAGACGAGCAAACCAGCCGGGGTTGCCAACGGCACGATCGAAGGAACGATCAGCTACAAAGTCGATGCGAAACGCCCCTGGCGCTACGGCCGCTATTACGTTCGAGCGAAGACCGCGGAACTCGCCGGTACGCTGGTGAATCTCGAAAGCCCGAAGCTGCGGAAAACCGCTCCGTCGAAAGCACCGGCGACCGTCGTGGTCGATCAGCATGATTTGCAGTTCAGTCCCGAAACCGTCGCCATCCGCGCCGGCGACAGCATCCGCTTCACCAACAGCGACGCCGGCACGCACAACGTGTCGACATCGAGCGATCTCCACCCGTTCAACGTCACGATCGCGAACAGCGAAGAGACGGTCGAAACATTTACGAAGGCGGGAGGATCGCGGCGGCCGATTATTCTCGGCTGCATTTTTCACAGCCAGATGCGGGCCTGGATTTTTGTATTTGACCACCCGCATTTTCAAATCACCGGGAACGACGGCAAATTTCGACTGGAAAACGTACCGCCCGGCGAATACCGTCTGGAGTTGATTCATCCGCCGGGTGATCTGCGCGGCACGCGGCGCGTTGACATCAAACCCGGCGAGACATTGCGTGTCGATATCGCACTCTCGCCGGACGATCTCGCCACGAAGCCTTGATTCTTTTATGGTGAGTGAGTGCTTGAAGTTGTCCCATTCTTAAACATCGACCCCGAGGACGCCGACAATGTCCATCACTGATCTTTCGCGTCGAGAAGCGCTCAAGATTTCCGCGGCCGCCATGACGGCTCTATTCGCGCAAATGTCGCGCCCCGGGTTTGTCTTCCCTGGCGAAGAGCAGGGTGAGGAACTCGTGCCGTTCCTCAATATGCCCCCCGCCAAGCCGAAGATGCTCGACTGGGAAACGCTCGACAGTTGGATCACGCCGCAGGATCAGGTCTTCAGCGTCGCGCACTACAACGAGCCGGAAATCAAGCCGGAGGACTATCGGCTGGAAATTGCCGGGCTCGTCGAGAAACCTAGAACTTTCACGCTCGAAGAACTCAAGGCGCGGCCAAGCCAGGATCAGCTGATGACGCTCGAGTGCTCCGGCAACGGTGTCGGGAAAGGCTTCATGGGCGCGGTGTACAACAGCAAATGGACCGGCACGCCGCTGGCGACATTACTGAAAGAGTGCGGCATCAAGCCCAACGCGAAGGAGATCGTCTTCTTCGGAGGCGACAAACAGACCGAAACGCTCCGCAAAGGGACGCCCCGCGAGTTGAGCGTCGAAGTTCCCTTCGGACGGAGCTTGTCTGTCGAGGATGCCGCGAATCCGAATATTCTGCTCGCCTACGCCCGCAACGGCGAGCCGCTGGAAAAGCGCAATGGCGCGCCGGTGCGGCTGATCATTCCCGGCTATTACGGCATCGCGAACGTCAAATGGCTGCGGCGGATTGAAGTCCGTGAGCGCCGTTACATGGGGCGGTTCATGGGACGCGATTATGTGACCGTGCGCGGCGAACGGCAGGGAGACGAGGTTGTCTATGTCGAGAGCTCCGTCGCGCGGATGAATTTGAAGTCCATCGTTGCCCGCGTGACGCGTCGGGCCGCCGTCAATGGGCAAGTTCCGCTGAAAGCCTATGGCGCCGTCTGGGGAGACGGGACCGATATCGCGAAGGTGGAAATCAAAGTCGACGACGGTCCGTGGCGCGAAGCAAAGCTCGACAAAGAGCCCCGCTCGAAATATTGCTGGACGTTCTTTTCGCTCGACCTCGGTACCGTACCGGCGGGGAAACATACCATTGTGTCGCGCGGCATCGACAGCAACGGCCGCGTGCAGCCCGCCGCAGAGGATGATGAAATCGCGTTGAAGAAGACCTATTGGGAAGCGTACCAGCAATGGCCCCGCGAGATCGAAGTGGCTGCGGGATGAACGGACGGAGGAGGAAGACGGAGGGGGGAGGATGGAGAAGAGGTCCAAAGTCCCGCGTCGGAAGAAGGAGGACGATGGAAGATAGAAGCTGGACGGTTCTCAAGGTTTTAGGGTTTTAGGCCTAGAACCCTCGCAACCTAAAACCGTATCACCTGATTCTTCCCCCTTGCCTTTCCTGA